>JBPCRP010000081.1:0-44797 GCA_050996715.1 Propionibacteriaceae bacterium
GGCATGTCGGGCGGGACGGCGTACGTGCTGGACCTGGACGAGGCGCTGCTCAACCGGGACATGGTCGATGTCGTGGATATCGACACCGACGACGCCGCCGCCCTGCGGACGCTGGTGGTCCGCCACCACGAGGAGACCGAGTCCGCCGTGGCCGAGCGGTTGCTGGCCGACTGGGACGCCGCGTTGCCGCGGTTCGCCAAGGTTCTGCCGCGGGACTACGCGAAGGTGCTCAAGGCGCAGAGTCAGGCGAAGAGCGACGGCCTGGACGACGACCAGACGACGATCAAGATGATGGAGGCCGCACATGGCTGACCCCCGGGGGTTCATCACCACGCCGCGGCAGGTGGCCGCGCGCCGGCCCGTCGACGAACGGGTGCACGACTGGAAAGAGGTCTATCCGGGGACGCCGGGGTTGGCCGTGCTGCCGATCATCAGCAAACAGGCGGGTCGCTGCATGGACTGCGGCATCCCGTTCTGTCACACGGGGTGCCCGCTGGGGAATCTGATCCCCGAGTGGAACGACCTGTTCTGGCGCGACGACTGGGACGCCGCACTCGAGCGGCTGCACGCCACCAACAACTTCCCCGAGTTCACCGGGCGGCTGTGCCCGGCGCCGTGCGAGACGGCCTGCGTCGTCGGCATCAACCGGGATCCGGTGACGATCAAGAACGTCGAGGTCGCCATCATCGACAAGGCGTGGGACGACCGGCGGGTGCACCCGCAGCCGCCGGAGTGGCACACCGGCCACACCGTGGCCGTGGTGGGCTCGGGTCCGGCGGGTCTGGCCGTGGCCCAGCAGCTGACCCGGGCCGGCCACACCGTGGCGGTGTTCGAGCGGGCCGACGCGCCCGGCGGGCTGTTGCGCTACGGCATCCCCGAGTTCAAGATGGAGAAGAAGGTCCTGGACCGGCGCATCAAGCAGATGCGCAACGAGGGGACGAACTTCCGCTGCGGGGTCAACGTCGGCTTCGACGTGACCGGAACCCAGCTCAAGGAGCGGTACGACGCGGTCGTCATCGCCACCGGGTCCACGGTCGGCCGCGACCTGCCGGTGCCGGGGCGTGAGCTCACGGGCGTCTACCAGGCCATGGACTTCCTGCCCCAGGCCAACCGGGTCGCTCGGGGTCAGCAGGTGGCCGACCAGATCACGGCCGCGGGCAAGCACGTGGTCATCATCGGCGGCGGCGACACGGGGGCGGACTGCCTCGGCACCTCGATCAGGCAGGGGCCGGCCTCGATCACCCAGCTCGAGATCTTGCCGATCCCGCCGGAGGACCGCCCGGAGCACCAGCCGTGGCCGACGTACCCGATGACCTACAAGGTGTCCTCGGCGCACGAAGAGGGTGGCGACCGGGTCTACTCGGTCTCCACCAGTGAGTTCCTCGGCGACGAGCACGGCAACGTGACGTCGATCAAGCTCACCGAGGTCGTCTTCGAGAAGGGCAAGCTGACCCCGGTCGAGAACACCGAGAAGGTGATCCCGGCCGATCTGGTACTGCTGGCCATGGGCTTCACCGGCCCGGAGAAACGCGGCGTGATCGAGCAGCTCGGGGTGTCGCTGGACGACCGCGGCAACGTCGCCCGCAACAACGACTACGCCACCGACGTCGAGGGGGTCTTCGCCTGCGGCGACGCGGGTCGCGGTCAGTCGTTGATCGTCTGGGCGATCGCCGAGGGTCGGGCCTGCGCGGCCGGGGTGGACCAGTTCCTCTCCGGCTCGACCAAGCTGCCCAAGCCGATCCCGCCGACCGCCCGCCAGATGCTCGTCTGACGCCGACCAGCCAGCTGTTGCCGGCTTTTTGCGGCGTGTCGGCCAGCAGCTGACTGGTCGCCAGCGGCGCTTTCGTCGCCCGACGGGCACAATGGGCGGATGACGGAGCCCGCGGCGTGACGGGAACGGGGACATGACGACGTACGTCGCCCTGCTCCGGGGGGTCAACCTCGGTGGCCGGAACAAGGTCGCGATGCCGAAATTGCGCGAGCTGGCCGAGCGGCTCGGCTACACCGACGTCCGCACCTACATCAACAGCGGCAACCTGATCTTCACCAGCACCGGGAGCGATCAGGCGATCGCCCAGGCGTTGGCGGACGGGATCGAGGCCGACTTCGGGATCCGGATCGACGTCGCCGTCCGCACCCGGGCCCAGCTGGCCCAGGCCGTCGAGGGGAACCCCTATCCCGACGGCGACCCCAAACAGACCACGATCGCCTTCCTGATGGGCGCCGTCTCCGCGAACGCGAAGGACCAGGTCGCGACGCTGGCGACCGAGGTCGAGCAGGTGAGGTTTGCCGGGGACGAGATCTACGTCGACTACGGCGGGGGTCTGGCGAAGAGCAAGCTGGCCGTCGGCTTCAGCAAGGTGGTCGGGGTGTCGGCGACCGTCCGCAACATCCGGACGTGCCAGCAGCTGCTGGAGCTGATGGACGACTGAGAGTGGTGTCGCGGGTCGGTGACCAGCGAGCACTCCGGACGTGACAGCCCCGTGGGCCCAAGTCGGACGTTCGAGTCGGGTCGTGGGTCGGACCGTTCGTCGGGTTCGGCCCCGGAGTTGTCTCGCCGCGTGATGATGGACGCGTGCCGACCGCCCTGCCGACCAGCCAGATCCGTTCCGACACGCCGACCAGACGCGGGCGTTGTCGCCTGGTCGCGGGGGCTGCGGTGGTCCTGCTCGCGGCCGGCGCGTGCGGGGCGAGGCCGGGGGCACCGATCGGTGCGGGCGGATCGGCACCCAGCGCCGCGACCGTCGGCGGCCTGACCTCGATGACGTTGGGGGTGGATCCGAGCCTCGCCGACGAACCGTTCGACACGGCGCGTCAGGTGCTCGCCCCGACCGGCTGGACCGTCAGCGTGTTCGCCCGGGTAGAGGCGGCGCGGCTGCTGGCGTGGGCGCCGGACGGCAAGCTGCTCGTGTCGCGGCCGAAGCTCGGAGATGTCATCGCGTTGGACCCTGCCGGGTCCGACGGGGCGCCGACCCCCTCGACGCTGCTGTCGGGGCTGAACCAGCCGCACGGTCTCGCCTTCGCCGGCCCGTCGACCCTCTACGTCGCCCAGAGCGACCGGGTGGACGCCTATGCCTACGGCGACGGGGTGGCCAGTGTCCCGCGGACCGTCGTCGACGGCCTGCCCGACGCCAAAAGCCCCGAGCTCAAGGGGGCCTACGCGCACGCGCTGAAGAGCGTCACCGTCGGTCCCGACGGCGCGGTTTACGTCTCGGTGGGCTCGACGGGCAACGTCTCGGTGGCCGACCGCTCCGCCGATCCCGAGCGGGCCACCATCATGCGGGTCCCTCCCGGTGGTGGTCAGGCCGAGGTCTTCGCCCGGGGGGTGCGCAACGGGACCGGGCTGGCGGTCGACCCGGACGGAGCCGTCTGGACCGCGGTCAACAACCGCGACCAGGTCGCCTACCCCGAGGACCGCGATATCGACGGCGACGGCCGGAGCGACCGCGGGCAGGTCGTCACGTCCTACGTCAACGACCATCCGCTCGAGCCGCTGGCCAGGCTCACCCAGGGTCGTGACCTGGGGTGGCCGTACTGCAACCCGGATCCCGACCTGGACCCCGGCGCGCCGGGCAGCGCGCTGAGCTACACCGACCGACCGTTCGTCCGAGACGTGCAGACCAACGCCGACGGTTCGAAGCTGGACTGCGGCAGCCTGCCGCCGGTCGAACAGGGGCTCGGCGCCCACTCCGCGCCGCTCGGACTGAGCTTTGCGACCTCGCCGGGCCTGCCCCAGCCGTACGGCCCGGGCGCCCTGGTCGGCGTGCACGGCTCCTGGAACCGCCACCCGCCGCGGGCACCGGAGGTGTCGTTCTTTCCGTGGCGGGACGGCACCCTCGGCCCCCAGCAGACCCTGCTCGGCGGGTTCCAGGACGCGGCCGGCGATCGTTGGGGCAGGCCGGTGATGGCCGTGCAGGGTCCCGACGACGCGGTCTACGTCAGCGACGACCTCGCCGGCGCGATCTACCGGATGGCCCCCCCGGCCTGACCGACGCCCGACTGCCCGCCCGTGAGCGCTCGTGCGCCCGACCCCGGCCATCGCGGTCACCCGGAGCGTGCAGCGGACGCCGCTGACGGTAGTCCCGGCACGTCGGAAACGCCCGGCGGACCCCGTGCCCCGGCCCGACGACGCGCCGCCGTGGAAGTGGAACTGACGGCGGAGCGGGCTAGGGTGAGGTCTCTCCCGCTGACCTTCCCCGCAGTCGGAGTGGCAGAAGCACAGCTCGATGGAGGTCCTGTTCGGTGGCGGCTAGCGGTGCAGGCAACTCGGGGACAGGCAACTCGGCGACGGGCACGTCGGGAGCAACCGGCTCGGACTCGTTCGTGCACCTGCACGTGCACTCCGAGTACTCCATGCTCGACGGTGCCGCGCGGGTCGCGGACCTCTTCGAGGGCTGCGAGCAGCTGGAGATGCCGGCCCTCGCGGTGACCGACCACGGCAACCTGTTCGGCGCCTACGAGTTCTACAAGTCGGGCAAGGGCAGCCCGGTCAAGCCCATCATCGGGCTCGAGGCCTACGTCACCCCCAAGACCCACCGCAGCGAACGTAAACGGGTGCGGTGGGGCGACGGGGGAGGAGACGACGTCTCCGGGGCCGGTGCCTTCACCCACATGACGCTGTGGTCGGAGACGACCGAGGGCATGCACAACCTCTTCCGGCTCGGCTCCCGCGCCTCGCTGGAGGGCTTCTTCTACAAACCCCGGATGGACCGGGAGCTGCTGAACGAGTACGGCAAGGGTCTGATCGCCACCACGGGGTGCCCCTCGGGTGAGGTGCAGACTTACCTGCGGCTGGGGAAGTACGACGAGGCCGTCGCCAGTGCCGCCGAGTTCCGTGACATCTTCGGGGCCGGCAACTACTACGTCGAGCTGATGGACCACGGGCTCAGCATCGAAAGCCGGGTCCGGTCGGACCTGCTGAAGATCTCGCGTGACCTGCACCTCCCGTTGGTCGCCACCAACGACCTGCACTACGCGCACCGCGAGGACGCCAGCAGCCACGAGGTGCTGCTCTGCGTCCAGTCCGGCTCGACCATGGCTGACGCCAACCGGTTCAAGTTCGACGGGGACAGCTACTACCTCAAGAGCCCGGCCGAGATGCGGGCGCTGTTCGCCGAGCTGCCCGAGGCCTGTGACAACACCCTGGCCATCGCCGAACGCTGCAACGTCGAGTTCAGCGAGCGGGTGGGCGCCTACATGCCGGTCTTCCCGACGCCGGCGGGGGACGACGAGCGCTCCTGGTTCGTCAAGGAGGTCGACCGTGGGCTGGCCGCGCGCTACCCCGGCGGGGTGAGTGCCGCGGTCCGGCAGCGGGCCGAGTTCGAGACCGAGGTCATCTTGACGATGGGCTTCGCCGGCTACTTCCTGGTGGTCGCCGACTTCATCACCTGGGCGAAGAAGAACGGCATCCGGGTGGGCCCGGGCCGGGGCTCGGGCGCGGGCTCGATGGTGGCCTACGCGCTCAAGATCACCGACCTGGATCCCCTCGTGCACGGACTGCTGTTCGAGCGTTTCCTCAACCCCGACCGGGTCTCGATGCCCGACTTCGACATCGACTTCGACGAGCGTCGCCGTGGCGAGGTGATCAGCTACGTCAGCCAGAAGTACGGCGACGACCGGGTCGCCCAGATCGTCACCTACGGCACGATCAAGGCCAAACAGGCCGTCAAGGACGCCTCCCGCGTGCTGGGCTACCCCTTCGCGGTCGGGGAAAAGATCACCAAGGCCATGCCGGCGCCGGTGATGGGCAAGGACGTGCCACTCACCCAGATCTTCGATGACTCGCACCCCCGCTACGGCGAGGGCGGGGAGTTCCGCGCCCTCTACAACGCCGAGACCGACGTCAAGACCGTGGTCGACACCGCGGTGGGGCTCGAGGGGCTGAAGCGCCAGTGGGGCGTGCACGCCGCGGGCGTGATCATGTCCAGCGCCCCGCTGCTCGACATCATCCCGATCATGAAGCGCGAGCAGGACGGCGCGATCATCACCCAGCTCGACTACCCGACGTGCGAGTCGCTCGGGTTGATCAAGATGGACTTCCTCGGGCTCCGCAACCTGACGGTGCTCGACGACGCCCTGATCGGGGTGACGTCCAACCGGGGCATCGACCTGGTTCTGGAGGAGCTGACCCTCGACGACGCGGCGACCTACCAGCTGCTCGCCCGGGGCGACACGCTCGGGGTGTTCCAGCTCGACGGCGGTCCGATGCGGGCGCTGCTCAAGAGCATGCGGCCCGACTCCTTCGCCGACATCTCCGCGGTGCTGGCGCTCTACCGACCCGGCCCGATGGGGGCCGACAGCCACAACAAGTACGCGCGACGCAAGACCGGCCGCGAGCCGGTGGAACCGATCCACCCCGAGCTCGCCGAATCGCTGGCGGAGATCCTGGGCGAGACGTACGGATTGATCGTCTACCAGGAGCAGGTGATGGCGATCGCCCAGAAGGTCGCCGGCTATTCCCTCGGCTCGGCCGACCTGCTGCGTCGGGCCATGGGCAAGAAGAAGAAGTCCGAGCTGGACAAGCAGTTCGAGAGCTTCTCCACCGGCATGGTCGACCGGGGATTCTCCGCCGAGGCCATGCAGGCGTTGTGGGACATCTTGCTGCCGTTCTCCGACTACGCGTTCAACAAGTCCCACACCGCGGCGTACGGGCTGGTGTCCTACTGGACGGCCTACCTCAAGGCCAACTACCCGGCCGAGTTCATGGCCGCCCTGCTCACGTCGGTGCAAGACGACAAGGACAAGATCGCGATCTACCTCGCCGAGTGTCGCCGGATGGGGATCAAGGTGCTGCCCCCCGACGTCAACGAGTCGTCGTCGCACTTCACCCCGGTCGGCACCGACATCCGCTTCGGGCTGACCGCGATCCGCAACGTGGGGCACAACGTGGTCGACGGGATCGTCGCCGCCCGCGAGGAGCACGGACCGGCCAGCGACTTCCACGCCTTCCTCGACCAGGTCCCGCTGGTGGTCTGCAACAAGCGGGTGATCGAGTCGCTGATCAAAGCCGGCGCGTTCGAGTCGATGGGGCACACCCGGCGGGCCCTGATGAGCGTGTACGAGAACGCGGTCGACGGGGTGCTCGAGCTGAAGCGGAACGCCGCCAACGGGCAGTTCGACCTATTCGGTGACTTCGGTCTGGACGGCGGTGGCGACGGGGCGGCGAGCAGCCCGCTGACCGGGGCGGTGCCCGACCTGCCCGACTGGGACAAGACCACCAAGCTGGCCTTCGAGCGCGACATGCTAGGCCTCTACGTCAGCGACCACCCGTTGCAGGGGCTGGAGCACATCCTGCTCGCCGAGCGTGACATCTCCCTGGGCGAGCTGATCGGCGACGACGGGCCGCGCGACGGCATGGTGACGATCGCGGGGATGATCACCCAGGTGCAGCGGAAGACCACCAAGCGCGGCGACCTGTGGGCGGTGATCACGGTCGAGGATCTCGAGGCGAGTGTCGAGGTGCTGCTTTTCCCCAAGGCCTACGAGCTGGTGTCGACCGTGCTGGCCACCGACACCGTGGTCCGGGTCAAGGGTCGGATCCGGGCCGAGGACGACTCGCTGTCGCTGATGGGGCAAGAGCTCACGCTGCCCGACATCAGCGACGCGCCGTCGGGTCCGGTGGTGATCTCCCTGCCCGCGGTCCGCTGCACCCCGCCGGTGGTCGAGCAGCTCAAAAACGTGTTGACGGCCCACCCCGGCATGACCGAGGTTCGGCTGCGGCTGCTGTCCTCGGGCAAGACCACGCTGATGAAGGTCGACCAGCAGCTGCGGGTCACCCCGTCCGGACCGCTGATGGCTGACCTGAAGGCCCTGCTCGGACCGTCCTGCCTCGCCTCGTGAGAGGTTCGACGGGTTGTCGGGTCGCGGCCTTCCTCGGGATCGCCGCCGCCGTCGGGGTGGTGGCCGGGGTGGGGTGGGAACTCGTCGTACCGCTGGCCACCTACACCGTCGGTCCGGACGGGCAGGCGCGCACCAGCGAGCGGGCGCTCACCGAGTTCGTCGCCGGCGACGTGTGGTTCGCCGGTCTCGGTCTGGTGGCCGGCGTCGGTCTCGGGACGTTGGCCTGGCGCTGGTTCGCCCGCCTGGGCTGGCGGGTCGTGGTCCTGGTGGTGCTGACCGGCGCGGCGTCGGCTTTTGTCTGCTGGGGGGTCGGGTCCGCGCTCGGACCGGGTGACTTCGACACCCGGCTGGGCGCGGCCGCGCCGGGGGACGTCGTCTCGATCGAGCTCACCGTGCGGGCGGCGCCGTCGCTGCTGGTGTGGGTGTTCGCCGCCGTCGCCCCGGTGCTGGTGGGGTCGTCGCTGGGCCGCGACCCGGAGGATCTGCCCAGGGTCCGCGGCGGCGCCGACGAGGCCCCAGCCGTCGACCGATGAGGCGATGAGGACCTCAGGTGCTGGCGTCCGGGGTCGGCCCGCGGCGCCGGTACCGCAGGATGGGGGCATGAGGGCTCATCACTACGCCGTGCGGACCACCTGGACCGGCAACCAGGGCTACGGCACCTCGACGTACCGGGCCTACAGCCGCGACCACAAGGTCGAGCTGGGGGACAAGCCTGTCCTGCTGGGCTCGGCTGACGCGACGTTCCGCGGGGACCCGGCACGGTACAACCCCGAGGAACTGCTGGTCACCGCCCTCAGCCAGTGCCACCTGCTGGCCTACCTGCACCTCTGTGCGACCAACCAGATCGTCGTCACGGCCTACCGCGACGAGGCCAGCGGCACCATGATCACCACGCCCGAGGGTGGTGGAGCCTTCAACGAGGTCGTCCTGCACCCGCAGGTCACCGTGTCCGCCGACAGCGACCCCGACCTGGCCCGGCGGCTCCACCACGACGCCCACGCGGCCTGCTTCATCGCCCGCTCGGTGAACTTCCCCGTGCACCACGAGCCGCAGATCGTCGTCGAACCAGCCTGACCTGCCCGACCCCGATCCCCACCGTGCGCACCGGGATCAGGTTTCGCGGACCACGTCGTGCGGTTCCTTGTCGTCGCGCCAGCCCTTCCAGCTCGGCTGCCAGATCCGCCCCGTGGACGTCCAGCCCCGAAAATGCACCTCCCCGACCAGGACCGGTGTGACCCAGTGGGCGTCCTTCGCGTCCGCGGCCGGTACGTCGGCGAACGGGCTGGTCGCGGCCTCCAGCTCGGCCAACCGCTCGCTCGCCCGGTCGAGCTCGGCGGCGGAGAAGCCACTGCCCACCCGACCCGCGTAGCGCAGCTCTCCGTCCTCGTGGACGCCGACCAGCAAGGAGCCCACCCCGCCGTTCCGCCGACCCTGTCCGGGACGCCAGCCGCCGACCACGACCTCCTGGCCGAGGTGGTGTTTGATCTTCCGCCAGGTGTGTCCACGCCGTCCCGGTTGATAGACCGAGTCGCTGCGTTTGGCCACCACCCCCTCGAGCCCGAGCGTCGCGCTGGTGTCCAGGGCTGCGTTCAGGTCGCCGTCGAATCCCGGGGGGGCCTGCACCCGGCCGGTCGCGGTCCCGAGCAGGGCGTCGAGGGCGGCGCGACGCTCCAGATAGGGCCGCCGGACGAAGGACTGCCCGTCGTGCTCGAGCAGGTCGAACACGCACAGCTGGACCGGGATCGAGCTGCGCATCGCCGCGACCTCGGCCGGTTTGGCGAGGTTCATCCGCTGCTGCAGCCGTTCGAAGCTCGGGGCGCCCCGGGCGTCGAGGGCAACGACCTCGCCGTCCAGGATCGCCGACCGGACTGGGATCTGGGTCAGCGCCTCGGTGATCTCGGGATAGGTCGTCGAGACGTCCCGGTCCCGGCGGGTGATCATCTTGGCACGACCGCCGGCCAGATAGGCGATCACCCGGACCCCGTCCCACTTCATCTCATACGACCACGCGTCCTCCGCAGCGAAGTCACCCACGGCGGCGAGCGTGGCGAGCATCGGACGGACCTCATCGGGGAAGGACGCCGGCTCGGTCCCTGGCCGCCCGTTGAGGATCTCAGGAGGATCCTCAACGTAGTCGGGTGCCTCGCTCATCCGGTGCATCAGCCAGTTCTGCTTGGGCCGGGACCCGTCGCCGTGGCCGGTGTGGATGAGCGCGACCGTCGTGGGGGACCCGAGGCCACCGTCGGCCCGACCGTGCAGGGTGACGATCACCTCCCGTCCCGGCCGCCACTTGTGCAGGTCGTAGCGGCCCGCGTCCCAGATGCTCACCTGCCCACCGCCGTACTCGCCGCGGGGGATATTGCCCTCGAAGCCGCCGTACTCCAGCGGATGATCTTCGGTCTGCACCGCGAGATGGTTGGTCTTCGACGAGGTGGGCACGTTCTTGGGCACGGCCCAGCTGACCAGCACCCCGTCGCGCTCGAGCCGGAAGTCGTAGTGCAGGGCCCGGGCGTGGTGCTCCTGGATGACGAACGACCTGCCCCGGGTGGGCGCCGGCGCGGTGGCCGGCACCGGCTCCGGCGTCTTGCTGGCGTCACGCATGCTGCGGTACGTCTGCAGCCGGTCGTCGCTCCTGGGTGCCGAGCCGCGCTCCCCTCCGAGGACGGGGCGCAGCAGGTCTCCGAGGTCGGCCACCCGCTCGAGGACCTCGGTGAACCCCAGCTGGGCGAGCTCGGGGTCGTCGAGCTCGTCCCAGCTGCGCGGGGCGGCGACGCTGGGGTGGGTCCGCCCGCGCAGCGAATACGGCGCCACCGTGGTCTTGTTGCCGTTGTTCTGGCTCCAGTCGACGAACACCTTGCCCTCCCGCAGCGACTTCTTCATCTGGCTGGTGATCAGGTCGGGTCGGGCCTGCTCGAGCATCTTGGCGATCTCGTGGGCCAGGTCGCTGGCCTGGTGGGTGGTCTGGCTGCCGTCGAGCCGGGCGTACAGGTGAATACCCTTGCTGCCACTGGTCACCGGGACGCTGGCCAGACCGATCCCCGCCAGCAGCGGTCGGGCCATCTGGGCCACCGCCGCGCACGCCGCCAAGTCCACTCCCGGCCCCGGATCGAGGTCGAGCACCAACCGGTCGGGCGGTAGCGGGTTCCCGTCCTGGTCGAACTTCCACTGCGGCACGTGGAGCTCCAGGGCGGCGAGCTGGGCCATCAGGGTCAGGGTGGCGAGATCGTCGACCAGGGGGTAGTAGTTGGTCCGGTCGGCATGCTCGATCGGCCGGCGCTGAACCCAGTCGGGCGTGCCGGAGTCGAGGTTCTTGGTGAAGAAGACCAGCTTGTGCTCGCCGTCGTCGCCCACCCCGTCGGGCCAGCGCTTGCGGGTGGCGGGTCGCTCGGCGACGTAGGGCAGCAGGAACGGGGCGACCTGGGCGTAGTAGTGCAGCACCTCCCCCTTGGTCGTGCCCGTGGCGGGATAGAGCACCTTGTCGAGGTTGGTCAGCTTCAGCTGGTGCCCGTCGATCTCGACGGTCTGTCCGGTGCCTTTCGCCGTGGCCATGGGGTCATCATGCCTGGCTCCGCGCTCCGGACCCCTTGCCGGCGGCCTGGTGCCCGGCGACGGCGTCAGTAGCCGGAAGCGGATCCGGCGGGGAGGCGTACGGCTGCTTCTGGTCGCGGGCTGGGAGCTCGGTATTCGTTCGCTCCGAGGGTGGGCGAGACCTCGGCCGGCTCAGGTGCCGATCGGGGCGACCACGGCGCCGGTGACGGTGATCAGGTCGGCCGGGGCGAGCTCGACCTGCTGTCCTCGACGCCCGGCGGAGACCATGATGGTCGGCCGCCCGTCCGCGCTGGCGTCGAGCACCGTCCGCAGCCGGCTGCGCTGGCCGACGGGGGAGATCCCGCCCAGCACGTAGCCCGTGCTACGGACCGCGGCCTCGGGGTCGGCCATGGTCGCCTTCTTGGCGCCGACCGAGGTGGCGAGGGCCTTGAGGTCGAGGTGACCGGCCACCGGGACGACCGCGCAGATCAGCTCCGGACCGCGGGTCGTGCTGACCTCGGCGATCAACGTCTTGAAGATCGTCGTCGGGTCCACCCCGAGGGCGTCTGCCGCCTCGGTGCCGTAGGCCGTGGTCTGGTCGTGGTGCGGGTAGACGTGCAGGCGGTAGTCGATCCCGGCTCGGCGCAACGCGGTGGTGGCCGGGGTAGCGCCGAGTGTCCGCTTCGCCACCGGTTCTCCTCGCTCCTCGGCTCCTGGCTCCGCGTGGTAGGCAGAAGCCATGACGACCGTAGCGGTGCTGGGCACCGGGACCATGGGAGCGGGGATGGCGCGTTCGCTGCTCCGCGCGGGGATGACCGTACGCGTGTGGAACCGCACCCGGGCCAGGTCCGACCCGCTCGGGGCCGACGGCGCCAAGGTGCACGCCACACCCGCGGAGGCGGTGACCGGCGCGGACGTCGTGCTGATCATGCTCTTCGACGTCGACTCGGTGATCGAGGTCCTCGACCAGTGCGCCGACGGCCTTCGACCGGCCCCGGGAGGCACGGGGCCCGTCGTGGTGCAGTGCTCGACGATCGGGCTGGGGGTGGACCGGTTCGTGGCTCGGGCCGACGAGCTGGGGCTGCGGGTCGTGGACGCTCCGGTGCTGGGCACCAAGGCTCCCGCCGAAGCCGGCACGCTGACCGTGCTGGCCGCGGGCGACCCGGAGCTGCGTGCGGCGATGACGCCGGTGTTCGACGCCGTCGGTGACCGAACGATCTGGGTGGCCGACCGACCGGGTCCGGCGAGCGCGCTGAAGCTGGTCGTGAACTCCTGGGTCGCGTCAATCACCGCCAGCACGGCGCAGGCCATCGCGTTGGCCGAAGGGCTGCAGCTGGATCCCGGGCTGTTCCTGGACGCCCTGGACGGATCGGCGGTCGACAGCCGCTACGCCCACGTCAAGGGCGGCACCATGATCAGCGGCGAGACGCTGACCGACGACGGGCCGGTGTCCTTCGCGCTCGACGGCGTCAGCAAGGACCTGTCATTGATCACGGCGGCGGCCGACCAAGTCGGGGTGTCCACTGAGCTGCTCGACGCGCTGGCCACGGTCTACGCCCGCGCCTCGGGGGCCGGGCACGGCGACCACGACATGGCGGCGGTCCGGGCCGGATTCTGACCCGGCCCACGCTCGACGATCCGTGGCTCAGCGGATCGGTCCGGCCGTCACGTCAGCAGCCGCAGCAGTGCCGTGACCGCCACGGCGGCGACGAAGACGACGAGCACCCCGCGTTTCGCCAGCAGGGCGATCACCCCGGCGACGACCCCGGCCAGCACCCGCCAGTCCAGCCGGTAGGGGATGCTGCCCCGATCAGTCACACCCACGAGCTGGGTCAGGGCCAGCGCCGACAGCATGGCGATGGGGAGATAGAACGCCACCGCCTTGACCTTGGGGTGGGCCAGGGCCGACCCGGGCAGCGAGACCCCGGCGAGCTTGAGTAGGTAGCCCGCGACCGCGGCCACGATCAGGGCGACCCAGAGGGCGCTCACGCGTTCTCCTGGGCCCGGCCGGCGGGTGTCAGCCCCGCGACTAACGCGACGACGGCCGCGGCCACCACGGGAACACCGGCCGGGGTCAGGGGCAGCAGGACCAGGGCCAGCAGAGCGCCGGCGGCCGCCACCACCCGGGCCCGCGTCGTGACGAGCATCGGCCAGAGCAGCGCCAGGTAGACCGCCGGCGCGGCCGCGTCGAGCCCGAAGGTGGACGGGTCGATCGACCCGCCGACGACGGCGCCGGCCAGCGTGCCGCCCTGCCAGAGGACGAACAGGATGAGCCCGGTGGCCCAGAATGCGTAGCGCCGGGCGCGCGGGTTCGCCTGGCTGATCGCCATCCCGGTCGTCTCGTCGATCACGAAGTGCGCGGTCCACAGGCGCGCAAAACCCCGCGGCTGCAGGATCTCCGACACGGGAACACCGTAGAACGCGTTGCGGACTCCCAGCAGCAGCGCCGCCGGGATGGCCGCGAACGGGGAGCCGCCGGCCGTGGCGATGCCGACGAAGGCGAACTGCGACGCCCCGCTGAACATGACCAGGCTGAGCACCACGGCCTGCGCGACGCTGAGCCCTGAGCTGACCGCAACCGCCCCGAACGAGGCCCCGAACGCGGCGGCGTAGACCCCGAATCCGACCGCCGCCCGCAGGATCGCCGCCCGCTGCGGGAACGGGGGCACTGCCTCGTCGACCGTCGGGGTCACCGCACGCCTGCGACCACGGCCACCAGCACGGGGGCGACGAGCAGCGCAGGCAGCAGGTTGCCGACCGGGACCGGTCGCAGCTGCAGCAGCCGCAGGGCCACCCCCACCAGCAGCAGGCCACCGACCGCGGTGATCGCGTCCAGGTCCGCCGTCGGCAGGACGCCGCCGACCAGCACGCCCACCAGGGTGAGCGATCCCTGGACCACGAGCACCGCACCCGCCGCAGCCATCACCCCGACCCCGAGGGCGGCCGCGAAGGCGATCGAGGCGAACCCGTCGAGGGCCGACTTGATGATCAGCTGCTGGGCCCCGAGCCCCAGTCCGTCCGAGAGCGAGCCCAAGATGGTGAGCGGACCGACGCAGAAGACCAGCGACGAGGTCACGAAGCCTTCGACGAAGCGGGCCTGCTGCCGACCGTGGACGGACCCGTCACGATTCGGGCGCGCGCGGGTGACGTGACGGCGCAGCCAGTCCCCGAGCCGGGCGAGCCGGGCCTCGATGTCGATCAGCGACCCGACGATGCCGCCGATCAGCAACGCACCGAGCACGATGAGCACCGGCGCGTTCGTCCCGACGACCGCGGACAGCTCGGTGGACCGGACGGCCAGCGCCGAGAGCCCGCCGATCAACAGCGTGACCAGGCCCAGCGCGTCGGTGACGGTGTCGCGGGTCCGGGTGGGGAACCGGTGTCCGAGGAGCACGCCGATTCCCGAGCCGACCAGGACGGCGGCGACGTTGATCACGGTGCCCAGGCCGGGAAAGCCGAACCCCGCCCAAGACATGGCCGCGATTGTGGCAGACGGTCGAACCCGGCGACGAACGCAGCACGCGAGGGGGGAAAATAGAGAGGTCCGTGGTCACCTGCTCGGGGGTTCAGGTGACCACGGACTTCGTACCCTCAATCGTCGCGACCGGCCGAACCGTTACAGGCGTCCACATGCTGGACACACCCGTCGCCTATCGCCTGCGGCGGTTGGGGCTCGGTCGCCCCGGAACGCCGTGGGTGAGCGGGGTCGCGCCTCCTAGACTGCTGCCGTGCTCCGCCTCATCGACCTTCGTGGCCTCGTGGCCGCCGGCGTCGCGATCGACTACCCGACGGTCGTCCCCCGCGCCGACTTCGACGTCGACGCGGCCGTGGAGGTGGTGCGTCCCATCTGTGACGACGTGGCCAGTCGCGGCCGACCCGCCCTGGAGAAGTGGTCGGCTGAGCTCGACCAGGTCGTCCCGCCGCGGTTCCGGGTCCCCCCGGCCGAGCTGGCGCGGGCCGCCGCCGAGCTCGACCCCGCGGTGCGGGCGGCGTTCGACGAGTCGATCCGCCGGCGCCGGGTGGTCAGCCACGCCGAGCTCGGTGAGCGAGAGGTGCAGGTCAGCGTCGCCGACGGTGCCCTCGTCACCCAGCGGATGATCCCCGTGGACCGGGTGGGCCTCTACGTGCCGGGCGGCGTCGCCCCGCTCGCCTCCAGCGTGATCATGAACGTGGTCCCGGCCCAGGTCGCCGGGGTGGGCTCGATCGCGGTCAGCAGCCCACCCCAGCCCGAGTTCGGCGGTTGGCCGCACCCCTCGATCCTCGGCCTGTGCCACCTGCTCGGGATCGAGGAGGTGTACGCCGTCGGCGGCGCCCAGGCGATCGCGATGTTCGCGTACGGCGTGCCCGAGGTATGTCCCCGGGTCGATCTGGTCACCGGCCCGGGCAACATCTACGTCACCGCGGCGAAACGTCTGCTCAAGGGTCGGGTCAACATCGACGCCGAGGCGGGTCCGAGCGAGATCGCCGTGCTGGCCGACGCGTCGGCGGTCCCCGCCTACGTCGCCGCCGACCTCATCTCCCAGGCCGAGCACGGTGTCTCCTCGGCCTCGGTGCTGATCACCACCGACCCCGGCCTGGTCGACGCGGTCGAGCTCGAGCTCGCCGCCCAGGTGCCGACCGCTCGGCACCGCGAGCGGATCGCCGCGGCGCTGACCGGGGTGCAGTCCGCCGCGGTGGTCGTCGACGACCTTGACCAGGCGGTCGACGTCGCCAACGGCTACGCGACCGAGCACCTGGAGATCCAGACCACCGAGCCCGACAAGATCGCCGACCGGATCCGCAACGCCGGCGCGATCTTCGTCGGCAGTTGGTCGCCGGTGTCCTTGGGTGACTACTCCGCGGGCAGCACCCACGTGCTCCCGACCGCCGGGTGTGCTTGCCACAGCTCGGGTCTGAACGTGAAGAGCTTCCTCAAGGCGGTGCACGTGATCACCTACTCCGCGGCGGCGCTGGCCGAGGTCGGCCACCACGTCGAGGTCTTCGCCGAGGCCGAGGACCTGCCCGCCCACGGTGCGGCGATTTCGGTGCGGAACCTCCGAGCATGACCACGGCCCGATCCGAGACCGTCGGCGGCACGGCGTCGCCCACGCTGGCCGACCTGCCCCTGCGCGCCGAGCTGCTGGGGGAGGCTCCGTACGGCGCCCCGCAGCTCGAGGTGCCGGTGCTGCTCAACGTCAACGAGAACCCCTACCCGCCGAGTGCGGCGGTGGTGGCCGACATCGCGGCCGCGGTGAGTGAAGCCGCCGGACACCTGAACCGGTACCCGGAGCGGGACGCCCTCGCGTTGCGAGCCGACCTGGCGGCCTATCTTGGCCACGGCCTGACGGCCGACGACGTGTGGGCGGCCAACGGCAGCAACGAGGTGATGCTGCATGTGCTGATGGCCTTCGGCGGTCCGGGGCGCAGCGTCCTCACCTTCACCCCGACGTACTCGATGTACCCCGAGTACGCCCGGAACACCCACACCGAGTTCCGCACCGCACCCCGACGCGCGGACTTCACCCTCGACGTGGAGACGGCCCGAGCCGCCGTACGCGAGCACCGCCCCGACGTGGTGGTGATCACCAGCCCGAACAACCCGACCGGGACCGCCGTCGGCCTGGACGTGATTAGCGCGGTCGCGGAGGAGGCGCCAGGGGTGGTGGTCGTGGACGAGGCCTACGCCGAGTTCGCCCGCACCGGCACCCCCAGTGCCCTCGAGCTGCTGCCGCGGTTCCCCCGGCTGGCCGTCAGTCGCACCATGTCCAAGGCGTTCGCGTTCGCCGGCGGCCGGTTGGGCTACCTGGCCGCGGCCCCGGCCTTCGTGGACGCGCTGCGTATCGTCCGGCTGCCGTACCACCTCTCGGTGGTCACCCAGGCCGTGGCCCGGGTCGCCCTGGCCCACGCCGACGAGATGCTGGCCCAGGTCGACACCCTGCGCGCGGAGCGCGACCGGCTGCAGGCCTGGCTCGGAGCCCACGGTCTGCAGGTGGCCCCGAGCGAGGCGAACTTCTGCCTCTTCGGCCGGTTCGCGGACCGGCACGCCGTCTGGCAGGCTCTGCTCGACCAGGGCGTGCTGATCCGCGAGGTCGGGCCGCCCGGCTGGTTGCGGGTCTCGGTCGGTACGGCGGTGGAGACCGGGGCCTTCCGGGACGCGCTGGGCCGCGTCCTCGATGATGCAGACGTGGCGCGACGACTGGAGGACCGATGAGCAGGACAGCGGGGAGCCGGACGGCCACCGTGCAGCGTCGCACCTCGGAGTCGAGTGTCTCGGTGAGCGTCGATCTCGACGGCACCGGTGAGACGGCGATCAGCACCGGGGTGGGCTTCTATGACCACATGCTCACCGCGTTCGGCAAGCACGCCCTTTTCGACCTGACGGTGACGAGCACCGGTGACACCTGGATCGACGCTCACCACACCGTCGAAGACACGGCTATCGCTCTGGGTCAGGCCGTCGGTGAGGCGCTCGGCGACAAGGCGGGCATCCGCCGCTTCGGGGACGCGCTGGTGCCGCTCGACGAGGCGCTCGCGCAGTGCGTCGTCGACGTCTCCGGTCGCCCGTACTGCGTGCACCGCGGTGAGCCCGCGGGCCAGGAGCACGTCCTGATCGGCGGCGGACCTCCCACCGCGGCCGGGTCCAACGTGCCCTATATCGGCTCACTCACCCGGCACGTCGTGGAGACGTTCGCCTTCCACGCCCACCTCTGCGTCCACCTCACGGTGCTCGCCGGGCGCGACCCGCACCACGTGGTCGAGTGCCAGTTCAAGGCGCTCGCTCGGGCCCTGCGCGACGCCGTGGCCGACGACCCCCGGGTGACCGGGGTCCCCAGCACCAAAGGCAGTCTCTCGTGATCATGGTGGCGCTCCGATGACCCGCGTCGTGGTGCTCGACTACGGGTCGGGCAACCTGCGGTCGGCCGTGCGCGCGCTCGAGCGGACCGGGGCCGCGGTGATCTTGACCGACGACGTGGAACTCGCGGCGGAGGCGGACGGCCTCGTCGTCCCGGGTGTCGGTGCCTTTGCGGCCTGCATGGGTGGCCTGCGGGATGTGGGCGGTGTCGAGCTGATCGACAAGCGGCTGGCCGACGACCGCCCGACGCTCGGCATCTGCGTCGGGCACCAGGTGCTGTTCGACCGTGGCGTCGAGCACGGGGTGCAGACGGCGGGCTGCGGGGTCCTCCCCGGCACGGTTGAGCGGCTGGCGGCCCGCCGGCTCCCGCACATGGGCTGGAACACCGTGGCCCCGCCGAGCGACAGCACGCTGTTCGTCGGTGTGCGGGAGGACAGGTTCTACTTCGTGCACAGCTACGCGGCCCGGGCGCTCGACCTGACGCCCGAGGCGAGGATCACCTGGGCCGAGCACGAGGGCGACCGGTTCGTGGCGGCCGTCGAATGGGGCACGCTGTCGAGCACGCAGTTCCACCCGGAGAAGTCCGGCGACGCCGGCGCCCGGCTGTTGACCAACTGGGTGGCGACGCTGTGACCACCAACAACCCCGCTGACCATTGCGCCGGCCAGCCCAGTGAGCAGGGCCCGGCCCCGACCAGGGCCCCGATCCGGACCGTCGTGTTCGACCTCGGCCAGGTAGTGCTGCGCTGGGTCCCGGAGCGGCCGTACGCGCGGGTCCTGCCCGGTCACCAGATCCCGGAATTCATGGCCGAGATCTCGTTCTCGGAATGGAACCGCGGTCTGGACGCCGGCCGCTCGATCGAGGCGATGGAGGCCGAGCTCGTCGCTCAGCTCCCGCACCGACGCGAGGCGATCGAGGCGTACCGGACCCACTTCGATGCGTCCGTCACGGGCATGGTCGAGGGGACGGGGGCGATCCTGGCCGAGCTGGCCGCGGCGGGCGTCCGGCTGCTGGCGCTGACGAACTGGTCGGCCGACCTGTTCCGACCGACCCGACGCCGGTTCGACCTGCTGCAACGCTTCGAGGGGATCGTGGTGTCGGGGGAGGAGAAGATCACCAAACCCGATCCGGCCCTGTTCCGGATCGTCTTCGACCGCTACCAGGTCGACCCGACCACCGCCGCCTTCGTCGACGACTCGGCCGCCAACTGCGCGACCGCCACCAACCTCGGGATGGCCGCGATCCCCTTCGTGGACGCGGACTCCACCCGGGAGCGGCTGGTCGAGCTCGGTGTCCTCGGTCCTCGGACCCCGATCACCGAACCCGTGTTCCACGTAGCCAAGCGCAAGCACTGGGCCGCGCTGCAGGCCGACGGTCACTACCCGTGGTCGAGCCGCTGCGTGACCTACGAGCAGGAGGGGTTCGTGCACCTGTCGTACGCCGACCAGGTCGCCGGGGTGGTCCGACGCTTCTACGCCGCCGACCGACCCCAGGACCTGGTGGTCCTGGAGCTCGACCCGAGTCGGGCCGGGGCGCCGATCATCGTCGAGCACGGCTTCCCGCACCTGTTCGGCCCTGTCCTGGCGACCGCTGTGGTCGCGACTCGTGACCTCGAGACGTCCTGACGTCACGCGATCTCTGTGGCCGTCTGTGGCCGTCTGTGGCCGTCTGCGTCCGACGCGTCCCGACACGTCCCGACGCGTCCGACCTCCGCCAGCGGGTGGCGGGCCCCCTCGACGTCCTGCCTCCCAGGCGGCAACCTCACCCTCATCGGACCCGACCGTCTGATCGCCCCTGACGCACCCTTCCGCGCGCTGACGCACCCTTCTCGTGCTGGCGCACCGGTTTCTGCAGGTGCGTGGCTACCGGAGGGGTGCGTGAGCGCGCGCAGGGGTGCGTGAGCGCGCGATAGGTCCGTGCGGGGCCTCCAGCGGATTGCGGTGGACCCCCCGGCACCCCCGCCCGACGGCAGACAGTGATGCGGGGTTCCCGTTGCTGGCCGCCGCGCGCTGTGACGTCGCTGACGCACCCTTGGCGTAGTCACGCACCCGTTCCTGCAGGTGCGTGGGTACCGGAGGGGTGCGTGAACGTGCGGGGCGCGCGCGGAGGGGTGCGTGAGCGCACGCAGGGGTGCGCGAGCACGCTCGCCAGCGATCGCGTTCGGGGATACGCCTGGTGGGGACCTGCACACGTTCAACGCTCGGACCGTCGTCCGGTTCAGCAGCGCTCCTGATGGTGGCAGACAGAGTACGTCGGGGCGGAGAGCGGTGCGCGCGTTCTGGCGGCCAGGATGCCACGCGATCAGCCTGCGCCGTTCGTCGCGTCGAGCGGCGCGCCCCTCCTCCGATAGGGTCGCCTGCGTGAATCGACTGGTCCTGCTGCCTGCCGTGGACGTCGCCGGGGGGCAAGCGGTGCAGCTCGTGCAAGGCAAGGCGGGGACGGAGAAGCGCTTCGGCGACCCCTTGACCGCGGCTCAGCGCTGGGCTGACCAGGGCGCGGAGTGGATCCACCTCGTCGACCTCGATGCGGCCTTCGGGCGGGGGAACAACGCCGAGGTGATCGCCGAGGTCACCGCCGCCATGGGCCTGCAGGTCGAGCTCTCCGGCGGCATCCGGGACGACGCGTCCCTAGAACGGGCGCTGGGTACGGGCTGCGCCCGGGTGAACATCGGTACGGCGGCGCTCGAGCACCCGCAGTGGTGCGAGCAAGTCATCGCGGCCCACGGCGACCGGATCGCCATCGGGCTCGACGTCCAGGGCAGCCACCTGGCCGCCCGCGGCTGGACGCAGACCGGGGGCGAGCTGCACCCCACGCTGCGCCGGCTCGACGAGGCCGGGTGCGCGCGCTTCGTGGTCACCGACGTGGCGTCCGACGGGATGCTGGAGGGTCCGAACTACGACCTGCTCCGCGACGTCTGCTCGCGCACCAGTCGGCCGGTGGTCGCCAGCGGGGGGATCACCAGCCTCGGCGACATCGCCCGGCTCGCCTCCCTGGTCGACGACGGGGTCGAGGGCGCGATCATCGGTACGGCGCTCTACGTCGGGAACTTCACCCTGCCGGACGCGTTGGCCGTCGCCCGCGGTGCCGACCCCCGCGGTGCCGACCCCCGCGGTGCCGACCTCCGCAGTGCCGACCTCCGCAGTGCCGACCTCCGCAGTGCCGTCGACCGGCCCGACGAGCGGACGTCGGCCCGATGACCAGCACCCCGTCACCCGGCCTGACCCAGACGCTGGCTCGGCACGTCGCCGCCCCGGCCGCCTCCTTCGGGGTCCAGGCGGCCCCGACCCCCGGACCCACCCTCGACGGCCGGCTCCGCGACCTGCTGGGTGGCAAGAAGATCGTGATGACGGGGGTAACCGGGTTCATCGGTGAGCACCTGCTCTGGAAGATCCTCACCGAGCTGCCCGACACCAGTCCCGCCGTCCTGGTCCGTCGCAAGGGCTCGGCCGGTGCGCACCAGCGCGTGGTCTCGCTGGTGAAGAAAAAGATCTTCGCCGACCTGGTGGCGACCTACGGCAGCCCCGAGGCGCTGGTCGACGCCCGGATCGAGGTGATCGAGGGCGATCTGCCCAACGTTCCCGCGTTGCCCACCGACCTCGACGTCGTCGTGCACTGCGCCGGCGACGTGTCCTTCGACCCGCCGATCGACCAGGCCTTCACCACCAACGTCCTCGGCACCACCGCGTTGATGCAGCAGATGCTGGCGGCGGTGACCGACGACGTCGGTGAGCTGCTCAAGATCCCGCACTACGTGCACATCTCCACCGCCTACACCGCCGGGCGTCGGCGCGGGGCGATCGCCGAGGCGCCACACGTGCACACGGTCGACTACCGCGCGGAAACTCAAGCGGGCTTGGCGATGCGCGAGCTGATCGAGGCCGAATCGCGCACCGCCGAACGATTGACGGCGCTCCGCAAGGAGGCCGAACGCCAGCACCGCGCCGCCGGTTACCTGACCACCGCGGCCGACACCGAGCGGCGCCGCAAGGACTGGGTGCAGGCCAAGCTCGTCGAGGCCGGCACGGAGCGGGCCCGGTCCCTGGGCTGGACCGATGTCTACACGTTCACCAAGTCCCTCGGGGAGCGCGTGGTGGCCGAGCTCGGTGCGCAGATCCGGGTCTCGATCGTCCGGCCCTCGATCGTCGAGTCCGCGTGGAAGCATCCCCACCCCGGCTGGATCGAGGGTTTCAAGATGGCCGAGCCACTGATCTTGGCGTACGGCCGGGGCGAGCTGCCGGAGTTCCCCGCCAGTCCGGAGTCGGTGATCGACATCGTGCCGTGTGATCACGTGGTCAACGCCACCCTCGCGGTGTGCGCGACCGAGCCGGAGGTCGGCACCGCGGAGTACTACCACGTCTGCTCCGGCGCCCGGAACCCAATGACCTTCCAGGCGATCTACGGCCACATCCGCTCCTACTTCACCGCCCACCCCCTCGAGGGGCGCGAACGCGGTGCGGCCCAGCTGCCCACCTGGGTGTTCCCCGGTGCGACCTCGGTGGAACGGCTGCTCTCTACCTCCGAGCGGGCCCACGGCATCGCCGAGCGGCTGCTGGCCAAGGCGCCTCGGGGTCAGCGCACCCGACGGATCGCGCGTGACCTCGACCGGACTCGCGGTCGGCTGGACTTCCTGCGGCGCTATCTCTCGCTCTACAACGAGTACGCCCAGTCCGAGCTGCACTTCGTCGACGACCACACGCTGCGGCTGCACAATTCCTTGTCCACCGAGGATCTGGACGCCTTCGCCTTCGACACCGCGGTCTACGACTGGACCACCTACATGGAGGAGGTGCATTGCCCGTCGATCACCGCTGCGGTCCGGCGGATGGACGCCCTCCGCCGGCGACGAGGCAACCGACCGAGCACGATGCGCGACCTGAGCAAGGACACCTCCGGTGACCAGGCGCTCGCGATCTTCGACCTCGACGGCACGATCATGACCACCAACGTGGTCGAGCAGTACCTGTGGGCCCGGCTGCCCGAGCTGACGCGTCCCCAGCAGCTTGCGGAGATCACCCAGGTAATCAGCCGGCTGCCCAGCTACCTGCGCTCCGAGGGCCGCGACCGGGGTGCGTTCCTGCGAGCTATCTACCGGCGCTACCGCGGGGCCGACCTGGCCGGACTCGAGCAGCTCGTCGACCAGACCGTCGCCCCGTTGATCTTGAGCCGGCTCTCACCCGACGCGGCCCGTCGGATCCGCGAGCACCGGGCCGCCGGCCACCGGACGGTGCTGATCACCGGCGTGGTCCGACCGATGACCCGGCCGCTGCGCGAGCTGTTCGACGTGATCATCGCGGCCGACCTCGCCACTGACGACCAGGGTGTGTGCACGGGCTTTCTCACCGGTCCGCCGCTGGTCGGGGAGTCGCGGGCGGCCTGGCTGCAGCACTACGCCAGCCTCCAGGGACTCGACCTCACCAAGAGCTTCGCCTACGCCGACTCCTACTCCGACCTGCCGATGCTCAGTGCCGTCGGCCATCCGGTGGCCGTAAGCCCCGACGTGCCGCTGATGCGGGCGGCCAACGCCAAGCAGTGGTCGGTGGTGGAGTGGAAGGTCACGCCGCAGACGCCGCGCTGGTCTCTGCCCAAGGCCACCACCGACGTCCCGGTGGACGTCCCCCCCGACCACACCGCACCCTCCCTCCCAGCAGGAGCGCTCTGATGGCTCGCCCCGGTTTCGTCCTCCAGGTCGACGAGCGCACGCCGGCGGTGCTGGTCCCCGACGGGGCAGCCGTCCGGCTCGAGCGCTTTCCGCTCGGCAGCTCGGTGATCTATCCGCCCGATCCGGGGGAGCCTCTCGCCGACCTCACCGGGGCGATCGTCGCCGCGCTCGACGCCCCCCTGGACGCCCCGCCGCTGTCCGACCAGCTCCGGCCCGGGATGCGGCTCACCATCACCTTCGACGACATCACCACACCGCAGCCGCCGATGCGCCGACCCGACGTGCGGGGTCGGATCATCGAGGCGATACTCACCAAGGCCGCGGCGGCCGGGGTCGACGACGTCGAGCTGATCTGCGCCACCGGTCTGCACCGCCGCTGCACGCCGGTCGAGCTGCAGCGGATGCTGGGAGAGCGGGTGTTCCGCTCTTTTTTTGCCGACGGCCGCCTGACCAACCACGACGCCGAGGACGCCGACCGGCTCGTCGACGTCGGCGAGACCGACGGGCTGATCGTCCGGGTCAACCGACGGTTCGCGGAGTCGGACCTGGTGGTCGCCGTCCAGCTGCTCAGCGGCGCCCGAGACGGCGGCCTCAATGCCCTCGCCCGGGGGTTGGGGTCGACCGCGACGATCGACGCGCAGTCGGGGCTCGCCGCCCAGGTCGCGGCCCGGGAGCAGAACAGCGTCGAGGCCCCGGTGGCGCTCCGGGTCGCCGAGCTCGTCGGCTCAGCCACCGCGATCTTCACCGTCGAGGCCGTGCTCACCAACGACGCGTTCACCGCCGGCCTGGACTTCCTCGGCAAGCGCGAGTGGGACCAGAACCTGTTCGACCAGGCGGCCGTCCAGTTGCTGCGGGGCGGGCTGCGCGCTGTTCCCGCCAGCCTCCGTCGCCGGGCCGCGCACGTCGCCCAGAGCAGCTCGGGGGTGACGACGGTGGTCGCGGGAGCGCCGGCCGCGGTCGACCAGCGCTGCCGCACCGCGCTGGCTGAGCAGCAGACGGTGAGCGTTGACGGCCAGGCCGACGTCGTGATCACCGGCGTCGGCGGCATCTCGCCGTACAGCGTGAACTCGGTGCTCAACCCGGTGCTGGCCGCCTGGAGCGGGTTCAGCCAGGTCGTCGGTGCCGCCACCGGGACGCCGCTGCTCCGGCCGGGCGGTGCGGTGATCATGTACCACCCGGTACCGATCGAGTTCAGCACGTTGCACCACCCGAGCTACGTCGACTTCTTCGCCGAGGTGCTCCCCGTCGCCACCGATCCGGTGCTCGTGGCCGAGAAGTTCGAACGCCGGTTCGCCGAGGACCCCTGGTACCGGCACCTCTACCAGGCCAGCTACGCCTTCCACGGAATCCACCCGTTCCACCTCTGGTACAAGATCGCGGCCGCCGCCCAACCGTGCGGCGACGTGATCTGGGTCGGGGGCAATCGAGACGCCGTGGCGCGGATGGGCTTCCGGGCCGCGTCGACCCTGGCCGACGCGTTGGAGATCGTGTCCTCCACGGTCGGGCGCGAGCCGCGGATCAGCGTGCTGCACAGCCCGCCCCAGCTCGTCGTCGACGTTCGCTGATGACCGGGTCTGCAGGTTCGCGGCGATGAGGTTGGGTCGAGCCTGGCCGCTGCGGGCAGCGCGGGAGGTGCTGCAGACCGCGGGTCGTCCGCTGTTGGCGGCCGGGGTCACGTTGCAGTCCTACGGCGTGGACGGGCTCACCGAGGAGGCGGGGCCGTACGTCATCGTGGCCAACCACGCCTCGCACCTGGACGCGGTGGTGCTGCTCGCCGGACTGCCCGCGGCCCTGCGCCGGCGGACCGCCGTGGCGGCGCCGGTGGATCGCTTCGCGAGCAGCTGGTGGCGAAGCGCGGGCGCGCTGGTGACGTTCCACACGGTCCCCGTCGACCGCTCGGACTGGTCGTTGGCCGGTGAGCCGGCCCGGTTGCTCGCCCAGGGCTGGAACCTCGTGGTCTTTCCCGAGGGCAGCCGGTCGCCCGACGGTTTTCCGGGCACCTTTCGGCTCGACGTGGCGGCTCTGGCCGTGGCCGGCCAGGTGCCAGTGGTGCCGGTGGGCATCCGCGGCGCGTACGCCGCCATGCCCCGCGGTCGGGGCTGGCCCACGTCGGGCCGACCGCGGGTCAGCGTGCGCTGGGGCGAGCCGTTGCGCCCGCGCCAGGGGGAGAGCGCCGAACAGCTGAACGAGCGCGTCGCGGCCGCGGTCGCGGGTCTGGTCGACGAGGACGCGACGACCTGGTGGCGGGCTCAGCAGGCCGTCGGGGCCGGCCGGCCGGGTGCGGACCCGGACACCGCGGGCTACGTTGACGACGCCGTCGTGCCGCCGGTCGGGAGCTGGCGACGGATCTGGACCCAGAGCGAGCCGCCGGTGGCCGGAGGGCGTCCGCGGCGCGTCCGCATCTGGTCACGCTGAGCGTCGGCCACAATTACCTCAGCCGAACGCACAACCACGATCGAGCATCGCTCAGGGACACCACGGAACGGGAGGACGACGCCGGTGCGCTACCCCAGGGGTACCCATCTCAACTGGTCGCCGGCGACCAGGGCCGAGATGACCGACCTGTCGGCCCTGCTCACCGCCATCGAGCACCTCGACGAGCCCGGCGAGCAACACACGTTGGCCGGGCTCCATGCCACCTGGGACTCCGGGGACGTCGATCCCCTCGACACCCTTCTGGGCCGCGACTCCGGCGGCACCCTGGTCGCCTACGCGCACAACCAGAACCACCCCGACCAGGTCGGTCCGCCCCGGGCCTACCTGATGGGTGGGGTGCACCCGGGATGGCGCCGCCAGGGGATCGGGCGCGCGATCCTGGAGTGGCAGGTCGCCCACGCTCGGCAGTGGCACGCCGTGAGCGCCGAGGCCGCCGGGCCCCTGCACGTCTACGCCTGGGCCGACGAGCGGCTGGTCGATCGGACGGCCCTGTTCGGTGGCGCGTCGATGTCGCCGATGCGCTGGTTCGCCGACCTCTCTCTCGACCTGGCCACCCACGTGCCGACGCCGCCCGCGGTACCCGACGTCACCCTGGCGCCGTACCACCCCACGCTGTCGGAGCAGGTCCGCGCGGCCCACAACGAGGCGTTCGCGGACCACTGGGCGGCCCAGCCCGTGCCGCGGGACCGGTGGGAGGAGCAGCTCGGTGCCCAGACGTCGCGACCCGGGTGGTCCTGGGTGGCGCTGGAGCGCGCGACGAACCAGGTGGTCGGGTACGCCCTGAACTCCGCCGACGTCGACGACTGGGACCAGCAGGGGTTCGCCGAGGGCTGGACCGACCGGCTCGGGGTCCGTCCGGGGTGGCGCGGTCGCGGGGTGGCCCAAGCCCTGCTCTGCGCCTCGGCGATCTGCTTCGCGCGCGAGGGTCTGGACGCCGCCGGGATCGGCGTGGACAGTGCCAAGCCCGACGACGCGTTCAGGCTCTACCGACGGCTCGGGTACGACGTCGGTGAGGTAGCGGTGATGTACGGCCGGATCGAGACGCCGGAGTCCGCGCAGGCCTGACGCCGTTCGGTCGACGGGCCGGCTTCGCTAGACTTCTGCGGCGCGCCGGTAACGCTGCTGCGTCGTGCACCTGCGGAACCCCACCGACGAGGATCACCCCGACGGGTACCACCCCGAAGAACCGCCCCGACGGCGATCACCGATGAGCACCACCGACGAAGGAGGGACTCCGTGTCCGGCCACTCCAAATGGGCGACGACCAAGCACCAGAAGGCCGTCGTCGACGGGCGCCGGGCGAAGTCCTTCGCCAAGCTGATCAAGAACATCGAGGTCGCCGCACGCCTGGGTGGCGGCGACGTGGACGGCAACCCGACGCTCTACGACGCCATCCAGAAGGCGAAGAAGACCTCGGTCCCCAAGGACAACATCGACCGCGCGGTGAAGCGCGGCTCTGGCGCCGAGTCCGGCGGGGCCGACTACGAGACCTTGATGTACGAGGCGTACGGCCCGGCCGGGATCGCCCTGCTGATCGAGTGCCTCACCGACAACCGCAACCGCTCGGCCTCCGACGTCCGCGTCGCCGTCACCCGTAACGGCGGCACGATGGCCGACGCCGGGTCGGTGGCCCGGGTGTTCAACCGTCGCGGGGTGGTCGTGGTCCCAAAGGTCCAGGAGGGCAGGACGGTGACCGAGGACGACGTGCTCGAGGCGACACTGGAGGCCGACGCCGACGAGGTGAAGGACCTCGGTGAGAGCTTCGAGGTGATCTCGGACCCCAACGATACGGTCAGGGTGCGCTCGGCGGTGCAGCAGGCCGGGCTCGACTACGACTCGGCCGACGTGTCGTTCGTCCCGGAGTTCACCCAGGAGATCGACGAGCCGACCTTCGAGAAGGTCATGAAGATCATCGACGCGCTCGAGGACTCCGACGACGTGCAGACCGTCTACGCCAACTTCGACGCTCCCGCCGACGTCGCCGAACCGGCCTGACCGCCGCGGGAAGCGCGCGTCAGGCGACGAAGAGCGCGATCCGGTCGGCCAGCAGCTCGGGGGACCAGCCGTGGTCGGCGCCGGGGAACCGCTCGGTCACCGCGTGCGGGAGCGTGGCGACCAGCGCGTCGGCCACCGGTGGGAAGAGCGGCAAGCACTGCTGGCCGATCAGCACCAGGGTCGGCGTTGCCAGGTCGCCCCACTGGTCGGCCCAGGGTCGTTCGTCGGCCCGACGCAGCGCCTCGGCGTCGTAGAGCAGGGTCGGCGCCATCGCGACCATGCCCGACCAGTACGGACTCTGCTGCGCTCCCGCCAGCCACTCCGGCGGCAGATCCTTCAGGTAGTGGGTGACCACACCCTCGGCGTCCCCCGCTGCCTGCCGCTCCCGCAGCTCGGTCAGCCACGCACCGTCGTCGCCTTGCGCGGGGAGAGACAGCGGCGCTTCGTAGAGCACCAGCGCGGTGACGGCTGCACCCAGCGTGGTCGCCGCGTGCAGGGCCAGGGCCGCCCCGGAGGAGTAGCCGAACAGCGTCGCCGACCCGCCCAGCACCTCGACCAGGGCGGCGATGTCTTCGGTCTCCCGGTCCACGGCGGCCCCCGGCGCCGCGCCCACATCATCGCTCTCGCCCCGCCCGCGGCGGTCGTAGGCGACCGCGCTGAGTCCGTGACCGGCGAGAGCCGTCGCGAGCTCGGTGATGGGCGGGTGGCCGGCCCGGTACTGGAACGCCGCGTCGATCAGCACCACGCCCGGACCCTCGCCGTGGCGCTGGTAGCCGATCCTGGTCCCGTCCGCCGACGTCACGAAGTGACTCATACCGCCATTTTGCGCACAGTGACCCCGGAAAGGGGCCAGGCAGGGGTCATCCTGCGCAAAATGGCGGGTGCGGGGGAGGGTGTGGCCGGAAGCGGCGCGTCGGCGCGGCACCGACCGGTGCGTCGCCGTACGGTGAACCGAACGTCTGTTCGACCTGACCGTCTCGTCCGTCCCGGCCTGCTGAGGAGTCCCATGCGCGTGCTCGGTGTCGATCCCGGGCTCACCCGCTGCGGACTCGGGGTGGTCGACGGGGTCCCGGGCCGACCGCCCACCCTGGTCGACGTCGGGGTGATCCGGACCCCGGCCGACGGGGAGCTGGCCGAGCGGCTGTTGGCCGTGGAACGCGAGCTCGAGGCCTGGGTGGATCGGCACCGACCCGAGCGGATCGCCGTCGAGCGGGTTTTCGCCCAGCACAACGTGCAGACCGTGATGGGGACGGCGCAGGCGGCCGGTGTGGCCCTGCTCGTGGCGGCGCGACACGGGCTCCCCGTCGCCCTGCACACCCCCAGCGAGGTCAAGGCCGCCATCACCGGATCCGGTCGGGCGGAGAAGGCCCAGGTGGGCGCCATGGTGGCGCGGATCCTGCGGCTCGACGCCGTACCGCAGCCGGCCGACGCGGCCGACGCCCTGGCCCTGGCCATCTGTCACGTCTGGCGGGGAGCCGCCACCGGGCGGGTCGACGCCACCGCGACCGCCGCCGAGGCATCGCGCCGCCAGCGGGCCCGGTTCGCCGCCGCCGTCCGGGTCGCGCACCGGGGACGCGCGTGATCGCCCAGCTCAGCGGCACCGTGGTGCAGATCGGTCCGACCGCTGCCGTGGTCGAGGTCGGCGGTCTCGGCATCCTCACCCAGTGCACCCCGACCACGACCAGCGCCCTGCGGCTGGGGGAGCGGGCCACCCTGGCCACCGCCCTGATCGTCCGCGAGGACTCCCTCACCCTCTACGGCTTCGCGACGTCCGAGGAGCGTGACGCGTTCGCGCTGCTGATCACCGCCACCGGGGTCGGCCCCAAGCTGGCGCAGGCCGCGTTGTCGGTACTCAGCCCCGAGCACCTGCAGGCGGCCATTGCGACCGAGAACCTGGTCGCGCTGTGCAAGGTCCCCGGCATCGGCCGCAAGGGTGCGCAACGGATCGTGATCGAGCTCAAGGACAAGATCGCCACCTTGGGGCTGACCGCGCTCCCGGGTAACGCCGGTCCGGCAGGCGCCACAGACGCCGAGCTCTGGCGCGAGCAGGTCTCCGAGGGCCTGCAAGGGCTCGGTTGGTCGACCCGGGACGCCGAGGCGGCGTGCGACGAGGTGGCTCCGCTGGTCCGTGACGACCCGAGTCTGAGCGTCGCGGTGCTGATGCGGGCCGCCCTGCGCTCCTTGGCCCGATGAGCGAGCCGTCCGACCAGGCCCTGGACGACGGGCCCGTCGAAGCCCGCCCGGTCGATCCCGAGGCCGACCCCGAGGATCGAGCCGCCGAGTCCGCCCTACGCCCGACGACTCTGCGGGAGTTCGAAGGCCAGCCGCGGGTCAGCGACCAGCTCGGGCTGGTGCTCGAAGCCGCCCGGCACCGGGGCAGCGTCGCCGACCACGTCCTGCTGTCCGGACCGCCTGGGCTGGGGAAGACGACCCTGGCCATGATCATCGCCGCCGAGATGGGCGCGCCGCTGCGGATCTCTTCGGGTCCGGCGATTACCCACGCCGGCGACCTGGCCGCAATCCTCTCGGGGCTGTCCGAGGGCGAGGTGTTGTTCCTCGACGAGATCCACCGGATGAGCCGACCCGCCGAGGAGATGCTTTACGTCGCCATGGAGGACTTCCGGGTGGACGTCGTGGTCGGCAAGGGTCCCGGCGCCACGGCGATCCCGCTGGACATCCCGCGCTTCACCCTGGTCGGCGCCACCACCCGCGCCGGGCTGCTGCCGGGACCGCTGCGCGACCGCTTCGGGTTCACCGCCCAGCTCGAGTTCTACGCCAGCAAGGATCTCGAGCACATCGTTACCCGGTCTGCCCAGCTGCTCGGTGCCCGACTTGACCCCGCGGGCGGTACCGAGATCGCCACCCGGTCCAGCGGCACCTCCCGGATCGCCAGTCGGTTGCTGCGCTGGGTCCGCGATTACGCCCAGGTCCGGGCCGACGGCCGCATCACCCGCGCGGTCGCCCGGGCCGCCCTGGAGCTCTACGAGGTCGACGAGATCGGGCTCGACCGGCTCGACCGCGGTGTGCTCACGGCGGTCTGCCGACGGTTCGGGGGCGGACCGGTGGGGCTGTCCACCCTCGCCATCTCGGTGGGGGAGGAGCGCGAGACCGTCGAGGAGGTCGCGGAGCCGTTCCTGGTCCGCGAGGGCTTCTTGATGCGGACCCCGCGTGGCCGGGTGGCAACCGCTCGGGCCTGGGCCCATCTCGGTCTGCGCGCCCCGGCCGGGGTCGACCCGGCGACCGGAACCGGTGACGGCGCCGCGCCGGACCTGTTCACGTGAGTCTGCGTTTTGCGCCGAACTAGGTAGAGTACGGCGGTCGGCGACACGCCGGCAGGCCTGCGCAGACGTTGTCTGCACCCTTCGCGGGAGGCCACGCACCAACCGCCCGAACCGACGCAACGAACGGATCGACACCTCGCCATGGGCAATTCGCCGTACACCACGCTCATCCTCATCGTCGTGATGGTGGTGGCCTTTTACTTGCTGATCCTGCGCCCGCAGCGCAAGCGCCAGCAAGCTCAGGCCCAGACCATCAACGCCCTCACCCCGGGCACCCGGGTGGTCACCGGCTCCGGGATCTACGGCACGCTGATCGAGGTCGCTGACAAGCAGGCCGTGATGGAGATTTCTCCCGGCGCCCGGCTGACCGTGCTCAAGCAGGCCATCGTCCGCGTCGTGCCGGCCGGTGAGGAAGACGCCGACGTACCCGAGGTCGGCCCCACCTACGACCAGACCGACGACGTGGCCTTCGGCGAGACCGGCACCGCGGACGAGGGGTACGCCCCGGAGCCGTCACACGACTTCCGCAGGTCAGCCGACGCCACGACCGAAACCCCGGGGTTCGACCCCGAGCGACCGCGCGGCAACTCCTGACGCTCGACCGAACGGCCCGCCGGAGTACGGCGGGCCAGGACAACCCCCACACGTGAGGACTGCTGACTAGTGGCGACGAAGACCGGCCACCCGGGTCGTACCCTCCTGATCTTGTTCCTGGTCGTGGCCGCGCTCTACGGCTTGATGGCGATCAGCAAGGACTGGACCCCCCGACTCGGGTTGGACCTCCGCGGCGGCACCACGATCACCCTGACCGCCCGTAACACCTCCGGTAGCGGCGCCGTCGACCCCAACTCCCTCGACCAGGCCAAGAACATCATCCAGGCTCGCGTGGACAGTTTGGGCGTCGGCGAGTCCGAGGTCACCACGACCAACGCCAACCAGATCACCGTCAGCGTGCCCAACGTCCAGCAGGACGAACTGGTCCGACTGGTCGGTCAGACCGCGGAGCTGCGCTTCCGAGCCGTGTACGCCGTCGAGCAGGTTACCCCGCCCGTCACCCCGTCGCCGTCGGCCGAGCCGTCGAGCTCGGCGACCGGCGGGCCCAGTGGCGGCGCCAGCCCGAGCGCCGGTGCGAGCAGCACCGCGTCGGCGACGGAGAGCGCGCAGGCGGGCAGCCCGAGTGCCAGCGCGACCGGGAACGGACGACCGGTCCCGCTGTTGCCGACCGCGCCGCCGGCCCCCGTGACACCGCGGCCGACCGCCCCCGGGTCCGGCACCGCCATCGCCGACGCGATCAACTACCAGCCGAGCGAGGCCGACCAGACCGATTTCGCCGCGTTCACCTGCACCGACGCGGCGCGGCGGGCCTGGCCGGACGTGGCCGACCAGCCCCTGGCCGCCTGCAGCCGTGAAGGCACCGAGAAGTATCTCCTCGGCCCCACCCTCATTGTGGGTAGCGACCTCACCGACGCCACCGCGGGCATCCCGCAGGGCAGCCTGGGCTGGATCGTCAACCTGCAGCTCAACAACGCCGGTGGCACGGCGTTCGAGAAGGCCACCGCGCAGCTCGCCACCCGGACCTCGCCGATGAACCAGTTCGCCATCGTCTTGGACGGTGAGGTCGTGTCGGCGCCGTCGGTCAGCAACGCCATCCCGGGTGGTGCGGCGCAGATCAGCGGGAGCTTCACCCAGCAGTCGGCCCAGGAGCTGGCCAACGTGTTGAAGTACGGTTCGCTGCCGCTGGCCTTTACCATCGACTCGGTGGAGAACGTCTCGGCGACTCTCGGAGGGGACCAGCTCCGCGCCGGCATCATCGCCGGTTTGATCGGTCTGCTCCTGGTGGTGGCGTTCTGCTTCGCCTACTACCGCGGCCTCGGCATCGTGGTCATCAGCTCGTTGCTGGTGGCCGGGGCGATCACCTACGCGTCGATGGTGCTGCTTGGCACCAGCGTGGGCTTTGCGCTCAACCTGCCCGGCATCGCCGGGGCGATCGTGGCCATCGGTGTCACCGCGGACAGCTTCGTCATCTACTTCGAGCGCATCCGCGACGAGGTGCGCGAGGGCCGGAGCCTGCGAACCGCTGTGGAGACCGGATGGCGACGGGCCAAGCAGACCGTGCTGATCGCCGACGGGGTGTCGCTGCTCTCGGCTCTGATCTTGTTCATCCTGGCGGTCGGCTCGGTCAAGGGCTTCGCGTTCACCCTGGGCCTGACCACCCTGATCGACGTACTGGTGGTGTTCTTCTTCACCAAGCCGTTGATGACGATCCTCGCCCGGACCAGGTTCTACGGCAACGGACACAAGCTGTCGGGTCTGGACCCGGGACATCTCGGGGTCACGGCACTACCCGGGGGCCGACGATCCCGAGGCACGGCCGCGCCCAAGGTCGCGCGCACGGTGGAGGAGACCCCATGAGCAAGTTCGGCAACCTCGGCCACCGGCTCTACGTCGGTGACGTCTCCTACGAGTTCATCGGTCGGCGCAAGCGCTGGTACACCATCAGCGCCATCCTGATCGCGGTCTCGATCGCGGCCCTGCTGATCCGCGGCCTGAGCCTGGGTATCGAGTTCCGCGGGGGCGCCGACTTCCAGGCCACCACCACGGTGACCTCGCAGACCGTCACCACCATGCGGACCGCCGTAGAGGACGTCAAGCTCCCCGACATGGAGGGTCTGGAAGTCACCACCATCGGCGGCGACCGGGTGCAGATCCAGACCCGCAGCCTCAACGTGGACGAGGTGGCCGCGGTCCGGGGTGCCATCGCCAACGAGGTGGGCATCAACAGCGACGAGGTGGCCTACAGCCTGATCGGGCCTTCGTGGGGCAAGCAGATCTCCCAGCAGGGCCTGATCGCGCTGCTGGTCTTCCTGGTGCTCGTCTCGTTGGTGATCTGGGCCTACTTCCGCAACGGCACGATGTCGATCGCCGCGCTGGTCGCCCTGATCCACGACCTGATCATCACGGTGGGGATCTACGCCCTGGTCGGGTTCACCGTGACGCCGGCGACCCTGATCGGCGTGCTGACCATCCTCGGCTACTCGCTCTACGACACGGTGGTCGTGTTCGACAAGGTGCGCGAAAACGTGCGCGACATCAAGTCGAGCACGACCCGGACGTACAGCGAAGCGGCCAACCTGGCCGTCAACCAGGTGCTGGTGCGTTCCATCAACACCACGATCATCGGCGTGCTGCCGGTGGCCGCGCTGCTCTTCGCCGGCACGGTCATCCTCGGCACCGGGCCCCTGCAGGATCTGGCCCTGGCTCTGTTCGTGGGCATGATCTCTGGTGCCTACTCGTCGATCTTCATCGCCTCCCCGCTGCTGGCTCAGCTGAAGGAGCGTGAGCCGGACATGCAGAAGCTCGCCACCCGGGTGCGGTCGCGCCGTGATCGCGAGACCGGCACGACCGCCACGAAGAAGACCGTCCGGCCGACTGCGGTCGAGGCCGCCAGCTCGGGGTCTGACGACGTGGCCGACACCGCCGGCCGTGCCGACGCCGGGCCGACCACCGAGCCCACCACCGAGAAGCTGGCCGCGGCCGGAGTCGAGCGGGGGTCGAGCTCGATCACCGTCCGGGTCAACCACGGCCGGGTGACCACCAGTGACGGGGCGGCGAAGCGGCCGCAACCGCAGAAGAAGCCTCGCAGCCAGCGGCGGAAGTGACTCCAGCCATGAGCGCCCACGAGGGTGCCCCCGTCGTGTCGCGACCCGAGCCGTCCTGGGCGGTCCTGATCCGCGACGTCCCCGACTTCCCGCAGCCCGGGATCGTCTACAAGGACATCACCCCACTGCTGGGTTCCTCCGACGGCTACGCAGCGGCGATCTCGGACCTGGTCGCGGTGGCGCGCGCCGACGAGCTCGGACCGGTCGACGCCGTGGTGGCGATGGAGGCGCGCGGCTTCCTGCTCGGAGCTCCCGTCGCCCTCGCGCTCGGGGTGCCCTTCGTCCCTGTCCGCAAGGCCGGCAAGCTACCGAGCGCGACGGTCAGCCGTACCTATGACCTGGAGTACGGACGTGCCACCCTCGAGCTCCACGCCGACGCCCTCGCACCCGGCACCCGGGTGCTGATCGTGGACGACCTGCTGGCCACCGGCGGGACCGTGGCGGCCACCGCGGAGCTGATCGCCGAGGTCGGCGCCACCGTCGCCGGGGTCGCCGTGCTGATCGAGCTGGCGTTCCTGCCCGGACGCGCGCTGCTGGCTGCCGCCGGCGTACCGCTGGTCACCGCGCTGTTCTCGGTCACGGCCTGAGCCGGGCGTCCAGACCACCGTGCCGGGAGCCAACGACCCCACCCGCAGCCGCGTCGCCTGGGGCAACCAGGCCCTGGTGAGCCTTCCTGCCCGCACCACCTCGCCTGCCCGAGAGCTCGGCAAGCGTGGACTCTTCGCGCTGGCCTTGCTGCTGATCTGCGTCGGTCTGGTCTACTTCGACCGGGAGGCCTACACCGACGGTGCCGACGACTCGGTGAGCCTGATCGACGCCATCTACTACTCGACCGTCACGATCACCACGACCGGCTACGGCGACATCACCCCGGTCGAGCCGCATTCGCGCCTCATCAACGCGCTGGTCGTCACCCCGTTGCGGATCGGCTTTCTGGTGCTGTTGGTCGGCACCACCCTGGAGGTGCTCGCCAACGAGGGTCGGCGGGTGATCCGAGACCGCTACTGGAGGAAACGCATGCGCAACCACGTGGTCGTGGTCGGCTACGGCACCAAGGGCCGTAGTGCCGTGCAGACCTTGCGGGACAACGCCATCAACCCGGCCCAGGTCGTGGTGATCGACAGCCGCAGCAGTGCGGTCGCCGAGGCGAACCTGATCGGGTATGCGGCCATCGACGGCGACGCGACCCGGCGCGAGATCCTGCGCCGGGCCGAGATCAGCAAGGCGCGCGAGGTGATCATCACCCTCGACCGTGACGACTCCGCGATCCTGGTCACCCTCACCGTCCGGCAGCTCAATCCAAGCGCGCACGTGGTCGTCGCCGTGCGGGAGGACGAGAACGGGCCGTTGCTGCGCCAGTCCGGGGCCAGCGCGGTGATCACGTCCTCCGACGCCGTCGGCCGGTTGCTCGGGTTGTCGGCGGTCAGCCCCAACCTGGGCACAGTGATCGAGGACCTGCTCAGCGTCGACGAGGGTCTGGAGATCACCGAGCGCCAGGTCACCAAGGCCGAGGCCGGTCTCAACCCCGGTGACATCCCCGGCGAACGGGTGGTGGCCGTGGTCCGGAACAAGACGCTGCGTCGCTTCTACGACCCCACCGTGGCCACGCTTGAACTCGGCGACCAGGTGGTGGTGGTCCGGCGGGCTCACCACGACGAGCTCTGACCCATTGGCCGGCTCGCTCCGGGTCCTCGCTCGGGGTCCTCGCGACGACGAGTGACTCGCGAGGACGAGTTGCTGGCGACGACGAGTCACTGGTGACGACGAGTCACTGGTGACAAAGACGCTGGTTGACCCGATCGTGGCGTAGGCGACCGGTGCGGCCCGGGTGGCGTACATTTTTGTCTCGCATCGCGCACACAGATTGCAGATCGGGAGCATGATGGAGTCCCTTCTCATCGTCGGCTCCGGCCTCGCCGGGCTGTCCGCCGCTCGCGCCGCCCGCAAGCTCGGGTTGACCGGCCCGGTGACCGTGCTGGGTCAGGAGGCCCACCGGCCCTACGACCGGCCGCCACTGTCCAAGGACTACCTCGCGGGGACGACGGCACGGGCCGAGCTCGACCTGCAACCGGTCGACGACGACCTGGACGTGCACTGGGTCCGTGACCCAGCCGTGCGCCTGGACCTGGCAGGACGCGCCGTTACCACCGCAGGCGGACAGACCTACGCAGCCGACGCGGTGGTGCTCGCGACCGGTGCCGTCGCCCGGCGGATGGCCGAGCTCGAGGAGGGGGCGCCCGACAACGTCCTCACCCTGCGTACCGTCGAGGACGCCGACCGGCTCCGCGCCACGCTCACCCCCGGTGCCCGGGTCGTGATCGTGGGAGCGGGGCTCATCGGTTCCGAGGTGGGTTCCACGGCGGCCGCGCTCGGATGCCGGGTGACCGTGCTGGATCGCGAGCCCGAGCCGCTGGCCCGGTTGTACGGCGCCGACCTTGCCCCGCGGCTGGCCGCCCTCGCCGACCGTTCCGGGGTGCGCGTGCTGACCGATGTCACAATCGGCTCCGTCGAGGTCAGCCCCGGTGAGGTCGGGGCCGGTGAGATCGGGGCCGGCCGGCTGCGTGCGCTGACTCTGGCCGACGGCCGCAGGCTGCCCGTCGACGTGCTGCTCGTGTCGGTGGGCGCCGAACCCGAGATCGGCTGGCTGGCCGACAGCGGGCTCGACCTGGACGACGGGGTCGTCTGCGACTCCGCGGGTCGGGTGTCGGCCGGCGGCGACACGGTCGACGGGGTGGTGGCCGTGGGCGACTGCGCCGCCTGGTGGGACCACCACCTGCGTCGAAACCACCGGGCCCAGCACTGGACCGACGCCCTGGAGCGACCCGGCCGGGCGGTGGCGGCGCTGCTGGGGGTCGATCCACCACGGCGTCGGCCATACCTGCCCTACTTCTGGTCCGACCAGCACGGCGTGCAGATCCAGATGGCGGGTTACGCGTCGTTGGCCGACGACGTCCATGTCGAGCTCGACGACCCCGACTCGGGACGGCTCGTCGCGGTCTACCGCCGCGCGGGCGAGCCTGTCGCCGTGCTCGCGGTGTCGTCACCGCGGGAGTTCGTCCGCTGGCGTAAGGCACTGGTCGGCGCCCTGGGCCACGTTCTGGATGTGACGACCCGACCATCTCACCTGGCCGCGCCGGCGGCAGGGGGGCCGGCCCCGTCGGCCGCCGACTGGTGATCAGCAGCCGGGCTCGTGACCCATTCGTCGGCTGATGTCCACCCCGGCCGCCCGGGTGGCCGCGACGACTTGGGCCGCCTGCGGGTCGAAGCGGAAGGCCGGGCCGCTGACGCTGATCGAGGCCACCACGCCACCCTGGTGGTCCACGACCCCGACCGCCACCGCGTTAAGTCCCTGCTCGAGCTCACCGCGGGTCATCGCGACCCCAGTGGCCGCCACGGTGACCAGCTCGGTGATCAGGTCCTGCCGGCACAGGGTCGCGTCGGTGTAGCGGGCGAGGGGGCCAGCGCCGAGCAGCTCGTCGAGCTCGGCACCTACCAACGCCGCCAGGAAGATCTTGCCGCTGGCCGTCGCGTGCAGCGGGGTGGGGTTGCCGATCCAGTCGTAGCTGGTGAGCGGCGACGGACCCATGGCCTGGTCGAGGTTGACGGCCCAGCGGGCACGTCGGACCGCGAGGTTCACCGTCTCGCCGACCTCGTCGGCCAGGGCCTCCAGCGCGGGACGGGCCCGGGTGACGAGGCTGAGTCGGCCGGAGACCGCGCCGGCGAGCCGGAGCACGCCGATCCCCACCTGGTACTTTCCCCGGCTCACGCTCTGCTCGACCATCCCGCGCGACTCCAGGGCCGCGAGCAGCCGGAAGGCCGTGGACTTGTGGACGTCGAGCTCGGCGGCGATCTCGCTCACCCCGGCTCGGCCGTTTCGCGCGAGGATCTCCAGGATGGCCATGGCCCGGTCGACCGACTGGATGCCGCCCGGGGCCCGGGGCCCACCGACCGTCTCCAGGTCCGACGCGGAGCCAGGGTCGGACGTCATGCCCGCCATTGTCGCAGTCCGGTCCGAGTCGGTGCCTCGAACGCTGTGACCCTGGCGAAGTGGTCAGGGACGACCCGGGACACGCCGTCCGGGCCATTGAAACTGACCAGTTTCCGTCCCGGGAGGGGAGGCTGGTGCGGGCGCGTCCATCTCACGAACCCGAGCGGCCGAAAATTCCGCGCAGACCGCTCTTGCGGGGTTCCCGGTCGGGGGGTTCCTGCGCCACCCGGCCGTCGCCACCCGAACCGGTCTCGGCCGGGACGGGCGCGGTCGCCGCGTCCACGGGGGCGTTGTGCGAGCCGAGGCCCTTGGAGCCCGGCTCGATGGTCTTCAGGCCGTCGATCTCCAGCAGGGAGCCGGCGGCGTCGGCGGTCCGGGGCCCGATCTGGTCCCGGACGACGTAGAGCGTCTTGGTCAGCATCGCGGTGCACTTGGTGCCGTAGTGGTACTCCTGCACCTCACAGCCGTAGCAGCGGATGCTGCCCTCGATGACCCTGACGTCGGGGTTCGCGGCGGAGATGTGATCCTCGGTCGCTGTGCTGGCATCGGCGTGCCGCTGGACCGCGGCTGCGTTCCAGCAGGCGACCCCGTCGCCACCTTCCTTGATCTCCACCCGCATGTAGCAGTCCCTTCGAGGACGTCGATGTCTCTCTGGCCGGTACGTCCAGACGAACGCACCTGCGCCCGTCACCGTAGTCCCGCCGAGGTCCCCACCCAAGCCACCCGGCTTGCCGAGGTTCGACGGCCACCCCTCGGCGGCGCCCGTGGCGGCTCGGCGGCCCGATCGGCCGCACCGCCGCCGACGACGGTCACCAGCTCGGGGTGCCCGTGCAGGTGACCGCAACCCCTTCGCGGGCCCAGAAGTCAATCCTGCACTCGGCTGCACCCGCTGCTCGACCCCGGGCCAGGTGGTCGGCGGTTTCTTCACGCCGGCCGACGGGCTCGTCTGGCGGCCCGCGCCCACCGGGTGCTCACTTGACGCACCGGCGCCGAGGATGGAACGTCCCCCAGCTGAGGTCCGGCCGCGGTGCGACCGATCGGCCGTGCAGACTTAGACTGGAGCCCCCGATCGGGAGGAGTGGGCCATGAGTGACCGAAGCACGAACGGCGGCCGCGCACTTCCCGATGCCGGCGACGCTGAGTCGGCCGACGTTCAGGACGCCGGCCGGCCCGTGTCGTCGAACAGACCTCGTCCGGTCGGGGTCTCCGATCGCCCACCGGCCGCCCGTCGAGCCGATGCCTCGGCGGCGGCCTCAGCTGCCTCGGCCGCGGCCTCAGCTGCCTCGGCCGGGTCGTCGGTGACCCAGTCCACGGCCCTTGCCGACGGTGTGCCCACGGTGACCCGCCCACGGAACAGCGAAGGCGTCGGTCTGCCGGTCCGGATCACCACCGGGCCGGAGCAGCCTCGGGTGCGGATGCGCCAGCGGTTGGCCAGACTGGGCACCAGCCGACCGCAGATCGCCGTCCTCGACCCGCTGATCGGCATCGTCAAGGCCAACCACCCGAAGGCCGACACGGCGCTGCTGGAGCGGGCCTACCGGACGGCGGAGAAGCACCACGCGGGACAGCTGCGTAAGAGCGGCGACGCCTACATCACCCATCCGCTCGCGGTGACGACCATCTTGGCCGAGCTCGGCATGACCGAGGCCACGCTGTGCGCCGCGCTGTTGCACGACACGGTCGAGGACACGTCGTACACGCTGGCCCAGCTGAGCAAGGACTTCGGCGCCGAGGTCGCGTTGCTCGTCGACGGCGTCACCAAGCTCGACAAGGTGAAGTACGGCGAGTCGGCCCAGAGCGAGACCATCCGCAAGATGGTCGTGGCCATGAGTCGCGACATCCGGGTGTTGGTGATCAAGCTCGCCGACCGCCTGCACAACATGCGAACCCTGCACTATCTGCGACCCGACAAGCAGGCGCGGATCGCGAGCGAGACGCTCGAGATCTTTGCCCCGCTCGCCCACCGGCTGGGCATGAACACGATCAAGTGGGAGCTCGAGGACCTCTGCTTCGCGACCCTGCATCCCAAGGTGTACGACGAAGTCGTCCGTCTGGTCGCCGGTGCGGCCCCGCTGCGTGATCAGTTCCTGGCTGCGGTGATCGATCAGGTGACCACCGATCTCAAGTCGGCCAAGATCAGGGCAACGGTCACCGGTCGACCCAAGCACTACTACTCGATCTACCAGAAGATGGTCGTCCGTGGTCGGGAGTTCGACGACATCTACGATCTCGTCGGGCTGCGCATCCTGGTCGACAGCCCGCGGGACTGCTACGCCGCGCTCGGCGTGATGCACGTCCGGTGGAACCCGCTACCGGGGCGGTTCAAGGACTACATCGCGATGCCCAAGTTCAACATGTACCAGTCGCTGCACACTACGGTGTTGGGACCTCAGGGCCAGCCCGTCGAGCTGCAGATCCGCACCGACGACATGCACCGCCGGGCCGAGTACGGGGTCGCGGCGCACTGGAAGTACAAGGAGACCGGCAAGGGCGGGCCGCCACCCGTGCAGGGGCCCGGCTCCGATGACGGCACCGACCTGGTCTGGGTGCGGCAGCTGCTCGACTGGCAGCGCGAAACCGCCGACCCGGGGGAGTTCCTCGACTCGCTACGGTTCGAGATCAACTCGACCGAGGTGTTCGCCTACACCCCCAAGGGCGACGTGATCAGCCTGCCTCAGGGCTCGACCCCGGTCGACTTCGCCTACGCGATTCATACCGAGGTCGGCAACACCTGCATCGGCGCCCGGATCAACGGCCGGCTGGCTCCCCTGGAGTCGGTGCTGAGCAACGGCGACGCGGTCGAGGTGTTCACCTCCCGGGCCGAGGGCGCGGGCCCGAGCCGCGACTGGCTGAACTTCGTGCGGAGCCCACGCGCCCGCAACAAGATCCGGCACTACTTCACCCGCGAGCGCCGGGAGGAGTCGATCGAGCAGGGCAAGGAGCTGCTCGCCCGGCAGCTGCGCAAGGCCGGACTGCCGCTCCAGCGCCTGCTCACCGTCGAGCACATGACCGCGGTCGCCGGGCACTTCCGGTTGCCCGATGTCTCGGCGCTCTACGCCGCCGTCGGCGAGGGCCACGTCGGCGCGCAGGCCGTCGTGAACCGCTTGATCAGCGGCGAGGGTGGCGAGGAGGCTGCGGCCGACGAGGTCAACGAGGATCGGGTCGTCACCGGCCGCCGCCGCCGGTCGGCCCAGGCCGGCGAGGACTCGGGCATCGAGGTCGTCGGGGCCAGCGACCTGTTGGTCAAGCTGGCCAAGTGCTGCACCCCGGTGCCGGGTGACCTGATCCTCGGGTTCGTCACCCGCGGATCCGGGGTCTCGGTCCACCGCACCGACTGCGTGAACGCCGAAAGCCTGCGCACCGAGCCCGAACGGATCGTCGAGGTGACCTGGTCACCGACCGTCCGGAGCTCGTTCCTGGTGGCCATCCAGGTCGAAGCGCTGGACCGGAACCGGCTGCTGTCCGACATCACCCGGTCGCTGTCGGACCAGCACGTGAACATCTTGTCCGCGTCGCTGACCACGTCCAAGGACCGGATCTGCAAGGTCAAGTTCACCTTCGAGACCGCCGACCCCACCCACTTGGACCATGTGCTGTCCGCCGTCCGCCAGGTGCCCGCGGTGTTCGACGTCTACCGCATCTCCCAATAGCCCGACCGGCCAGCTTCTGCCGGGTTATCGCGGCGTGTCGGACATGAACTGACTGGTCGACAGCGGCCCACCGGCTGGTGTTCGCCTGCCGACATCAGCTGGGACCCAATGCGCAGAGGTACCGCTCGATCAACACATCTTGGCCGAGCCGCCCGAGAGGTCCGGCTGCCCGCATCAGCCGGGTGGCCGGCCGGGAGAATGCGGTGATCTCCACGAGCACGAACTCGCCCTCACGTCGTACCACGAACCGTTCCTCGCCGCACTCGGGGTGACCGGGCAGCGTGCCGTACGCGAACCCGCGGACGCCAGGTTCCTCCACCACGTACACGACCCGGGCCGGCGCCTGGATCCGGAAGGGACCGAGTCCCACGCCGAGCACGACCTCGACCCCGGCCGCCGCCGGCGGCGTACGGCGGGGGACGTGGACCCCGGACCGTCGCTGCAGCTGCCACTCCAGCACCTGGTTGCCGAGCCGATGAAACAGCTCAGCACCAGACCCCACGTGCCGTGACCGTCGGATGATCCGGTAGCCGGCAGGCAGCTCACCCGCGGTGGCGCCGACCTCGGGGTAGGTCAGGTCAGTCCCGAGTCGACCAGTCATCTGCTGCGCGACACGCCGACAGCAGGCGGCACGACGTGACTGGTGGGCACCTCAGACGGTGAAGTCGTCGATCGCGCGGTGGGCTTGCTCCAGCCAGCTGCGGTACGTCTGGACCGCGTCGTGCGCCTGCTTGGCGGCCTTGGCGTCACCTCGGGCCTGGGCCTTGCGAGCGCGTTCCTCCTGCTCGGCGATCTGGGCGGCGAGCTTGCTCGCGGTGTCTTCGGCCCGGGCACGCGCCTCCGGGTTGGTGCGCTGCCACAGGTTCTCTTCGGCGGACTTGATGGCCGTCTCGATCGCCCGCAGCCGGTTCTCCAGTGGACGGACCGCGTCTCGTGGGACCTTGCCGATCTCCGCCCAGCGACCCACGAGATCGCGGTAGCCCGTCCGGGCGGAGTCCAGGTTCGTGATCGGAACCAGCTTCTCGCCCTCGGCGAGCAGCGCCTCCTTGGCCTCCTGATTGGCCCGGAACTCGACGTCCTGCTCGCCCTGGGCGGCGTTCTTGGCCGCGAAGAAGCGGTCCTGCAGCTCGCGGAACTGACGCCACAGCTTCTCATCGACATTGCGGGGAGCCGGTCCCGCGGCCTTCCACCGGGCCATCAGGTCCCGGAAGGCGCCGGTGATGGGGCCCCAGTCGGTCGAGTCGACCAGAGCCCTGGCCTCCGTGATGATCTTCTCCTTGTCCTTCTGGGCCCCGTCGCGGTGCTCGGCCTGCTGGGCGAACTGGGTCTTGCGCCGACGCGTGTAGGTCGTCCGAGCGGAGGAGAAACGGTGCCACAGGGCGTCGTCGGTCGTGCGGTCGAGTCGCGGCAGCTGTTTCCACTGCTCGAGCAGCTGACGGAACCGGTTCACCCCGCCGCGCCAGTCGTTGCCGACGGCGAGCTTCTCGGCCTCGACGACGAACCTCTCCTTCGCGGCCTTGGTCTCCTCACCCTGTCGGGCTCGTTCGGCCTTGCGTGCGGATCGGAGCTGCCCGACCACGGGGGCGAGCGCGTCCAGCCGGGCCGTGAGTCCGGCCAGGTCGCCGACCGCGTTGGCGTCGACCAGCGACCTCCGTACCGTCCGGACCGCCGACAGCGCGTCGTCGGGGGTCAGGGCCTGCGAAGCGATCCGCCGTTCCAGGAGGGTGACCTCCAGCTCGAGGGCTTCGTAGCGACGGACGAAGAAGGCGAGGGCCTCGGCAGGCTGGGCGTCGGGCACCTGGCCGACGCTGCGCTCACCGTCGGCGGTCCGGACGAACACGGTGCCGTCTTCGGCCACCCGACCAAAGGTGCCCGGAGCCGGTGCCGGCGTCGCCGCGCCGACGGGCGCGACCGTCGCGGGCGTCGGGGC
>JBPCRP010000091.1:0-4608 GCA_050996715.1 Propionibacteriaceae bacterium
CCCCCGACGACCTCCACCTGCTCACCATGGCCCCCGCTCACACCATCCACTCTGCAGCCACGCAACCGACGCTGAACCAGCTCGTGTCACCGTCTCGCCGAAAGGACCTCCCCATGATCAGCAAGCACGTCTTCCTCCAGGGCATCCACCCCTTCGAAGGGGTCGGCGTCGACAAGCCGGCCCCGGTCAGCGGCGAGCGCTCTCACCTGGTCCCCGACGGTGTCATCGGGCAGGCCCTTTACTTCCGTGGTGGCAACAGCTCCGCAGAGCTGGTCACCGTGGTGCTGCTGCGCGACGGCGTGGCCATGCGCTATTTCCCGATCGGCGCGAAGGGCGAGGTGCACGTGCCGCTGCGCGTGGTCGAGGACATCGAGGGCGGTTCCTCGATCGAGCTGCAGGTCGCCGCCCCGGTAGGACTCACCGGCACCGTGGTGCTCGACCTCGGCCTGGTGGAGCACTGTGACCACGATCATGGAACAGACGGTCGGTCCCACCGGTCGCGGGGAGGCCCGGCGCAGGCTGGTGGTCATCGGCAACGGGATGGCTGGGGCTCGCGCGGTCGAGGAGATCCTCAGCCGCGGTGGGGACGAGATGTTCGCGATCACCATGTTCGGTGACGAGCCGTACTGCAACTACAACCGGATCATGCTCAGCCACGTGCTGTCGGGTGCGGAGTCCGACGCCGACATCTACCTCAACAGCCTGAGCTGGTACGTGGAGAACGGCATCGTGCTGCACGCCGGTGTCCGCATCCGCCGGATCGACCGCTACGCCAAGGTCGTGCTCGGCGACGACGGCAGCGTGACCTCCTACGACGACCTGATCATCGCCACCGGCAGCCGTTCGTTCATGCCGCCGATGGACGGTGTCTACGGGACCGACGCAAGCATCCTGCCCCGCGTGTTCGCGTTCCGCACCATCGACGACACCCGCGCCATGGTCGACTACGCGACCCACGACGATCATCATCGCGCGGTGGTGATCGGGGGCGGCCTGCTCGGCCTGGATGCCGCGCGCGGCCTGCAGAGCCACGGGATCGCCGTCGACGTCGTGCACTCCGGTCGCTGGCTGATGAACGCCCAGCTGGGCCGCGACGGAGGTGAGGTGCTGCGCCGGAGCATGGCCGAGCTGGGTATCGGCACCTTCACCAACACCCGTGCCGTGGCGATCTGGGGTCCCGACAAGGTCCGTGGGCTGAAGCTGCGCGACGAGACCGAGCTCGCGTGCGACCTCGTGGTGATCGCCGCCGGCATCCGGCCCAACACCGATGTCGCCACGGTCAGCGGACTGAGCGTCGAGCGGGCCATCGTGGTCGACGACCAGATGCGCACCACCGAGGACCCGAACATCTACGCGGTCGGTGAGTGCGTGCAGCACCGCGGCGAGGTCTACGGCCTGGTCGCCCCGTTGTGGGAGCAGGCCGTCGTGCTGGCCGACGTGATCACCGGGGCCAACCCGGACGCGGCGTACTTCGGCTCGCGGACCGCCACCAAGCTCAAGGTGGCGGGAGTCGAGGTGGCCTCGATGGGCCTCACCGAGCCCGAGCGCGACACCGACGAGCACATCGTCTTCTTCGAGCCCAAGCGCGGGATCTACAAGTCGGTGATCATCCGCGACGAGAAGATCGTCGGCGCGACCCTGCTCGGCGACTCGCGCAAGGTCGCCTTCCTGCAGCAGGCCTTCGACCGTGGCCTGCCGCTGCCCGAACAACGAGTCGAGCTGATGTTCGACCTCGGCGGTCCCAGCGAGGAGGTCGGGGCCGCCGAGCTCGCCGACGACGCCCAGGTCTGCAACTGCAACGCCCGCTTCATCAACGACCGGGTGCACGCCAACATCCAGCAGGATGGCACCTTCTCGGTCGTCCCGCAGATGCGCGGCGGAGTCACCACCCCCGAGCAGCTGCGCCGGATCGCCGACGTCGCGGACAAGTACGAGGTCCCGCTGGTCAAGCTGACCGGTGGCCAGCGGATCGACCTGCTGGGCATCAAGAAGGAGGATCTACCCAAGGTCTGGGCGGATCTTGGGATGCCCTCGGGGTACGCGTACGGCAAGTCGTTCCGCACGGTGAAGACCTGTGTGGGCAAGGAGTTCTGCCGTTTCGGCACCGGCGACTCCACCAAGCTCGGGATCGAGCTGGAGACCCGGCTGCAGGGCATGGAGAGCCCCGCGAAGATGAAGCTCGCCGTCTCGGGCTGCCCGCGCAACTGCGCGGAGTCGATGGCCAAGGACGTCGGCATCGTGGCCATCGAGGGCGGGCGCTGGGAGATCTACGTCGGCGGCGCCGCCGGGGCCCACATCCGCAAGGGCGACCTGCTGTGCACCGTCGACACCGCCGAGGAGGCCAAGCTGGTGACGGGGCGCTTCTTGCAGTACTACCGCGAGAACGCGAAGTGGCTCGAACGCACCTACGCTGTCGTGCCCCGGGCCGGTCTGGACCACATCATGTCTGTGGTCGTGGACGACTCCGAGGGCATCGTCGAACGGCTGGACGCGGCCGTGGCGGAGTACGCGGACACCTACGTCGACCCCTGAACCCAGGGTGCCGCTCCGGTGACTCCGGGACAGTTCCGCTCGTCGCTCCCGCTCGAGGTGCTACCCCGGGTCCCGGCCGACCGGGCCGAGCAGCTGCTGGGCGGTTCCTGGTGACCGCGGCCGGTCTGGCCGCTTCCGGTCTCGGTGCTGGGGTACGACTCGGACCCCTCGAGCAGATCCCGCCCAGTGAGGCACGCACCTTCGAGGTCGGGGGTGAGCAGATCGCGGTCTTCCGGCTCCGGAGCGGCACGCTGCGCGCGGTCTCGGCCGTCTGCCCGCACCGGGGCGGCCCGATCGCCGACGGCCAGTGCGACGAGCACGTCGTGCTGTGCCCCCTGCACCTGAACGCCTTCGACCTGGTCACCGGCTGCTCCACCACCGGGGCCGCCCCGCTGAGCAGCTACCCGGTCGAGCTGACCGCCGGCGGCGAGATCGTCGTCGGCCCCGCGCACCCGCGCACCGACGCTCCCCGGAATAGGTGACCCCCCGTGGCCGAACCCCCTAGCTCACATCCGTCGCACCGACCGGTTCCGGCCGGGCGGTCGCCCTACCCCCGCCCACCCGAACCGATGCGGCTCACGGCGTCTCGACCCACCACCCGGCGAACGGCGATCAGCTACGACTCGCCGGCCACCCCATCACCTGCTGTGGAGGAAACCATGACCACCGACACCACGACCACCCCCCAGGCTGATGCCGCCGGGCGGACCGGCCGTCGCTGGATCGAGGAGTACCACCCCGAAGACCCTGACTTCTGGAGCTCCCCGCAGGGACGTCCCGTCGCCCGTCGTAACCTCGGCTGGTCGATCCTGGCCGAGAACATCGGTTTCAGCGTCTGGCAGATGTTCAGCATCTCCACCGCGGTGCTCGCCGCCATCGGCTACGGGTTCACCGCCGATCAGCTGTTCTGGTTGGTCGCCACCGCCGGCCTGGTCGGTGCTCTGCTCCGGGTGCCCTACACCTTCATGCCGGCCTCGTTCGGCGGCCGCAACTGGACCGTCGTCAGCGCGACCCTGCTGCTGATCCCGGTCACCATGCTGGTGACCGCCTCGACCACCGGCCAGCCGTACTGGTTCTGGGTGCTGACGGCCATCACCTGCGGTTTCGGCGGCGGGAACTTCGCGTCCTCGATGGCCAACATCGCCTACTTCTTCCCGGACAAGGAGAAGGGCTTCGCCCTGGGACCCAACGCCGCGGGCGGCAACATCGGCGTCGCGATCATCCAGCTCGTCGGCCCGCTCGCTGTGGCCGCCGGGTCGATCGCGGTGATCGGCGGTGCGACCGGACTGCGAAAGAACAACGGCGCCGAGCAGTACGTCCAGAACGTCGCCCTGATCTGGGTCCCCTTCATCGCCTTCGCCATCCTTGGTGCCTGGTTCGGCATGAACAATCTCCGTGGCGCCCGGGCCAACATCTCGGCCCAGGCCGCCATCGCGAAGAACAAGCAGACGTGGATCATGGCGTTGCTCTACATCGGCGCCTTCGGCTCGTTCATCGGCTTCTCGGCCTCGTTCCCCCTGGTCCTGCAACACGAGTTCGCCGCCAACACCTACGCGTACGCCTTCCTCGGCCCGCTGGTCGGCTCGCTGACGCGCCCCGTCGGCGGCTGGGTGGCCGATCGCGTCGGCGGCGCCCGGGTGAGCGTGCTCACCTTCGTCGGTCAGGCGGTCGCCATCGGGGTGGCCATCTGGATGGTGAGCATCCACAGCTTCCCCGGGTTCCTGTTGAGCTTCCTGGCGCTGTTCGACATCGTCGGGATGACCAACGGGTCGACCTACCGGATGATCCCGATCATCTTCGGCACGGTCGCCCAGCAGACGGCGATCCTCGGCGAGACGGCCGACCAGACGCGCTACCGGGCCCGGCGCGACGCGGCCGCCGCGGTGGCATCATCTCCGCGGTCGGTGCCCTGGGTGCGTTGTTCATCCCCCGCATCATCGCCAACTCCTACCAAGCCACGGGAGGGGTGGCCACCGCACTCGGCTCGTTCTGCCTCTTCTACGTCGCCTGCGTCGCGGTGACCTACCTGGTCTACCTGCGCCGGGGTTCGTCGATGTCGCAGGCCCGGGCCTGACC
>JBPCRP010000098.1:0-36928 GCA_050996715.1 Propionibacteriaceae bacterium
CGGAAGCAACAGGGGCAGCCCTGGGAGGTGGCAAAGGGAAAGGGCGTCAGGGGGGGGGGGCCCCCGCCCCCCGCCCGGGTGTCGAGCCGTGGGACCCCGGCGCACAGCGCACGTCGACGCAATCGCCCGCCGACGGCGTACCCGGCAGACCTGGTGCACGACGCCGCGTCGGCGGTCGTCGGAGCGCTCGATGCACGCCGCCGGGTCACGCCCGGATCAGCTGCGCACCCGCGGGTCGTTCATGCCGCCGTCGACGGCGATCGAGGTCCCCGTCGTCGACGACGAGGTCGGGTCGACCAGGTAGGCGACGGCGCCGGCGATCTCGTCGGGGCTGACCAGCCGATGGTGGGGTTGGCGGGCCTCGAGGGCCGCACGCTCGGCGACCGGGTCGTCGGCGGCGTCCAGCAGCCGACCCACCCACGGGGTGTCGGCCGTACCGGGGTGCACGCAGTTGACCCGGATGCCCTCGGCGAGGTGATCGGCGGCCATCGCCCGGGTCAGCGCGGTGAGCGCGCCCTTGGTGGCCGAGTAGAGCGCCCGCTGCGGGAGCCCGACCGTCGCGGCGATCGAGCAGGTGGTGACGATCGAGGCACCGCCGCCCCCGGCGGCCGCCGTACGCAGGTGGGGCAGGGCGGCGCGCACCACGCGGACGGTGCCGAGCACGTTGACGTCGAAGACCCGGTGCCACTCCTCGTCGGAGTTGTCGGCAACCGTCCCCTGGGCGCCGATGCCGGCGTTGCTGACCACGGTGTCCAGGCCACCGAGCTGCTCGGCGGCGGCGGCGATCGCGGCGACCACCGAGTCGTCGTCGCTCACGTCGGTCACCACGGCGTACGCGTCGGGGTGACTGCCGGTGACGTCCCGGTCGAGCACTGCCACCCGGGCTCCGCCCGCCAGCAGCCGTTCGACCACCGCGGCGCCGATGCCGGACGCCCCGCCCGTGACGACGGCCCGCAGCCCGTCCAGCGGCCGTGCGCTCACGCGAGCGTCCCGACCCTGGCGCGCACGACGTCGCTGCGCTGCCGACCCAGCCCCTCGATCTCGAGCTCCACGACGTCGCCCTCCTTCAGGTACGGCGCATCGGGCCGGCCCATGGCCACCCCGGCCGGCGTCCCGGTGTTCACCAGGTCGCCGGGGTACAGCACCATGAACTGGCTCAGATACCAGACCACGTAGGTGACGTCGAAGATCAGGTCGGCGGTGGTGCCGTCCTGGCGCAGCTCGCCGTTCACCCAGAGACGCAGGCTAAGCGCCGCGGGGTCGACCTCGTCGGCGGTGACCAGGTCGGGTCCGAGCGGGTTGAACGTCTCGCACGACTTGCCCTTGTCCCACTGGCCACCGCGTTCGAGCTGGAACTCCCGCTCGGAGACGTCGTGGGAGACCACGTAGCCGGCGATCACCTCTGCCGCGGCCTCGGGGTCAGGGAGGTAGCGCGCGGTCCGGCCGATGACCACGCCGAGCTCGACCTCCCAGTCGGTCTTGGTGCTGGTCGGTGGCAACCACACGTCGTCGGTGGGACCGACCACCGTCGACGGGTCCTTCATGAAGACGATCGGCTCCTCGGGGATCGCCGACCCGGTCTCGGCCGCGTGGTCGCGGTAGTTGAGCCCGATGCAGACGATCTTGCCGGGCCGGGCGATCGGCGGGCCGAGGCGGAGGTCGGTGGTGTCCAGCGCCTCGAGCTCGCCGGCGTCCAACGCGGCCTGCACGGCGGCTGGACCGTCCCCGGCGAGGAAGGAGGCGTTCACGTCGGCGGTCACCGGGTCCACCCCGAAGATGCCGTCGTCGGTGACTACGACCGGTCGTTCCTGGCCCCGTGGGCCTACCCGTCGGAACCTCATGCGCGTCTCCTGTGGCGTCGGTGCACCGACAACCCGACGTCGGCGTGCTGCTGGCTTACGGTCACCGTAGCCCACCCGTTCCGACGATTGACAGCCCAGACATCAGATGTTTGTATGGCGGACAGATCCGAACTCCGCCGTCGCTCCGCTCCCGACCGGAAGGACCCATGGCCATCATCACCGAGGCTCCCGTCGCGCAGCACCAGCTCACCCCGACCCCCGCCGCGGACCTACCGGCGTGGTTCTCCGCAGGCCGGCTCGGGATGTTCATCCACTGGGGGCTCTACGCGCTGCCCGCGCGGCACGAGTGGGTGATGAACTTCGAGGCCATCCCGGCCACGCACTACGAGCGCTACGCCCGCTACTTCGACCCCGACCTCTACGACCCGGTCGCCTGGGCGCGGGCCGCCAAGGCCGCCGGGATGACGTACGCGGTGCTGACAACCAAGCACCACGAGGGCTTCTGCCTCTGGGACACCGCGCTGAGCGACTACAAGGCGACGAACACCCCCGCCGGTCGGGACCTGGTCGCGGAGTTCGTCGACGCGTTCCGGGCCGAGGGACTGCGGATCGGGTTCTACCACTCGCTGCTCGACTGGCATCATCCCGACTTCCCGATCGACGGCCGGCACCCGCGCCGGCACGACAGTGCCGAGCAGATCGCGGCGCTGAATGAGGGCCGGGACCTGGCCCGCTACCGCGCCTACCTCCACGGTCAGGTTCGTGAGCTGCTGACCGGCTACGGCCAGATCGACTACCTCTTCTACGACTTCTCCTACGAGCACGACCCACACCAACAGATCTGGGGCGGCAAGGGGGCCGACGCCTGGGGATCGGTCGAGCTGCTGGCGCTCACCCGGGAGCTGCAACCCGGGATCATCGTGAACGACCGGCTGGGGATCCCCGGTGACCTGGTCACCCCGGAGCAGTACCAGCCCGACCGGCCGATGGAGGTGCACGGCGTCCCGGTCGCCTGGGAGGCCTGCCAGACGATCAACGGCAGCTGGGGTTACTTCCGGGACAACCAGAACAACAAGCCCGCCGACCTGCTGCTGCGGATGCTGGTGGACGGGGTGGCCAAGAACGGCAACCTGCTGCTCAACGTCGGGCCGAACGGACGTGGGGCCCTGGACCCGGTCGCCGTCTCGGTGCTCGGCGAGATCGGGGACTGGATGCGGCTGCACGCTCGGTCGATCTACGGCGCCGGCGCCTCGGCGTACGTCCCGCCGCCGGACGCCCGGTACACCCAGCGCGGCGACCGGCTCTACCTGCACCTGTTCGCCTGGCCGTTCGAGAACGTGCACCTACCCGGGCTGGCCGGGAAGGTCGCCTACGCCCAGCTGCTCAACGACGCCTCGGAGATCACCTTCCGAGAGATCCCCGCCGACCTGGCCGCCCAGAACACCGGGATCGGTGGGCAGCCGCCGGGCACCCTGACGCTGACCCTGCCCGTGATCCGCCCGGACGTCGCGGTGCCCGTGGTGGAGATCTTCCTGACGCGAGAGGACGAGGCATCGTGAGCGAATCGATCGCCCTGCACACCCGGCTGAAGGCCGGGAAGGAGGCCGACTACGACCGGATCCATGCGCAGATCCCGCCCGAGCTCGACGTCCGCCTGCGGGCCGCCGGGGTGACCGGGTGGAGCATCTGGCGCAGCGGACGCGAGCTGTTCCACCTGGTCGAGGTCACCGACTACCAGGCCATGCGGCGCGCGCTGGCCGACGACCCGGTCAACGTCGCCTGGCAGGGGCAGATGGCCGAGCTGCTCGAGGTGCCGGACGACTACTCCGGCGACGACTCCGGCCTGGCGCAGGTGTGGTCCCTCCCGTGAGCGGGTCGTCGCCCCTGCCGCCGAGGATCGAGCTGCCGGACTTCGGGTACGGCGCCGCCGCGCTCGGCAATCTCTTCCGGGTGGTCGACGACGTCACCGCCGCCTGCGTCGTCGAGGCCGCCTGGGACGCCGGGGTCCGGCACTTCGACGTGGCCCCGCACTACGGCCTCGGGCTGGCCGAACGCCGCCTCGGCGCGGCCCTGGCCGGACGCCCGCGCGAGACGTACGTGCTGTCCACCAAGGTGGGCCGGCTGCTGCGGCCCAGCCCGGAGACGGCGGCCGAGCTGGACACGGCGAACGCCTTCCACGTGCCCGCGGACCAGAAGCGGGTCTGGGACGACTCGGCCGACGGGCTGCGCCGGAGCCTTGCGGAGAGCCTGGAGCGGCTGGGGACCGACCGGATCGACGTCGCGTACCTGCACGATCCCGAGGAGCACGTGCCAGACGGAACCACCCTGTCCGCGACCTTGGCGGCGTCCCTGCCCCGCCTGGCCGCCCTCCGCGACGAGGGCCTGGTCCGGGCCGTGGGCGTGGGGTCCAAGTCGGTCGCCACGTTGCTGACGGCGGTGCGCAGCGGTCAGCTCGACGTGATCATGCTCTCCGGCCGCTACACGTTGCTCGAGCAACCGGCCCGGGCCGAGCTGCTCCCCGCCTGCCTCGAGCACGGTGTCGCGGTGGTCGCGGTCAGCGTCTACAACTCCGGCGCGCTCTCCGAGCCGGACCCTCACGCCGACCTGCCCTACGACTACGGTGCGATGCCGCCGCAGGTGCTCGACCGCGTCACCCGGTTGGCGGCCGTGTGCCGAGAGCACGGCACCGATCTGCCGACCGCGGCCCTGCACTTCCCGCTCCGGCACCCGGCGGTAACCAGCGTGGTGGTGGGCGCGCACTCCCCCGCGCAGCTGCTCGAGAACGTCGACCGCTTCGCCCGGCCCGTACCTGCCGAGGTCTGGGACGCGTTGGAGCAGGTCGACCTGCTGCCGTCTCCCTGGTGAGCGAGCCCGGGAACGCCGGAGCTGTGCCCGCCGGATCCCGGTGAGTGAGCGCGGGCGGCGGATCGACGCCCATCTGCACCTGTGGGATCTGGGCACCGGCGATTACGGCTGGAACACCTCGGCCCTCGGTCCCGCCCACGCCACGTTCACCGCGGCCGACGCCGGTGCTGCGCTGGCCGGCGCCGGGGTCGACGCCGCGATCCTGGTCCAGGCCGCCGACACCGTGGGCGACACCGAGCGGTTGTTCGCGGTCGCCCGCACCCAGCCGTGGGCGGTGGGTGTCGTGGGCTGGTTGCCGCTCGACGACCCGGCCAGGGCCGCGGAGCTGCTGGCCCGGTGGAGCGTGGAACCCACGTTCAGCGGGGTGCGCCAGCTCCTGCACGACCATCGCGATCCCAACCTGCTCGACGCCCCCGCGGTCCGCCGGACGCTCGACCTGCTGGCCGCCCGGGCCGTTCCCCTCGACGTACCGGACGCCTGGCCCCGGCTCTGGCCGGCCCTGTCTCGGTTGGTGTCCGACCTGCCCGGGCTCACCGTCGTGCTCGACCACCTCGGGAAGCCAGCCCCCGGTTCCACGGCGGAATTCGCGGCGTGGGCGGCGGATCTACGGGCATTGGCCCGATTCCCGCAGGTGGTGGCCAAGCTGTCCGGGCTCGGCGCGTTCCTGCCGCCCGGGAGCCCGCTCACTGCCTCCGCGGTGGCACCCTTCGTCGACGTCGCCCTCGAGGCCTTCGGGTCGGACCGGCTGATGCTCGGCAGCGACTGGCCGGTCAGCCTCGCGGGCGGGACGTACGCCGAGGTCACGGCGCAGGTGGACACGACCCTGCAGAGGCTGTCCCCGGCCGAGCGGGCGGACTTGCACGTCCGTACGGCCGAGCGGGTTTACCGGCGCTAAGTTCGGCCGCCGCCTGATGGTCCGCGTCAGCCTCTGAGTGCCGCCACGAGGTCGCCGAGCGAGCGCACCGTCACCTCGGCCGGGGTGAACACCGCGGGGTAGGGGTCCCCGGATCGGTTGACCCAGGCCGTCCGCGCACCCGCCGACGCCGCGCAGTGGACGCCCCAGGGATGCACGGCGACCAGCATCAGCTCGCCGACGTCGACCCCGCACCGGTCCGCCGCCCAGGTGTACGCGGCCGCACCCGGCTTCCAGATCGGCCCGTCCGCCACCGAGAGGTAACGATCGACCAGCCCGTCGAGCCCGGCGGCACCCAGCAGCCGCTCGGCGACCGCCGGCGACCCGTTGGTCAACGTGACGATCCGGATACCCGCCGCCACCAAGGAGCGCAGACCGGCGGCGACGTCGGCGTGCAGCGGCAGCTCGGCGAACGAGCCGAGGATTCGTTGCTCAGCCGCCGCCCGCTCCCCCGCGGTTCGGTCGGTGAGTTCTCGCGGCAGCACGGACCTGGCGACGTCGGCGAACGCGACGTTGCCGCCCGTCAGCCCGATCGCGAACCCGTCGCGCAGCACCCGGGCGAACCACAGCGGGGCGGCCGCCACCGGCAGGCCGACCTCCTCGAACACCGCCCCGAGAGCACCGGTATCCGACAACGTCTCGTTCACGTCGAACACCACGACGGCGGGAGCCTTAGACCCAGACCCGCGGCGCACGAGGTCGAGCTCAGCGGTCGTCTCGGGATGAGTGCCCCCGTCCGGTTCGGCATACGTCATGAAGTCGCTCCCGCTGGTGTGTGTTGGGGTGGGTCGTCTCCCGCTGGTGTGTGTCGGGGATGGCTGATCGTCGGGAGCGTAACCGGAGCCGGGGCCGGGGGCTCGCGTGGCGTCCAACTCAGCCCGGGACCTGCGCGGCCGCCAGCTCGAGCAGCCGGTCCACCGTCCAGCCGTCCGCGGCCTGGGTGCCGTACTCACAACCCAGGACCATCCCTTCGGCGTCCAGCAGGACGTCGGCCGGGAGCCCCAGATGATCACCGAGGGTGAGCGAACCACCGACCGACCGCGCCCTGACGACCCCGGCGAGGAACGCCCCGACCGCCTTCGGGTGGAGCAGTGCGCGCGGGGTTGAGCGGACGTCGAGCTCGGCGTACCAGCGCGCGTCCGGGTCCGGAACCGCCACGAACGGCAGGTCCCCTTCGAACCGGCGTACCTGCGCTGGAGTCGACTTGAAGACGATCACCTCGGTGACCCCGGCGGCGACGATCTCCGATTGACGGCTGACGTAGGGCGCGAGGTGCCGATCGCAGATCGGGCACCCGGCGAACCGCCGGACCTGCAGATGGGTGAGTCCGCTCGGAGCCGGGAAGGGCCGCTCCTGTCCCTCGGCATCCTGGACCGTGCGTGGCGCCATCTGGTCCCCGACCTTGCACCGACTCATGTCCGATCTCCTCGTGCTGGTGCTCGGGTTCGGCAGGCCGGTGGCTCGCGTCCGAACCGCCCTGGCGTTCTGGCGGGGAGGCTCGTGGGGTCAGCCGCGGGTCACCACGGTCAACAAGATCACGGCGTCCTCGACGGCCAGCAGCGAATGGGTCGCGTCCGGGACGTCGATGAGATGGCCGGACGCGCCTTCCCAGCTGGACTCACCTGCCTCGAGTCGGACCCGGCCGTGGAGCACGTGCACCGTGGCCTCGCCCGGGTTGGTGTGCTCGTCGAGCTTTCTCCCGGCGGCCAGAGCGATCATCGTCTGGCGCAACACGCGACCGTGCCCGCCGACGACGGTGTGAGCGCTCCTCCCACTTGTCGCGGCGGTGGCGAGCTCGAGCTGCTCTCGCGCCAGCGCGGTGAGCGAAATGTTGGTCATGGGTTCCTCCCGGTGAGATCGACTGGTGGTGGCCGACGTCGGCATCAGCGGTGCGACGCCACCGGGTCGGTCGCTGCGGCCCAGCGTGCGGCCCCGTCGCGCGTGCGCTGCTGCCGCCGTCGCGTCAGCACCGCGAGCCCACCGACCACGGCCGCGAGCCCCACCAGGAGTCGGATCTTCATGCAACCCACAGTAGTGATGGCGACCGACGGCTCAGACGGTGGTCCGATGTCCAGCGCCGCCGAGCCGCTTAGCCGCTTAGCCGCTTAGCCGGACGGGATCATGGTCACCACTGCGGCTCGGCCCGAGTCCGCGGACCCGGGGGCTGGAGGTCCACGACCGCGCGTGGCTCGCGGGTGACCCACGGCTGCGGGGGCCGCACTTACCGCGGCCACCCCCGGCCCGCGACGACGCCTACCGCTACCGCCTGGCACGACCGAAGAACTCTCCGACGTCGGTCAACGGGCCGTCCTCGACACGACCCTCCACCCAGGGTTCCCCCCTCCGCGTCGAGCCGGCCGTTGCCATTCAGCGCCGCGGCGGGTCGTGTCGGCTCTGCGCTGCTCGGGTTCGTTCAGCGACCGAGGCTCTTACCGATCGCCTTGGCCTCCCGGGACGCCGACCGCGAACCGAAGAGATCCCCACCCCGGAGCCGGGCGCTCGCGAGATCCTCCAGCGCCGCCTGAAGCCGGGGGCCGTACACCGGGAGGTCCGCCTGGGCCCGGAGCCTGAGCAGCTCGACGACTCGTTCGTTGGCCGCGCGAACCGCCTTGCGATCCCCCGCCGCCCGGGCGGAGCGCCAGAGCTCCTCGGCCAGCACGAGCTCATCCGGTTCCGGCTCGGGTGCCGGCTGCGCCTCAGGTACCGGCTCGGGCTCCACGGCCGCCTCGGGCTTGACAGCCGGTTCGGCCGGCTCGTCGCCGGTCTGATCCAACTGGGCCAGCTCGGTGTCGAGGCGCTCGAGCTCGAGGGCTTCGACGTCGGTTCGCTGCACCGCCAGCAGCGCGGTCCGACGCTCCTCGATCTCCGCCCGTCGGTGCTCGCGGAGACGCTCGGCCCGCCGGCGCTTGCGCTCCTGCTGCTCCTGCTCCGCGGCCGCCCGCTGCCGGTCGGCCTCGCGACGTGCTTCGTCCTCCCGATGGGCGCGTTCCTCGGCATCCCGTTCGGCGGCGACCCGCGCGGCCTCCGCTTGCTCGGTACGGCGGCGCTGGGCCTCGATCCGGGCCTGCTCCACCCGCTCGGCTTCGAGCCGGTGCGCCTCGTCGCGCTGGGCCGTCAACCGGGCGGCGTTCTCGCGGGGCGCGCCCGGGCCGGGAGCGACCGGCTCGGTCCCGGTGGCGTAGGCCGCCGCCGGCGACAGCGGCAACCAGGTGATCGGCCCCGCACCGAGGGGCACCCCGACCCGAGTGTCCGTCGCGCGGTCCTGACCCGCCAGTCCGCGCCGGATCGACACCGCCTCGACGTTCGCCGACTCCGCCTCGTCGCTGCGTCCCGCAGCGCGCAAATCGGCCGCGAGATCGGCCCATGCGGCGGCGAGCTGCCATCGAGCCGGGTCGCCCAGCCGAGCGACGAGCCCCCGCAGCACGTCGATCAGCCCGCGCCGCGTGCTCAGCGCGAGGTCGGTCTCCCCGGTGGCGGCGAGCCGGTCGGCCAGGTCACGATGCAACCCCGACAACGGCTCGGCCAGCCGCTCCACCAGGGCGGGCCCGTACCGTCCGGGTTCGGCCAGCCGACCGGCCACGATCGTGTCGTGACGCTCCTTGGCGGCCGCGAGGAAGCCCAGGGACTCTTCGGGTCGGCCCGCGGCCCAGCGGCAGTCGGCGGCGAGCCAGTCGGCGTCCATCGGCACGTAGCCCGCGTCAGGATCCTCGCGTAGGCCTGCGTCGGCCACCCGGGCGAGTGCGGCGTCGACGTACGCGTTTGCCGGCCCGACCTCGCCGGCGGCCAGCGCCGCCCGCGCCGAGCAGCTGAGTGCCCAGACCACGGCCAGTCGGTCCAGCTGCGGTGCCAGCCCGACGGCGGCGACCTGTTCGCGCAGCTGGTCCCACGACGCGACGGACTGCCCGGCTGCCTCGGGCACCCGCAGGCCGGCCTGCACCGCAGCCAAATGGACCAGCGCCGTACCGCAGCGGGTGACGTCCTCGAGCTCGGTGTACGGCCCGATCGGCCCCTTGGCCGCCATCAGCTCGGCCGAGCGGCGGACGGCGTCCTGGGCGTCGGCGGCCGCGGCCGGGTACGCGTGCCCGACGAGCCGGTGCGCCGTCAGCTCAGACAGGGCGTCGACGAGATCCGGCAGCTTGGTGGGGTCGGTGCCGAGCCAGCCCCGCAGCCGCTGGACCGACGACGCCAGCGTCTTGCCGCGCTGGGCGTACGGATCCTGGGGTTGCTTGGGCTTCTTCTGCGGCTGGGCCATGATGCCTCCCATCATCGGGGAGGATCGGCGGCGTCGAAAGTCGGCGTCGTCTCCGTCGGTCGTCGCCGCACGAAGCTGCGCGCTCCTCGCGATCCGCGTCCGAGCGCGCGCGACCGCATCCCATGGAGTACCCCGCGCGAAACCGTCAGCAACTCGTGGACGCCGGCCGACCAAGGGTGGCGCGAACTCCCTCGATCGAACGGCAGGCTGGGGACGCTCGTGGGTCTCGATTCTGTCGGTGGTCGAGAGGAGGCTGACGCCATGGTGGAATTCAGCAACGCGGAGCTGCGCGGGTCCCGGTTCGACAACGTCGACCTGTCCGGCGCCCGCTTTCACAACGTCGACCTGACCGGCGCCATGATCCGGGGTGCTCTCCTCAACGACGTCGACATCAGCGGCGAGATCGCCGACCTCCGGGTCAATGGGGTCGACGTCGTGCCCCTGGTCGAGGCCGAGCTCAACCGCCGGCATCCCGAACGAGCCAAGCTGTTCGCGACCGATGCCGACGGCTTCCGCGAGGCGTGGGCGGTGATCGAACGCTCCTGGCCGCCGACCGTCGAGCGTGCTCGCCGACTCGATCCCGCCCTACTGCACGAGCGGGTCGACGACGAGTGGTCCTTCGTCGAGACCTTGCGTCACCTGGTCTTCGCCACCGATGCCTGGGTCCGGCGGGCCTACCTCGGCGTCCCTGACCCCTACGATCCGCTCGACCTCCCGCACACCGACATGGAAGAGCACCCCACCGTCCCCAACGACCCCGACGCCCGACCCACTCTCGACGTGGTCCTGGCCCTGCGCGCCGATCGAATGGCCGGCGTCGGTGCGGTGCTGGCCCAGCTGAGCGATGAGCAGCTCGCCGAGACGACCGAACCGGTGCATGCACCCGGGTACCCACCCCCCGACCACTACCCGGTGCGCCGGTGTCTCCAGGCGGTGCTCATCGAGGAGTGGGAGCACCGCCTCTACGCGGAGCGTGATCTCGCGGTGCTCGAACGCCGCTGAGAGTCGCACCGGAGTCGCGCGGGGTATCACCGGCAGCTCATCCGGTTCCTTCCCATGGCGACACCTCGCGGGAGACGTCCGTCCGCGGGAAAACCATCCCCACACGATCAGCGAGAGGAAACCCTGAGATGCCGGACCACCTGCGGGCCAACGGCCTGAGCTCCTACTCCGTCCACGCCTCCGAGCAGGCCACCGAACCGGCTGGCCGCAGTCTGCGGGCCGAGCTGGACGGCGCGCCGACTTCCGCCACCGGTAGCAGTGACGTCGATCCCGAGACGGCGGCTCGTCGGCTGCTCCACCAGGCCCTGGCCAGTGACGCCGTGCCCTCGTTCACGGCCCCGGTGTCCGACGGGGTCACCAGCGAATTCCGCACCATCAACACCGAGACCGTCCCCCTCACGGGCACCCGGATCGTCAAGTTCCGCCAGACCGTGCACGACATCCCCGTCTACGGGTCACTGCTGAGCGTGGAGCTCGACGAGTCCAACGGTCTGGTCGGTATCGACTCGGCGCTGGGGGAGCCCACGGGAGTCGATCCCGTCGCGGCCATCGCCCCGGTGGACGCGCTGGCCGCCGCCGTCGCCGCCCCAGACGGCTACACCCCCAGGCTGACCGGCGTCGTACCGCGACTGCACTACTACTTCGACGCCGCGACGAGCACCTGGCGGCTGGCCTACCTCCTCCAAGACGTCCCGGTAACCACCGACCGCAGCACTGAGCCCGCGTCGGGTCAGCCGAGCACGCTGGAGCCACCGCGGATCGTCGACTACGTGGTGGACGCGCACCAGGGCACGGTCGTGGCGGTGCTCCCCCGTACCCCGAGTGTCGCCGCCGACACACAGACCGGCCTGGCCGCCGGCGAACCGCAGACCGGCACGGACGCGATGGGCGTCGAACGCCACTTCGTCGCCTCGCGAGAGGGCGGCGCACTGGTGCTCGTCGACCCCGAGCACAACGTCCGCACCTACGACTTCGGGTTCGGTGATCCGGCCGTCGACGGCGACACGCTGCCCGGTACGGCGGTGGCCAACCCTCCGGTCTGGTCGCCCGGAGCGGTCAGTGCTCACGCGAACGCCGTCGCGGTCTCGGACTTCCTGCGGACCGTGCTGTTCCGAGACAACATCGACGACCGCGGCACGGCGCTGGTCTCCTCGGTCAACTGCGTGGTGGCCGATGCGACCCCCGGACACCAGGAATGGCACAACGCCTTCTGGAACGGCGCCCAGATGGTCTACGGGCAGGCCCTGCACGGGGCTGAGCTGCGCACCCTCGCCGCCAATGTCGACGTGGTGGCGCACGAGATGTTCCATGGCGTCACCGATCACACCTCCCGGCTCGAATACGCCGTCCAGCCCGGGGCGTTGAACGAGTCCTACTCCGACATCTTCGGCACGATCGTGGCCAATCTCGGCGCGGACGACCCGCGCCGCTGGGACTGGGAGCTGGGCGAGAACCTGCTCGCCGACGACCGACCGTTACGCGACCTGTCCGACCCGGCCCGGTTCGACCAGCCCGCGCACATGGACGACTTCCAGGTGCTGCCGAACACCCGTGCCGGTGACTGGGGCGGCGTCCACGTCAACAGCGGCATTCACAACAAGGCCGCCTACCTCGTGCTGACGGCGGCTGGGGACGACGGCGTGCTGAGGCTCACCCCCGGTGAGGTCGCCGCGGTGTTCTACCTCGCCCTCACCCAGCGGTTGTCGCGCACCTCGCAGTTCGTCGACAGCCGCCGCGCCGTGGTCGCCAGCGCCCGGAGCCTGTTCCGCAGGCTCCCTGCGGCCGAGCGGCAGGGGAAGATCACGGCAATCGAGGCCGCCTTCGAGGCGGTCGGGATCCTGGCGGGGGTGCCGGCCCCGGCCGTGGTGCCCCACTGACGTGGGTCGAGGAGCTGAGCGCGGGGGGCACGACGAGGCGGCAAGCACGGCAAGGATGCATCCAAGGAGGTCGCCGGGGAGAAGACAGGATGACTCACATTCGACCTGCGGGGGCAGACGCTTCGACGTCCGACCCGAGCACGCGGACAGAAGCGGATACCGATGGACCTCAGCAGACGGCACTTCCTGGGCGCCGCCAGCGCACTGACCGGATCGGCTCTGCTCGCCGGCTGCGGCGGCTTCTCCACCGCAGGCACGGGGAGCGATTCCACCGGCAGCGACACACTCAGCTTCACCACCTGGGGCACCGACAGCGAGCTGGCCGGCTTCCGGAAGGCCATCGCGAGCTTCCAGCAGGCGAACCCGGGCACGACGGTCAACCTCAACGCGGTGCCCTACGAGCAGATGTTCACCAACATCGACGCCCAGCTGCAGGCCGGCAACCCGCCTGACGTCTTCCGGGTGCCCTACTACACCTTCGGCGGGTACGCCGGCCGCGGTCAGCTCCTCGACCTCAGCGCGCACCTGGACGACGACTTCGGCGACCGGTTCACCCCGACCGCCTGGCGGGCCGTACAGAACCAGACCGAGCAGAACACGAGCGTGCCGTTCGGCGTCCCGCACCACACCGACACCTCTGCCATCCTCTACAACAAGGCGCTGCTGTCGGCGGCCGGCGTCCACTCGGTGCCCACCTCGGTGGACCAGGCGTGGACCTGGAGCGAGTTCACCAAGCTGGCCTCGACCCTGCGGACGTCACTCCCCCGGGGCAAATATCCCTTCGCCTACAACTGGCAGGGCAACGGAGTCACCCGCTGGTTGAGCCTGCTGTTCCAGGCCGGCGGCCGCTTCCTGGGTCCGGACCTGACCCACCCCGCCATCGACTCCGCCGCCGGCCGGGCGGCGGTCGACTTCAGCAAGAACTTCTTCGCCGCCGAGTTCGTCCCCCCGAACGACTCGGTCAAGTCCACGACCTACGCCGCGGACATGTGGTACTCCCAGACCACGGCAATGGTCTTCGGCGGCGCCTTCATGATTCCGGACGCCACCTCGACGTTGGACTTCGAGTGGGGCGCGACCTTCGCCCCGCGCAAGGCGCGCGGCGGCGGCGACTTTGGTGGCAACGCGCTGGTGGTCACCGCCGGCACGAAGCAGCCGGAGCTGGCCGCGAAGTTCCTCGACTATTTGACCCAGCCGGACCAGATGCGTGATTTCTGCGCCGCGGCCTCCCTGTTACCCACCCGACGTGACCTGGTGGAGTCGGGGATCGAGTTCGCCGTCCGCCCCGAGCTCTCGCCCGTCTTCATCGGTCAGGCGAGCACCGTGCAGCCCCAGGACGCGGGTCAGGTGGCCTCCCCGTCGATGACCAAGATCATCACCGTGCTCAAGGACCAGCTCGAGCAGGCCTTCGTGGGTGGGCAGAGCACCGAGGACACGATCACGGGCCTGTCGGCGGGGATCGCCACCGCGACCAAGCAGTGACCCAGCTCCAGGTGCGTGGCACGAGCCCCGTGAGCTCTGGGCGGCGACGCCGCCGCCGGGGTGACGCAGCGGTGGGCTACGCCTTCGTCGCGCCGAACGCCGTCTTGCTGGGACTGTTCGTGCTGCTCCCACTCGTCGGGGCGCTGGTGATCAGCTTCCAGCGCACCAACGGTTTCGGGGCCGGCAGCTTCGTCGGCCTCGCCAACTACGTCAAGCTGGCGACCGACTCGCTGTTCTGGCGGTCCACGGTCAACACCACGCTGTTCACCGTGATCGTCACCCCGGTCGCGATGGCGCTCGGGCTGGGGATCGCGGTGCTGCTGAACTCGGTCCTGCCTGCCCGCGGGGTGTTTCGCTCGATCCTGATCCTCCCGATGGCGATCTCGGGGGTGGCGACGGCGCTGATCGGGGTGCTGATCTTCGACGAGAACAGCGGGGTCCTCGACAAGCTGCTGCGGTTCGCTGGGCTCCCGGCGGTGCCGTGGCAGTCGGGCGGGATCGGGGCGTTCGCCTCGATCGTGCTCGTCACCCTGTGGTGGCGGGTGGGCTTCAACATGCTCATCTACCTCGCCGGGCTGCAGGGCATCAGCCCCCAGCTGTACGAGGCGGGTCGGCTCGACGGAGCGACCGCGTGGCAGCGTTTCCGCTTTCTCACCGTGCCCATGGTCGGACCGTCGTCGTTCTTCCTGCTGATCATGAACGTGATCTACTCCTTCCAGGTCTTCGACCTCGTTTTCGTGATGACCGGTGGCGGACCGCAGAACGCGACGTCGGTGCTGGTCACCTACGCCTACGACAACGGCTTCGTCAGCCGGGACCAGGGCTACGCCGCCGCCATCGGCATGGTGCTGCTGCTCCTCACGCTGGCCTTCACCCTGGTGCAGTGGCGCGCTAGCCGAACCCGGGACCTGACCGAATGAGGGCTCCCGGCAGGAGGAATCAGCCATGACCGACACGCTTTCCCGTCCCTTGGTCGCAGGGGCGCCCGAGACCGCTGACCGCATCCCGGTCCGCCGCCACCGGTCCCGCGCCCGCCGCGGCCGGGCGCTCCGGACGATCCTGGCCGTCGTCATCAGCCTGGTGATGATCTTCCCGCTCTACTGGATGGTCGTCGTCGCGTTCTCCAGCCGGGCCGAGCTGCTGGGCGGCGACCTGCGCCTGTGGCCGAGTGTGCTGACGCTCGACAACTTCCGCCGGGTGCTGGCCGCCTACCCGGTCATCACCTGGTTCGGCAACTCGGTCGCGATCGCCGTGGTGACCTCGCTCATCACGGTCAGCGTCAGCCTGCTGGCCGGCTACGCCTTCGCTCACCTGAAGTTCCGCGGTTCGACCGCCTTGTTCCTCGTCTCGCTGGCGACCTTGATGATCCCGGTCCAGGTGATCATGGTCTCGCTGTTCAAGCTCGTGACCACGCTGGGTATCTACGGCAGCTACTGGGCGGTGATCCTGCCGACGGCGGCCTCCGCGTTCGGCGTCTTCTTGGCCCGGCAGTTCATGCTCGCGATCCCCACCGACCTGCTCGAGGCGGGCCGGATCGACGGGGCCGGGCAGTTCAAGGTGTTCGGCTACATCGTGCTGCCGCTGTGCAAGCCCCTGGTCGCGGTGCTGTTCTTCATGAACCTGCTGCAGACCTGGAACGACTTCGCCTGGCCGCTGATCGCACTGAAGGACAACAACCTCTTCACCCTGCCGATCGGTCTGCTCTACCTGCAAGGGCAGTTCGGCTCCGACTACGGCGGCACCATGGCCTTCGCCCTGCTGAACGTGACCCCGATGGTGATCTTGTTCCTGGTCTTCCAGCGCTACTTCGTCCAGGGTTTCGCCCGCAGCGGCATCCGCTGAGCCGATGATCTGACCATGGACGCCTGGGAGCGACAGCGCGCACTGGCGCGCACCACTGTGGTCTGGGCCGCGGGCAGCATCGGGGTCGGCGCGATCCTCGCGTCCCGCCGCGACCGCTGGTGGCGCGCCTTCGGCCAGCAGCACCTCGGGTGGGGCGTGGTGGATCTGGGCATCGTCGCGGTGGTGAACGCGTACCAGACCCGCCGGATGCGCAGGCTCCCCGACCCGTACGCCCCCGAACCGCTGGAACGCCAACGGCGGCACCTGCGGGCGATCCTGGTGGCGAACGCGGCGGCCGACGCCGGCTACTGCGCCCTGGGTGCGGTCATGGTCCATCGGATGAGCGAGCGACCGCGCGCGGCGGGGGCCGGTGTCGCCATCGTGATCCAGGGCATGTTCTTGCTGCTGCACGACAGTCACCACGCCTGGGCGCTCCGTCCCGGATCGCGATGACCGACCGTCGGCTGGTCGATCCCTTCCGGTCGTCAGGAGGGATCGACCGGCCGCTGCCGAGACCGCACTACGCTCGACGGGTGCTCGTGCCGCAGGTGACCACCGTCGACGACGCCGTGGTGACGTGGCGGCTGCCGGATCCGCAGCGGCAGCTGGACGACGTTCGCCTCTGGTGCGACTTTGACCTCGGCGACACGACCTTCGCGGCGGTCGATGGTGGCTGGGAGCTGTCGCGAGTCCGGTGCGCGCTGCCCGAGGTGGACCGGCTGGAGTACCAGTTCGAGGTCACGCGGGATGACCGGACGGAGTCCACCCTGGACCCCGGAAACCCCCGCCGGGTCGGCGGTGCGTTCGGGGACCACTCCTGGCTCGCCCTCGGCTACCGGCCCCCGGCCTGGTTGGCCCAGCCGTCTCGACCGGGTACGCGTCGCTGTTGCCCGGTGGCCGGTACCCCCGTCGGTGACGTGGACGTGGTCATCTGGTCCCCGGCGGGGACGGCGGCCACCGAGCAGGTGCCGCTGCTGCTCTGCCACGACGGCCCGGAGATGGACGCGTTGGGCGAGCTGACCCGTTTCGTCGCCGCGATGATCGGCCTGGGACGAATACCCCCGGTGCGGGTCGCCTTGCTCACGCCGGGCAGCCGGGACGAGCGGTACGCCGCGAACCCCGCCTACGCCGCCGCCCTGGTCGACGCGGTGCTCCCCGCCCTACGGAAACGGGTGCCGACCCGCGGCCGACCGGTGCTGATGGGGCAGAGTCTGGGCGCGGTGGCCGCCCTGCACGCCGAGTGGACCCACCCGGGAACGTTCGCCGGCCTGCTGCTCCAGTCCGGCTCGTTCTTCACCCCCGAGCTCGACGCCCACGAATCGGACTACGCGCACTGGGAGGCGGTGACCGACTTCGTGGCCACGGTGCACCGGGCCGACCACGCGCCCAGCGACCCGGCGGTGGGGATCTGCTTCGGGATCGCCGAGGAGAATGCGGCCAACAACCGGCGACTGGCGGCAACCCTGACCGCCCGCGGCGTTCCGGTGGCCGTCGGCGAGGTCCGCGACGGCCACACCTTCACCTGCTGGCGCGATCTGCTCGACCCGAATCTGAGCGACCTGCTCGCGCTCGTGCTCACCGAGGAGGAGTCCTGATGGACCGCGTGCACATCGACCTCGACGCCCCCAGCCTGGGCCGGACCGAGACGGTGATCCGATACGGCCACTTCGGCCGGCCAGTGATCGCCTTCCCCAGCGAGCGGGGCCGGGCGTGGGACTACGAGAACAACGGCATGGTGTCGGCCATCGCGCCGTTGATCGACGCGGGCCGGGTCAAGCTCTACTGTCTCGACTCGGCCGACGACCTCAGCTGGTCCGACCAGTGGATCCCCCTCGAGGAGCGGGCCCGTCGCCATCAGGCCTACGCCGACTGGGTCACCGGCGCCGTCTGCGACTGGATCGGGCAGGACTCTCCCGGCGCCACCGACGCCGTCGTGACCGGATGCTCGATGGGCGCCTACCACGCGCTACAGCTCGCCCTCACTCGCGCGGACCTGTTCCCGGTGGCGATCTGCCAGTCCGGCAACTACGACCCGGCACAGTGGCACGCCTGGGGTGCGCGGGGCGAGGCGGCCTACTTCACCAACCCCACCGACTACCTCCCCCAGCTGTCCGGGGATCACCTGCAGTGGCTGCGAACCCACGTGCACGTCGTGCTCACGGTCGGCCAGGGCCCCTGGGAGGTGCATCCGACCTCGTCACTGCCCGAGGCGTACCGGATGGCCGGGCTGCTCGCGGAGCGTCAACTCAGCCATGAGCTCGACGTCTGGGGCCCCGACTCGGCGCACGACTGGCCCTGGTGGCAGCGCCAGATCGCTCACCACCTGCCGCGGTTCTGCTGACCATCTGCTAGATAAGGGCTCGTGACGGACCACTTGATCGGGTTGTTGCTGGGAGCCGAGGAAGACTGGCCACAGGCGTTCGAGGCCATCTTGCGTCGCGTGGGCGGGGTGAGAACCGGCGGCACCGAGCACACGTTCTCCAGCGAGCGGCTGACCATCGAGCCGTTCGACCTCACCGACCCCGTGCGCAGCGAGCTGGTCATCGACCGGCTGGCCTACTGGTACTACCACCCACGGGAGTGGCTCAAGAAGGCGGCGCTGGTCAACGGCACCTACCTGCTCAACAGCCCGTTCACCTTTCAGTCCATGGAGAAGCACAGCGCCTACTGCGCCATGCTGCGGCTCGGGCTGAAGGTGCCGACGACGGTGTTGGTGCCCTACAAGAACCCGATCGACAACGTGCGCTGGGCGTACACCTCGGCGAAGTACAACCAGGCCTTCGACCTTGACGCGCTCGCCGAGCAGGTCGGCTACCCCCTCTACATGAAGCCGTTCGACGGCGGCGGGTGGCGCGGGGTGTCCCGGGTGGACGACCGCGACGACCTGCACCGGGCGTACGACGCGTCGGGCGAGATGCTGATGCATCTGCAGGCGACGGTGGACTGGGACGTCTTCGCCCGCGCCCTGTCCATCGGTCCCGAGACGATGGTGATGCAGTTCCGGCCGGACCGGCCGATGCACGACCGGTACGCCGTCAGCCACGACTTCCTGTCGCCGCAGGCCGGTCACGAGACCGCGGCCATCAGCCGGATCGTCAACGCTTTCTTCGGCTGGGAGTTCAACTCGGCCGAGATGCTGGTGGCCGGCGACGAGGTCTACCCGATCGACTACGCCAACGCCTGCCCCGACGTGGCGGTGACCTCGCTGCACTACTACTTCCCGTGGGCCATCAGCGCATTGGTGCGGTGGTCGGTCTACTGCCTGACCACCGGACGCACGACCCACGTCGACCTCAGCACCCACCGCTACTTCGCGATCGCCGACGACCCGACACTGTCCTACCGGGAGAAGGTCGACGCCTACCTGGCGCTGGCCGACAGCTACTTCGAGACGGAGCGCTACCGCGAGTGGTGCACCACCCACCTGGCTCACCTCGACGAGCAGGTGTACGACTGGGTGACCTCGGCCGAGTTCGACAAGATTCTGCTCGACACCGTCCGGGCGACCTACCCGCCCCACGAGCAGGAGCAGTTCCTGGCCCACTTCCGGGGCTTGCTCGACCTCTGGGCCCGGGACAACGCTGCCCCAGCCCCGCCGAACTAGCCGCGGCGCGAAGTCGCCTCGGTCCGATTGCTCGGCGCCGAGGGGTCGGGGTGCCGCCGCGCCAGCTTGCGCCACACCCAACTCGACGGGATGTGCTGGTCGAACAGCACGTAGACCGCCGTCGAGTCCACCACCATCGTGCTCTCCAGCTCACGTCGCTCCGAACCCTCGCCGGCGAACAACAGCTCGTCCCCGGGAGCCAGCACCGTCTCGTCGTCGGGGGACAGGACGGCGTCCCCGTCGCGGAGCAGCAGCAGCGGTACGGCGCGCAGGTGACGTTCCCGATCCTCGGGGCTCCGCAGCAGGTCGCCGAGCACGACCTTGCCGTCACTGAGCCAGCCGGTGAGGGCCGGCGCCTGGGTCGGGTCCAGCCTGATCTTCCACAGGGCCGGCAGCTCGCGGCCGCAGTTGACCCGCAGCGCTCCGATCAGCTCGGCCGCCCACCGGTCCCCCTGCGCGGGCATCTCCTGGATGAACCGCCACAGCAGCGGGGTGCTGAGCTGGGCGTACACCTCGTGGGCGACCACCTCGGTGGGCACCAGCAGGGCGTCGACCCTCATGGCTGCGAACAGGGCCGCGCTGGTGGGTCGGTTCTGTCGGGCGGCCAGGAACAGCTCGGGATTCAGCCGGCGAGCGGCGGCCAGCAACGACAGATTTGTGGTGTCGTTGTCGGTGCCGGCCACCACGCCCACGGCGCGGGCGACGTCGGCCCGGGCCAGCACGTCGGGGTCGGAGGCGTCTCCGACGATCACGCCCGGCTCGATGTCGCCGCGCGCGGACGGTTCAATGATGGTGACGTCGAGCGCGGCCCCCCGCAGGTCCTTGGTCACCTCGCGTCCGAAGCGTCCGTAGCCGCAAACCACCCACCGGCCCTCGGGCGGGGGGCGGCCGCGATCGGGCAGGGGTGCGCCCGGACCGGCTTCGAGCCAGGTCAGCAGCTGGTACGACGACGGCGCGCTGAGCGCGAGCCGGAGATGCTCCCCGAAGCGGTCGAAGGGGTTGACGACCCGCGGGGTGCCGAACGCCCGCATCCGTTCGGCGAACGTCACCGAGACCGTCCGCGACACCACCGGGAGGTCAGGACGGAGCAACGCTGCCGTCATCGTCACCGCGAGATTGGTCTCGTCGTCGTTGGTCAGGGCGAGCACCCCGGCACAGCAGGGGTGGTCGAGACCGGCGGCGCTGAGGTGATGAGGGTCGGCGGCGTCAGCCACCAGGCCGGGGATGTCGGCGCGGAAAGACCCGAGCTCCAAGGCGTCGATCCGCTCGGTCGAGTCGTCGATCACCACCAGCTGGGTCCCCAGCGCGTCGAAGTCCTTGGCCAGCAGCTCGCCGGCGCGTCCGTACCCGGCCAGCAGCAAGAACGGCTCCCGCAACCGGGCGACCTTGCCCGCGAACCGTTGCCGAGCGAGTGCCTGCCGAAACGACCGGTCCTGGGCCAGCGTCAGCAGCGACCCGATCGCGTACGCCCAACCGACCACCGACAGGTAGATCGTGAAGGTCACCCACAGCCGCTGTGCCGCGGTGAACGGCCAGGGCAGCTCGCCGAACCCGATCGTGGTCGCGGTGTAGCTCATAAAATAGAAGGAGTCGAACAGGCTGATCCGCGCCGGTCGACCTTCGGGGTCCACGCCGGGGATCAAGGTCAGACCGACCACGCTGACGGAGAAGATCACGATCAGGGTGATCAGCGGGACCCGCATCCGGCGCATCACCAAGAAGATCGTCGAGGACGCCTGGGCCGACGAGTCGATCCGGACCCGGTCCAGCACGTGCACCACGTCGTCGCGACGGCCGACCAGCTGAGCCCAGAAGATCAGCAGCGGGTTGCTCATCGAGTCTCTCAGCCGCGGTGGAACGTGACGGTCTCGGTGACTAGCAGCACGACCGAGACGAGGTTGGCCAGCAGCGCGCCACCCGACAACGACACCACGCTGGCCATCGACCCCGCGTCGATGCCCGTGGCTGAGATCTCATCGGCCCAGACCCAGACGACGCTCGCGGCGATGAGCTGCAGGTCGGCCACCAGGCTGGTCGCCAGGTGCACCGCTCCGATCTGGGTCCGGTCCCCGAACTTCAGCACCGTGGCGATCAGGCTGACCGCCAGCGCCGCGAACAGCTCATAGATGTTGTGCACCACGGGGTCGGCGATGTCGCCGATGAAGAACCCGAAGTTGAGGGTGGCGGCGAGCAGCACGAAGAAGCCGAAGATGACCTTTTCGAGATTCATGACCCTCCCGCCGGTGGTCCGGTGCTCGGTCGTCGCTGTCTGCTGGTGGTCAACTGTCTCACGCAGGTCATTTGACCGGCCCGCCCCGAGGCAACCACAATCCCGGGTGCCGACGAAACCCGTTGACCTCGACAGCGTTACGGCAGCAAGGACCCCGCCGATGCCCTCATCCACCCCCTTGGCCGAGGTCGCGCTGCGGCTGAGCCCCCACGACGAGGTGGCGATCGCCCTGCGGCCGATCGAGGCCGGAACCGTCCTCAGCGGGGACGGGAACGTCGCGGACCTGACCGTTCGCCAAGACATCCCGCGCAGCCACAAGGTCGCCTTGACCTCGGTGGCGCGCGGCGGCCACCTGCACAAGTACGGCCAGTCCATCGGTCGGGTGACCGCAGACATCCGGGCCGGCGATCACGTGCACTCCCACAACCTCGGTATGGACGACGCCGAGCGGACCCACGAGTTCGGCACCGCCCGTCGCACCCTGCCCGTGCCCGCGGAACCGATGCCGACCTTCCTCGGTTATCCCCGCGCCGACGGGCGGGTCGGCACCCGGAACTACGTCGGGATCCTGACGTCGGTGAACTGCTCCGCCACCGCCGCGAAACTGATCGCCGAGGCGTTCGGCGGGGTCGCCCTGGATGCCTACGACCACGTCGACGGTGTGCTGGCCCTGACCCACGACAGCGGATGCGGGCTCGTGCCGACGAGCGAGGGGGCACAGGTGTTGATGCGGACGTTACGCGGCTACGCCTCCCACCCCAACGTCGCCGGCCTGCTCGTGGTGGGTCTCGGCTGCGAGATGGTCCCGGTGGAATCGCTGGTACAGGGGTACCGGTTGCCGGCCGACACCGTGGTCTCCACGATGAACATCCAGACCGAGGGCGGCATCCGCGCCACCGTCAAAGAAGGCATCGCCCGGATCACCGCGATGTTGCCCGAGCTGAACCGGCGTGTCCGGGTGCCCGTACCCGTGTCCGAACTCGTCCTCGGCCTCAACTGCGGCGGCTCCGACGGCTTTTCGGGCATCACGGCCAACCCCGCGCTCGGCGTGGCGTCGGACCTGCTCGTGGCCTATGGCGCCCGCTCGGTGCTGGCCGAGACGCCCGAGGTCTTCGGTGCCGAGCATCTGCTCACCCGTCGCGCCGTGTCCCGGGAGGTGGGACAGCGGTTGCTCGACCGGATCGATTGGTGGCAGGGATACGCCAGACAGGGTGGCGGGACCCTGGACAACAACCCGTCGCCCGGCAACAAAGCCGGCGGTCTGACGACCATCCTGGAGAAGTCGCTGGGGGCCGTGGCGAAGGCGGGACACGCCGACCTGTCAGCGGTCTACGAGTACGCCGAACCGGTCACGCAGCGCGGTCTGGTGTTCATGGACACCCCGGGCTACGACCCGGTGTCGGTGACCGGCATCGTCGCCGGCGGGGCGACGGTCGTGTGCTTCACCACCGGCCGCGGATCGGTGTTCGGGGCCAAGCCCACGCCCTCGATCAAGATCGCCACGAACACCGAGATGTACGCGCGAATGGTCGACGACATGGATCTCAACGCCGGCCGCATCGTCGACGGCACGGCCACGATCGCCGAGGTCGGGCAGGAGATCTTCGAGCTGATCATTCGGGTCGCTTCCGGCGCGCAGACGGTCAGCGAGGAACTCGGAATCGGTGCTGAAGAGTTCATCCCCTGGCACTTCGGCACGGTCACCTAAGCCCGCGTCGACCGGTCAGGACGGTTCTGCTTGACCGGCGATCGGCCGGTGACCGTCGACCTCAACCGTGGTGGTGTCCGGGTCGGCGCGCCGGGCGTAGGCGGCGATCGGCAGCCGATAGGTGAGGTCGGTGGCCGTCTCGGCGGCCTCGTCGAGCGTGAGCCGGTGCTCGGCGACGAGCTTGGCGAGATAGCCGGCGTCGATCCGGCGGGACAGATCGTGTCGGGCCGGGATGCTGGCGAAGGCGCGGGTGTCGTCCACGAAGCCACTGGTGTTGTAAAAGCCCGCGGTTTCGATGACCAGTTCGCGGAACCGGGCCATGCCGCCGGGTGAGTCGAGGAACCACCACGGCGCCCCGAGCCGAACCGAGGGGTAGGCGCCGGCGATGGGGGCGAGCTCGCGGGAATAGACGGTCTCGTCGATGGTGAACAGGATCAGCCGGAACCGCGGGTCGAGGCCGAACGCGTTCAGCAACGGCTGCAGCGACCGGGTGAACTCCACGGAGCGGGGGATGTCGAAACCCTTGTCCACACCGAACGAGGACACGATCGAGTCCGAATGGTTCCGGTTCACCCCGGGGTGCAGCTGCATGACCAGCCCGTCGTCGACCGACATCCGCGCGCTCTCGAAGAGCATGTTCGCCGCAAACGCCTCGGCCGTGGCCGGGTCGACCGGATCGCGCAGCGCGGCCGCGAAGATACGTTCGGCCGCCGACGGATCGAGCGGGGTCGTGTCCGCCGTGTCGTGACCGTGGTCGGTGGCCCGGGCGCCGGCCGCGACGAAGGCCGCCCGGCGCTGCTCCAGCGCAGCCAGGAAACCCCGGTAGTTGACGACGTCGATCTCACTGCGGGCGGACAGCGCCTCGACGCCGGCCCGCCAGTGTGACCGGTCGGGGTAGAACAGGGCGTCGGGACGAAAGGTCGGTACGACCCGCTCGCCCCAGCCTTCCGCCGCAAGCGCCGTGTGGTCGGCCAGGTCGGAGGCCGGCGGATCGGTGGTGCTCAGGGCCTCGATCCTGAACTGGTCGAACAGCTCACGGATGCGGAACTCGGGCTTGGCCAGGGTCTCGACCAGCGAGTCGTAGATCGAGTCCGCCGTCGCGGCGGAGGGCTCCTCGGTGATGCCGAAGATCTCCACCAGCTCGTGCTCGAGCCAGTAGCGGGTGGGCGTGCCGCGAAACAGCTTCCAGTTCTCAGCGAATCTGCGCCAGATCAACCGGTGGTCGTGCTCGAACGGGGCGTCGGGGTCCAGCGGCGCGACGCCGAGGTCGGCCGGCGACGCACCCTGGGACACCAGCATCCGCACCAGGTAGTGGTCGGGGATGATGAACAGCTCGGCGGGATCGCCGAACCCCTCGTTGCGCCTAATCGCCCCCGCGTCGATGTGGCCGTGCATCGAGATGATGGGCAGGTCGGCGATGTGCCCGTACAGTTCGCGGGCGATCGCCCGCACGGCCGGCTCCGCCGGGAGGGCTCGGTCGGGGTGGAGCACCCACGGCGATGCGGTCACTGGTCTCCCTCATGAAACAAGATTGATCAACTGTGCAAACACTTGCTCTGATCAAGCGCAAAGTTGCAGCTATCGCGAACAGCGCTCTTACCAGGCCGAACCTAACAGACCTGGGCCCGACGGGCTAGTGTGCCGGCAGACCCATCCGGCAATATTGCCAGGCTGTTGACAAATCTGACAAACGTTTGCAGACTGCCCGGAGCGCGGCCGGTGGCCGGTGCGAGACACACGAGGTGGTGGCGATGGCGGTGACGATCCGGGACGTCGCCCGTGCGGCGGGAGTGTCCATCTCGACCGTGTCCCGCGCCCTGTCCGCACCGGACCGGGTCGCCGAGGACACGCGGCTTCGGGTGCGCCGGGCCGCCCGCGCGCTGGGGTACCACCCCAACGGATCCGCCCGCGGCTTGATCACCGGACGCACGGGCTGCATCGGCCTGGTCGTGCCAGACCTGGAGAACCCCTTCTTCGGGTCGATCTGCAAAGGCGTCCAGGCCCGGGCCCGGTCCCTGGGTTATGCCGTCTTCATCGGCGACGCCGAGGAGGACGCGGCCGTCGAAGCTGAGGTGATCAGAAGCCTGGTGAAGCAGGTCGACGGGCTGATCTTGTGCTCCCCGCGGGGCTCCGACCGCGTTCTGGAGCGTTTCGCCCAGGACAAACCCGTGGTCTTAATCAACCGGCGGGTGGGCGACCTGTCGGCGCTCACCTTCGACAACGGTGGGGGGGTCCGCGCCGCGATGCACCACCTGGTCGCCCTGGGCCACCGCCGGATCGCCTACGCCGGTGGGCCGACCACCTCGTGGTCCGACGGCAAACGGATCACGGCCTTTCGGGCCTGCTCGGCGACGTTCCCCGATCTCGACCTCATTGAGCTGGGACATTTTGCGCCGGTCTTCGCCGGTGGCGTCCAGGCCGGGGATCTGGCCATCGCCAGCGGCGCCACCGCGGTGATGGCCTACAACGACCTGATGGCCGTCGGCGTGCTGGACCGGCTCCGGCAACGCGGCGTCGGCGTTCCTCGTGACGTCAGTGTGACCGGTTTCGACGACATACCGATCGCGGGTCTGGCCTCCCCCACCCTGACCGCGGTCGCCTTTCCGCGGTTCCAGATGGGGCGGGCCAGCGTCGACGTGCTGATGGACGTGCTCGGCCAGGACGTCGACACCCACCCCGAACGCGAGCTCCCCGTCCAACTGGTGGTCCGCGAATCGACGGGTGTCGCCGCGACCGCCCCAGCTCCACCGCGAGACTCAGCCCTGCGGTCGATCGAACTCCCTGTGTGACCTCGCCCTGCAGACACCCGTGTCTGCAGACGACAACAGAAAGAAGGACGCGCTATGCGCACACGAGCACGAACACTGAAATATCTGGTGTCTGCGGTCGCCCTCGCTGCCGTGGCGGTCAGTGGCTGCAGTGCCCCCAGCACCGGCTCGGCCACCGGGAACGCGCCGGTGACGAATCCGTCGGACGTGCCGGCCAAGCCCTCCGCCCCGGTGAGCCTGCACATCCTCGACGTCGCCGGCAACCAAAAGCTCACCGGCCCGATGGTGGACGCCTTCATCAAGGCGAACCCGGACGTCATCTCGTCGGTGACCTGGGAGAGTGCCGGCGCGCCCGACCTGGTCGGCACGATCAAGCCGCAGGTGGACAGCAACAAGTTGTCGGTCGACCTGGTGATGACCGGGACCGACGGGCTGTCGGCGGGCATCAGCCAGAACCTGTGGATCCCACTGGTCACCGACTACGGCGACCGGCTGTCCAACCAGCAGAACTATCTCGAACCTGCCGCCAACATGCAGAAGCTGGCCGAGGGCTTCGGGCCGGTCACCACTTACTACCCGTCGGGACCGCTGCTGCAGTACAACCCCAAGGTGGTCACCGAGGTCCCCAAGACCCCGGCCGAGTTGCTCGCCTGGGCCAAGGCCCACCCGGGCAAGTTCGGTTACGCCCGGCCGGCCAACTCCGGGCCGGGGCGTACCTTCCTCCAGGGCTTGCCCTACATCTTGGGCGACAAAGATCCCACTGACCCGGAGAAGGGCTGGGACAAGACCTGGGCCTACCTCAAGGAGCTCGGTCAGTACGTCGACAACTACCCGACCGGCACCGGACAGGTGATCTCGAACATGGCCGACGGTACCTGGTCGATGGTCCCGACCACCACCGGCTGGGACATCGAACCCCGCGCCACCTCCAAGGAGCCGGCCAGCATCGAGGCGGCGGCGTTCTCCGACTTCACCTGGGTGACCGATGCCCACTACGCGGTGGTGCCCAAGGGCCAGTCCGCAGACAAGCTGTCCGCGATCCTGTTGCTGCTGAACGCCATGCTGACCCCTGAGCTGAACGCCATGGCCTACGACAGCGGGTACTTCTACCCCGGCCCGGCCGTCAAGGGCGCCACGCTGGACAAGGCTCCGCAGGCCAGCCAGGACCTGATCAAGCAGTACGGCCGCGACTGGTACGACGCGCTGATCGAGGAGAAGCCGAAGGCCACTCCCCTGAAGCCGGCCGAGCTCGTCAAGGCCTTCGATCTCTGGGATCGCCAAGTCGGTTCCGGAAAGTTCAAGGAGTAGCACCATGTCGTTGTCGGCTAACACGTTCGAATCGCTTCAGCTGAAGGATGTCGGTCGCAGGTTCGGAGGTCGCGACGCGTTGGTCGACCTCAACCTGACGATCCGGTCAGGGGAGTTCATCGCCCTGCTCGGACCGTCGGGTTGCGGCAAGTCGACCGCCTTGAACTGCTTGGCGGGTCTGCTTCCTCTCACCCACGGCGAAATTTCGATCGACGGCAAACGGATCGACATCCTGCCGTCGGAGAAGCGTGACTTCGGGATGGTCTTCCAGAACTACGCCTTGTTCCCCCACCTCACGGTGGAGAAGAACATCGCCTTCGGCCTGCAGATGCGCAACTTGCCCAAGGCCGAGGTCGCCCGACGGGTGGCCGAGGGGCTGGCCCTGGTCAAGCTCGAGGAGCACGCCAAGAAGCTGCCCGGCCAGATGTCGGGCGGCCAGCAGCAGCGGGTCGCCATCGCCCGTGCGGTGGTGCTCGAACCGCGGTTGGTGCTGATGGACGAGCCGCTGTCCAACCTCGACGCCAAGCTCCGCTTGGAGATGCGGACCGAGATCAGACGCCTGCACCAGTCGCTGGGGTTGACCACCGTCTACGTCACCCACGACCAGGAGGAGGCGTTGTCGCTGGCCGACCGCCTGGTCGTGCTGCGGGAGGGCCGCGTCCAGCAGGTCGGCACCCCCGAGGAGCTGCACAACAACCCGGCCAACTGGCACGTCGCTGACTTCATGGGCTATCGCAACCTGATCGACGTCGAGGTCGAGTCGGTCTCGGGCACGACGGCGCGCGTCGTCGGGGCCGGCCTCAGCCTCGATGCGACGCTTGTGCAGCCCGCGAAGAGCAGGGACAACGTTCGGGTGGCGATCCGGCCGTCCGACCTCAACGTCGTCGTCGGCGGCCAGACCGCCTCGGGGCGCAATCTCTTCGAGGCCCTGGTGAACGTGGTCGAGTACCAGGGACGGGAATTCGCCGTCGGGGTCAGCACCTCAGCGGGTCACAACCTCTACGTGCACGCCGAGACGGCACCGGTACCGGGCAGCACGGTGACGCTGTCTCTGGATCCGCAGCGCGCGCTGGTCTACCAGAGCGCGTTGGACGTCACGTCCGATGAGGAACGCGAGCTGGCGGAGGTCCGCCGATGACGACGGCAACCTCCACGCCGGCCAAGAGCACCGCGAGCCTCAGCCACCGGCTGGCCGAGCGGGGAGTAAGCACCCGGTTGTTGCTGCTGGTGCCGGCCGTGGTGTTCGCGATAGCGCTGTTCGTCTACCCGTTCGCCTACGGCATCGGGCTCACCTTCCAGCCGCTTCCCGCGACCCAGGCGAAATGGGGGGGAGGCATCCTTGCCAACTATCTGGCGTTCTTCAACGACAGCTTCGTCTTCGACTCGGTCTGGCTCACCATGCGCTTAGCCCTGCCGGCTGCGCTGTTCAACGTGCTGATCTCGATCCCGGTCGCGTTCAAGCTCCGCAGCAAGTTCCGGGGAAAGCGGACCCTGCAGACTCTCCTGGTGCTGCCGATCACGCTCGGCACGGTGCTCACGGCCCAGGGCCTGTTGATCTTCGCCGGGCGGCAGGGCTGGCTGAACCGCGTCCTGACCGATACCGGGATCATCGACCAGCCGCTGCAGCTGGTGAACAACTATCTCGGCGTGTTCTTCTCGTTGGTGATCTCGGGCTTCCCCTTCGCCTACCTGCTGATCTCGTCGTACCTGTCCGGGATCGATCCCTCGCTGGAGGCCGCCGCCAGGACCCTGGGGGCCGACTGGAAGCAACGGTTCCGTCGGATCACGCTGCCCCTGCTGGCCCCCGGACTAGCCACCACCTTCATCCTGACCTTCGTGCTGGCTTTCAGCGTGTTCCCCTCGGCCCGGCTCGTCGGTGACGCCTCCGGGTCGACTCGGGTGCTGGCCCTGATGGCCTACCGCGCGTTCGCCGAACAGCTCGACTACGGGATGGCCTCCACCATCGCGATCATGATGGGCGTGGTCGAGCTGATCGTCATCGCGATCGTCTTCTTGGGCCGCTCGTTCCTCTACAAGGGTTCAACCGGAGGTAAGGGCTGATGGCCAACTCAACGCTGGAGCGCAAGGTCAAGGCGACCCCCCCGACCAAGGCCGCCCGAACTCCCCCGAACGCCGGCCTCCCGCCCGGCGAGAAATCCTTGGCCGCGTCGCCGGGCACGTGGTTCGCCGGGGCCGGCATCGCCGCGTTCTTCATCTTCTTGTTCGGGATCGTGATCAGCGTGCTGGTCGACTCGTTCGGCAAGCCGTGGTTCAACACCTGGCTGCCCGAGAAGTTCACCACCTCCTGGTATCAGGACGGTTGGACGCGGTTCGATCTCACCCACATCATCGGCGTGACGTTGCTGGTGGCCTTCTCGGTGATCATCGTCTCGGTCGTGGTCGGGGTGCCAGCGTCCTACGTCTTGGCCCGGAGCAACTTCCCGGGCAAGAATCTGGTGATGCTGCTGTTCCTGCTGCCGATCTTGATTCCGCCGATCACCTTCGGGATCCCGCTGGCCACCGTGATGTACAACGTCGGGCTGGGCCGAACGGTGCTCGCCGTCATCCTGGTCAACCTGGTGCCGTCGGTCCCGTTCGTGATCGTCACCATGACGCCGTTCATCGAGCAGGTGAATCCGTCGATCGAGAACGCGGCCCGGATGTGTGGAGCCAGCACCCGGCGGGTCTTCACCAGGATCCTGGCGCCGATACTCGTGCCCGGCATCCTCGCCGCCAGCATCCTCGTCCTGGTCCGGACCGTGGGCATGTTCGACCTGACCTTCTTGGTGTCCGGCCCCAGGTCGGACACGCTGGTGGTCGCCATCTACCGCGCGATGACCAGTGCGGGAGGCGGCGAGGCGAGACAGCTGATCTCGTCCATGGGCGTGATCTACACCGCGTTGATGCTGCTCATCTTGATCGTCGCGCTGCGGTTCATCAATCCCACCCAGCTGGTCTCTCAGGTCAAGGACGCCCGCGACGACTGATGGCTCTGCGCAGCAACAGGCCGCGGGAGCAGCCATGGGGCCAGCCGGCACTCCGCCGGCTGGCCGCCCCAACCAACCAGGAGTAGATCACCGTGTCATCACCGAGCAGGGCGTCAACGGCTCCCGACGATCTCACCCGGGCCGCGCTCAGCCGACGCGACGGCCCGGTCGGCAGCCCTCCGGTGCGCATCGTGCATGTCGGACTGGGCGCCTTTCACCGGGCGCACCAGGCCTGGTTCACCGCCGCGGCGGCTGACGGTGCGGACTGGGGCATCGCCGCCTTCACCGGCCGGAGCCCCGAAGCGGCTGAGGGCCTGGCTCACCAGGACGGCCTGTACACCCTGATCGAACGGTCCACCAGCGGTGACACCGGCACCATCATCACCAACCTCGTGCAGGCCGTGGACGGCGCGGATCTCGACCGGTTCGTCGAGCTCGTCGCCGCGCCGAGCACCGCCATCATCACCGTCACGATCACCGAAGCCGGCTACCGGCTGACGCCAGACGCCCAACCCGACCCCGGCGATCCTGTCGTCGTGGAGGACATCGCCTGGCTCAGCCGGGTGCTGACGTCGCCGTCCCTGCCGACCTCCTTCGCGACTGGACCCGTGACCGCCCTCGGGCGGATCCTGCTCGGACTCGAGGTGCGGCGGCGAGCCGGTGTCGCAGGTCTGGCCGTGGTCCCCTGCGACAACATGCCGGCCAACGGAGAGTTCGTCGGCCGCGGGCTGATCGCCCTGGCCGAGCAGGTCTCGCCGGAGACGTCGGAGTGGATTGGCGACAACATCGCCTTCGTGTCCACCTCGGTGGACCGGATCACCCCCACCACCCAACCCGAGGACCTGCTCGTCGCCACCGAACTGGTCGGCTGGCACGACCGAGCCCCGGTCGTGACCGAGCCGTTCAGGGACTGGGTCCTGAGCGGTGAGTTCCCCGCCGGCCGGCCCGCCTGGGAGACCGCCGGCGCTCGCTTCGTAACGGACATCCTGCCCTTCGAGCGACGCAAACTGTGGCTGCTGAACGGCTCGCACTCGCTGATGGCGTACCTCGGGTTGCTCAGCGGCCACGACACGGTGGCCGCCGCGATCGCCGATCCGGTGTGCCGACAGTGGGTCGAGGACTACTGGGACGAAGCCGTCGAGGCGCTCCCGTCCGAGGGCCTGGCGCTGCCGGACTACCGTGCGGCGCTGATCGAGCGGTTCGAGAACTCCCGCATCGAGCACCGGCTGAGCCAGATCGCTATCAACGGGGCCACCAAGATGCGCGTGCGGATCGCACCCATCATCGTGTCGGAACGCAGTCGTGGTCGCAGCGGAACGGCCGCCGTCCGGGCGCTGGCCTCGTGGATCGCCGTGGTCATGTCCGAGCACCCCCCCGCCGACGGCGAGGCCGCCGGCGTGGCCGCGGCCGCGAACCAGCCCCGGGAGTCCGCGATCGGTGCCCTCGTCCGCCTGGTCGACGCACGCCTGGCCGACGATGCGACGGTGCTGGACCTCGTCCACTCCCACCTCGCCACCATCACCGGCGACTCCGCCTGATCCCGCCCGACCACTACCCGACCACTGCGAGGAGAAACGATCAGTCGTGCCAGCATCGACACCCTTCCGACCCGACCCGGGGTCCACGTCCGGTGCCGCCTTCGTGGGCGGTGCCACTGAGCGTCTGCGTGAGCCGCAGGTCGCCGACTTCGTGGCCACGGCCCTGGCCGATGCCGACCTGGACGGGGCGACGGTGTGCCTGGTCGTGCCCGACGGCACCCGGAGCTGCCCGCTGCCGTTGGTGCTGCGCTCGGTCCGCGACGCGCTGTCGGGCCGGGTCCGTTCGGTCACCGTGGTCGTCGCCCTCGGCACCCATCAAGCGATGAGCGAGGGGCATCTCGCGCGGCATCTGGGATACCCGGAGGGAGACAGCCAGTCGACGTACCCGGGGTGGCAGATCCGCAACCACGAGTCCTGGCTACCGGACACCTTCACCACGCTCGGCACCATCGGCGCCGAACGCCTGGCCGAGCTCACCGGCGGGCTGATGACCGACACCTCGGTCGACGTGCGGATCAACCGCCACGTCGCCGAGGCCGACGTGGCGATCGTGGTGGGCCCGGTGTTCCCGCACGAGGTCGTCGGCTTCTCCGGGGGCAACAAATACTTCTTCCCCGGGGTGTCTGGAGCAGAGCTCATCGACGTATCGCACTGGGTCGGGGCGCTGATCACCAGCTCGGAGATGATCGGCACGCTCGGGGTCACCCCGGTCCGAGCCCTGATCAACGAGGCGGCGGCGATGATCCCGGCCCGCCGCTTGGCGCTGTGCCTGGTCGTGGAGTCGGGCACCGACACCCTGCACGCGGCGGCGTTCGGGACACCGGAGGACGCCTGGGCGGCTTGCGCGGCGGTGTCGGCGGAGACCCACGTCAGCTACCGCGAGACCCCGGTCCGCCGGGTGCTGTCGATCATGCCGACCAAGTACGAGGACATCTGGACGGCGGCGAAGGGCTTCTACAAGCTGGAGCCGATCGTGGCGGACGGCGGCGAGGTGATCATCTACGCACCGCACATCACCGAGATCTCGGTCATGCACCCGCACATGGCCGAGATCGGTTACCACAACCGGGACTATTTCCTGGGCCAGTGGGAGCGATTCGTCGACCAGCCGTGGGGAGATCTCGCACACTCCACCCACCTGCGTGGTCAGGGCACCTGGAACGCGGTGGACGGCGAGACGAACCGGGTCACGGTCACCCTCGCCACCGGCATCCCCCGCGAGGTGGTCGAGGCGGTCAACCTGCGCTACCTCGATCCCGCCACGGTGGACGTCGCGGCCTACGAGGCCGACCCGGACACCTTGGTCGAGCCGCACGCCGGAGAGGTGCTCTATCGGTTGCGACCCGGTGCCGCGAGCACGCACCGAGCTGAATCCGACGGCCGCGAGCCCGATCCGTCGGGGATCGAGGGCTGAGACCGCATGACGACCCATACGACCGATGACCGACGACGACCGACGACGACGACCGACGAAAGGCGACACCGTGACCGCTCGACCTGAGGCCCTGGATCCCGCCAGCCCCACCCTGCTCGGAGACGACGCCTACCCCGCATCGCAGGTTTCCTACGGAGGCGCCACCTACTGGCTGGAACGCGCCGACGGTGGCGCCAAGCGACTGGTGGCGGTGGCTGATGACGAGTCCAGCTTCAGCGGCTTCGCGGGTGCAGCCGAGACCGTCGACGGCCAGGTGCGCTTCGTGGCCGACACCACCGCCGAAAACGCCGTGGCGCTGCGCTCAGCCCTGCCGTGGCTGACGCCATCGCGGAGCGGTCTGCACACCTCCGCTGGATTCGGCGACCGGCTGGGGCTGGTGACGCCCGGTCACGTCCGGGCGCTGAAGGCCGTCGGCGCCCCGATCAGACCCGTCTTCGCGCAGCAGTCGGTCCGCGAGATGGGGCGCTGCCACCGAACCCCGCGCGACGTGCTCGACGACGCGACGTGGGGGGCCTTCCAGGCCGGCTGGACCGAACCCGTCGGCGGTGACGCCGATCACCTGGAGCAGCTCGACGACATCGACGACACGGTGGCCGCCGGGTTCGTCTTCTACACCCTCGACCCCAAGGCCGAGGTCGACCCGGAGGCCGAGCACGCCGACCCGGCCACCATCAAGGCCAAGGTCGACGCTCTGGACTGGTCGGGTTTGGACACCGACCTCGCGACCTTCACCAGGTCTTACGTCGGGCGGCGCATCGACCTCGAGCACGAGGCCGTCGAGCTGGACGAGGAATCGGTGCTGCGGGCGATGGCCAAGTACGGCCCGTCCCTTTCCCACGCCATGGCCATGTACCGACGACTGCAGGAGAAGGGGATCGACTGCGAGGTGGAGTTCGCCGTCGACGAGACCGACTACCCGACCAAACCGGCCGAACACGTGGTGGTGGTCAGTGAGCTCAAGCGGCTGGGCATGGAGTTCGTCTCGTTCGCGCCGCGCTTCGTCGGTCGCTTCGAGAAGGGCGTCGAGTACATCGGTGACCTCGACGAGCTGAAGCGGGACTTCGAGATCCACGCCGGACTCGCCCGCGCCCTCGGTCCCTACAAGCTGTCCCTGCACTCCGGCTCCGACAAGTACTCGACCTATCCCCTGATCACCGAGGCCACCCAGGGAATGGTTCACCTCAAGACCGCCGGTACCAGCTGGGCCGAGGCCTTGCGGGTGATCGCGCACAACGACCACGACCTGATGCGCCAGATTCTCGCGCTCGCGTTGGACAGCTTCGAGGCCAACCGCAAGAGCTACCACCTGTCCTGCGATCCGGCGCGGATCCCCGTCGATCCGAGCGATGCGGAGGTCGACCGCCTGATGGACGTCGTCGACTCCCGCCAGGTCCTGCATGTCGGGTACGGCGCCATCCTCGAGGAGTTCCGACCCCGGATGTACCAGGTGTGGAACGACCACGAGGAGGAGCTCTACGGTGTCATCGCCGACCATTTCGTGAAGCACCTGCACCCGTTCGCGGCGCACGCCCGGTAGGCGGCGTCGATCAGGTGTCGGGGTGCGCGGGTGGGTCCAGGCGTCAGTGGCCCAGGACGGACAGGGCGGCGTCGATCTCGTCTCGGTCGAAACGGGCCGGGTCGTACGCGGGCAGGCCCGCCGGAGCCAGACCCAGGGTCTCGGCGGCCCAGCGGCGCAGTTCGTCGGTGGCCCGTTCGGGGTCGCTGACCACCTCGAGCACCTCGTCGTAGCCGTAGCTGCCGCCGCAGTCCTCCGGCGGTGCGGCGCGCCGGCCGGCGAGGCAGCGTGACCCACCCGGGCCGGGGCCGGCCGGGAGTCGCTTCTCGACCTGGATCGTATGGCGCCAGTCGTCACCGAAGTCGTAGACGTAGCTGAAGCGGTCACCGACGGTGACGAGGCGACGCAGGGAGACCCGCTCAGAGCGGACCTCGTCCCACTCGCCGGCCGGACCGAAGTTCTCGCCGTCGATCTCGAACAGGTGGAGATGGGAGTCCGTCCAGCCGAACCCCACCTGGATCACCTCGTGCAACCGGTCCAGGGAGATCGACTCGGGCACCACGAACCGGCGCCAGATCGGTGGCTTCGACCCGGTCAGCGTCACCTTGAGCTGGTAGGAGGTTAGCTGGTCCGGGGCGCGGGATCCCGGCCGCGACGTCGAGGTCTTCTTAGCGGGCGACCGACGCGTGGCGGCCGTCGGCGCGGCCGGCTGCCACGACTCACCACCGAGGACGTCGACTCGTCGACGCAGCAGAGGCACCGTCGCGGCGGTGTCGCTGACCTGGTCGTCGTCCACCGCACAGATCGGACGGCTGAGTGCCGTACGGAGGATGCGCTCGGCCCGGATCCAATCGATCGGGCCCACCTCGACCAAGGGATCGAACCCAACCGTGGTCAGGATCTGCTGGCGGGCGGTCTCGGGCTCGACGGTGACCCAGCAGTCCTTGATCCCGCCGCCCAGGTCGTGGTCGATCAGCACCGCGATCGCGTGCTCGTTGCGGCCGTAGCCGAAGCCGGCGAGCAGCGACTCCTGGCTGCCGTCGACGTGGCCGTAGCGCAGGCAACTGGTCGGTCGGACCTGGCTCAGCTTCGCGACCCAGGCCCGGTCGGCGATCCCGGAGGCGGCGAGCTCGGCGGCCGCGGCGCCGGCCACCTCCGCCGACGGGGTGCCCGGCAGGGCACTCAGGGCGCGGAGCACGGCCAGGGACTGGGGAGTCGCATGCCGGCGCGCGACCTCGACGAACGCACCGAGGAAGGCGGCCAGTGCTTGGTCCGCCTCGTCGGCAGGCACCCCAGCGGTGATCATCTGGGTGGACATGGCCAACCACTCGGCCACGCCGCACTCGACCGTCAGCGGATCGCGGGACGTGCCGATGTCACGGGCGAGAGCGGCGTAGACGGGCTCGATGAGCTCGACCGGATCGAGATCGGCCATCACCTCGATCTCCACCGGGTCCGGTACCGGTTGCAGATGCTGGGGCCGTCCGCCCCCAGATCCCTTGGCCTTTTTGTTGGGCACGACTCGATCCTGCCCCCCTTGCCCGTGGATGCCCAACGTCGGTCCCGTCAGACGGACCGCCGCTCAGAGATCGAGCGAACCGCGTCACCCGAAACGTTCCCGCGGGAACGTCTCGGAGTGGCGCAGGTCACCTCCTGGCTCGGGATGCTTACCGCGGAGCCGGCCCCAGCGTGTCCCGCAGTACCAGCCGGGAGCCGAAGTCGGTCTGCCGGTAGGGAGCGCCGGGACCTTGGGCGAGCCGGTCGACCATCAATCCCACGACGGCCCGGGCCATCACGTT
>JBPCRP010000150.1:0-8478 GCA_050996715.1 Propionibacteriaceae bacterium
CCCCCCTGCCTGCCGACCCTCGGCAAGCCGACGCCAGTCCGGGCTCGAGCGCTGCTCAGGACGCGTCCTGCCAGGCGCCCCCGCTTCGGCTGCCCCGGCTGCTGGCTCGGAACGCCTCGCTGATCTCGACCGCAACGGCCTGCGCGAACGGCGCCATCTGCGGCACGTCCTTGGTTCCGATCCGGCTGCTCGGCCCGGAGACGGACAAGGCCGCGGGGAACGGCAATCCCTCGATCGGCACCGCGACGCACCGCACACCCAGCTCCTGCTCACCGTCGTCGATCGTGTAGCCGAGCTTCCGCGCCCGTTCGAGCGCCTCGAGCATGTCGGGTTCGTTGGTGATGGTGTGCTCGGTGCGGGCCGGCATTCCGGTCCGACCCAGCAACTCGCGCACGCGGTCGTCGGGCAATATCGACAACATGGCCTTGCCGACGCCGGTGCTGTGCGGGAGCACGACCCGACCGACCTCGGTGAACATGCGAACCGATTGCGGGGAGGGCACCTGGGCGATGTAGACGCACGCATCACCCTGCAGGATCGCCAGGTTGGCGGTTTCCCCGAACCTGACCACCAGCTCAGAGAGGTAGGGCATCGACCAGGTTCCCAGACCGCGACTCGCGGCCTCACCGAGACGGATCATCCGCAGCCCGAGTGAGTACCGCTTGGATTCCTGCTGATAAACGTATCCCTCTCCGACCAGGAATCGCAGCAGTCGATGAATCGTGGCCATCGGCAGATCAGTGCGCTCCGCCAGCTCGGAGAGACTCAAGGAGGTACCGGCGTCAGCCAAGCGTTCCAGCAGGGTGAACACCCGGTCCACTGACTGCACGCGTTCTGGCGCGTTCTTGACGGGTTGTGTTTCCGGCATGCGGAAGATTGTACGCGGTTCCTCCAGTCCGCGACCGGTTGACGCGCACCTCGACTTCTTGCTAAGTTTCCACTCAGCAGAACTTGATTTCCACAGGACGGAACCATGGACAGCCTCCGCTACGCCGCCAACTGCTCGATGCTCTTCACCGAGCTCCCACTGCTCCAGCGTCCCGACGCGGCCCGGGCAGCCGGCTTCTCCGCGGTGGAGTTCTGGTGGCCGTGGCCCGACCAGCCGTCCCCGGCCGACGTCGAGGTCGACGCCTTCGTCGCTGCCGTGCGCGACGCCGGGGTGCAGCTCATCGGCCTGAACTTCTTCGCCGGCGACCTCGCCGGACCCGACTGCGGCGTGTTGTCGGTGCCGGGTCGCTCCCACCAGTTCGCGGACAACGTCGAGGTGACCATCGGCATCGGCAAGCAGCTGGGCGTCCGCGCTTTCAACGCGCTCTACGGCAACCGGATCGACGGGGTCGCCGCTGAGCAGCAGGACGAGCTCGGCACCGAGAACCTGCAGAACGCCGCCACGGCGGCTCGCGCCATCGACGCAACGGTGCTGGTCGAACCCGTCAGTGGACCGAAGCCCTACCCCCTGCGGACGGCCGCCGACGTGATCGCCGTCCTGGACCGGGTCGAGGCACCCAACGTCGGGTTCTTGTGCGACCTGTTCCACCTGGCCAACAACGGTGACGACCTCGACGCCGCGATCGACGCCTACGCCGACCGCATCGCCCACGTCCAGATCGCCGACTGCCCCGGTCGCGGCGAGCCCGGAACCGGAGAGCTGGCCCTGGATCGCTACCTCAGCAGGATCGCGGCGAGCGGCTACGCCGGATGGGTCGCCCTGGAGTACAAGCCGACGACGAGCACCGAGGAGAGCCTGAGCTGGCTACCGGTCGATCGCCGCGGCTGACCACCACCCACAGCACCACCCACCGAGCACCACCACCCACAGAGCACAGGAGAGATCGATCGTGAGCACCATCGCCTTCATCGGCCTCGGCATCATGGGGGCCCCCATGGCCGGGCACCTGATCGACGCCGGCCACACCGTGGTCGGCTACAACCGCAGCCGTCCCGCCATCGACAAACTCGTCGCCGCCGGCGGGCGGGGTGCCGACTCGATCGCCGAGGCGGTCCGGGACGCCGACGTGATCATCACGATCGTTCCGGACTCCCCCGACGTGCAGGCCGTCGCCCTCGGCGAGGACGGTATTTACGCCCACGCCAAGCAGGGTTCGATCCACGTCGACATGTCCTCCATCCGACCCGACGTCGCCGTCGAGCTCGCCGAGGCCGGCCAGCAGGCCGGCATCCGGGTGGTCGATGCGCCGGTCAGTGGCGGTCAGGCCGGCGCGGTCGAGGCCAAGCTGTCGATCATGGTCGGCGCGGAGCAGGCGGACTTCGACGAAGTGCTGCCCATCCTGCAGACCATGGGACCCACCGTCGTGCTGGTCGGCCCACCCGGGTCAGGGCAGACGGTCAAAGCAGCCAATCAGCTGATCGTGGCCGGCAACTACGAGCTCGTCGCGGAGGCCATCGTGTTCCTCCGCGCCTACGGCGTGGACACCGAGGCTGCGCTGAAGGTTCTCGCCGGGGGCCTGGCCGGCAGCACGGTCCTCGACCGCAAGGGGGCCTCGATGTTGGCGGGTCAGTTCGCACCCGGCTTCCGGATCGACCTGCACCACAAGGACATGGGCATCGTCACCGCGGCGGCCCGCGAGCGAGGCGTGGCGTTGCCCGTGGGCACGCTCACCGCACAACTGATCGGGGCGCTGCGCGCCCAAGGAGACGGCAGCCTGGACCATTCGGCCCTGCTGCGTGGAGTGGAACGGCTCTCGGGCCAGGAAGTGAGTGGACAGTGACCAAGATGCGTGCAGTCGATGCAGCCGTGAAGATCCTCGAGCTGGAGGGTGCCACCCAGACCTTCGGGCTCCCCGGTGCCGCGATCAACCCGTTCTACGACGCCATGCGTCGCCACGGCGGCATCAAGCACATCCTCGCCCGGCACGTCGAAGGCGCCTCCCACATGGCCGAGGGGTTCACCCGGGCCAAGGCCGGCAACGTCGGTGTGTGCCTCGGCACCTCCGGCCCGGCCGGGACCGACATGATCACGGGCCTGTACTCCGCGTCGGCCGACTCCATCCCGATCCTCTGCATCACCGGTCAGGCCCCGGTGGCCCGGCTGCACAAGGAGGATTTCCAGGCGGTCGACATCGCCTCCATCGCCAAGCCGGTCACCAAATGGGCGGCGACAATCCTCGAGCCGGGCCAGGTGCCGGGCGCGTTCCAGCAGGCGTTCCACCTGATGCGCTCGGGCCGGCCCGGTCCGGTCCTGCTCGACCTGCCGTTCGACGTGCAGATGGCCGAGATCGACTTCGACCCCGAGACCTACACCTCCTTGCCGGTCTACTCCCCGGCGGCGAGCCGGGCCCAGATCGAGAAGGCCCTCGACATGCTGTGCGCCGCCGAGCGGCCGATCATCAACGCCGGCGGCGGCATCGTCAACGCCGACGCGTCCGACCTGCTCGTGGAGCTAGCCGAAACGCTGCAGGTGCCCGTCATCCCCACTCTCATGGGCTGGGGGACCATCCCCGACGACCACCCGCTGATGGCCGGCATGGCCGGTCTGCAGACCGCCCACCGCTACGGGAACGCGACAATGCTCGCCTCCGACTTCGTGCTGGGCATCGGCAACCGGTGGGCCAACCGCGCCACCGGCGGCCTTGACGTCTTCCGGGAGGGCCGGACCTTCGTCCACGTCGACATCGAACCGACCCAGATCGGGCGCGTGTTCGCCCCTGACTACGGGATCGTCTCCGACGCCAAGTCCGCCCTGGAGCTCTTCGTGGCGGTCGCGAAGGAGCGGGTCGCCGCTCACGACGTGCCCGACTACGGTGTGTGGGTCAAGGACTGCCAGCAGCGTAAGCAGACCCTGCACCGTCGCACCAACTTCGATAACGTTCCGATCAAGCCCCAGCGGGTGTACCAGGAGATGAACTCCGCCTTCGGTCGCGACACCTGCTACGTGTCCACCATCGGTCTGTCCCAGATCGCCGGCGGTCAGTTCCTGCACGTCTACGCACCTCGCCGGTGGATCAACGCCGGTCAGGCCGGCCCGCTCGGCTGGACCCTGCCGGCCGCGCTCGGGGTGCGTGCCGCGCTCCCCGACACCGAGGTGGTGGCCCTGTCGGGTGACTACGACTTCCAGTTCATGATCGAAGAGCTGGCGGTCGGCGCGCACTTCAACCTGCCCTACATCCACGTGTTGGTGAACAACGCCTACCTCGGCCTGATCAGGCAGTCCCAGCGGGGCTTCAAGATGGACTTCGAGGTGTCGTTGGCCTTCGACAACATCAACACCGACGAGTCGGACCCGTCCGGGATCACCGGCTACGGGGTCGATCACGTCGCCGTGGTGGAAGGTCTTGGCTGCAAGGCAATCCGCGTCTTCGAGCCCGACAAGCTGGGCGAGGCCTTCGAGCAGGCCCGCAAGCTGGCGGCCGAGTTCCGGGTGCCGGTGGTGGTCGAGGTGATCCTCGAACGGGTCACCAACATCTCGATGGGTACCGAGCTGGACAACGTCACCGAGTTCGAAGAGCTCGCGCTTCGAGGCGACGACGCCCCCACCGCGATCAGTCTGCTCGACTGATGCGCGTCCTCATCGCACCCGACAAGTTCAAGGGCTGCCTCACCGCAGCTCAGGTGGCTGCCTGCCTGGCGGACGGGATGCTGAGCGCGCGCCCGTCCCTGCAGGTCACCCAATTCCCGATCGCGGACGGAGGTGACGGCACCGTCGCCGCCGCCCTCACTCGGGGGTACGTCGAGGTGCCGCTCTGGGCGACCGGTCCCTCCGGGCAGCCCTTGGACACCGGATACGCCCTGCGCGGGCAGCGAGCCGTGATCGAGCTGGCCATGGTGTGTGGCCTCGACCGGCTGCCCGCCGGCCGCCTCGATCCGCTCGGAGCCTCCACCTACGGACTCGGCGAGGTGATCAAGCACGCCATCACCGGCGGGGCGACCGAGATCGTGATCGCCCTCGGGGGCAGCGCATCGACCGACGGTGGCGCGGGCATGCTGGAAGCCCTCGGTGCCCGGCTGCTGGACGATTCGGGAGCCCCGATCGGACGCGGCGGGGCCGCGCTGGCTCAGCTGGCGACCATCGATCTCAGCGAGCTCCGGCGCACCGTGGCCGGCGTCTCCTTCGTGCTGGCGAGCGACGTGGAGAACCCGCTGCTCGGAGCGAGCGGAGCGGCGGCAGTATTCGGGCCACAGAAGGGTGCTGGCGTCCAGGAGCTCGAACGCCTGGAGGCGGGGCTCACGCACTGGTCTGAGCTGGTCGCTGCGGCGGTCGGGTCGGACCACAGCGCCCGACCCGGGGCCGGGGCCGCCGGCGGGACCGGGTTCGCGGCGTTGGCCGTGCTCGATCCCGAGGTGCGCTCCGGCGCCGAGCTGGTGCTGGAGCTGCTGGACTTCGCCACGGCACTGGCCGAGGCCGACCTGGTGATCACCGGTGAGGGATCACTGGACCTGCAGTCCCTGGCCGGCAAGGGTCCGATCGGCGTGGCGAGGGCGGCGAGTGCGGCTGACGTCCCGGCTATCGCCGTGGTCGGCCACACCCAGCTCGGTTTCGACCAGATTCGGTCTGCCGGCCTCTCCGCGGTCTACCCGCTGTCGGATCTGCAACCCGACCAGCGCCGCAGCATCGCCGAGGCAGGGCCGTTGCTGCGGTCCATCGGCAGCCGGATCGCCTTCAAGTGGTGCGATCCGGCCCGCCCTCGGCGTAGCTGACGTCCCTGCACCGAGTTCCCTGCCCGAGTTCCGACCAAGGAAGCGAACGGTCACCCCATGACTGCGACCCATTACGCCCTGGGGTTGCGCGGACACCGCGTACTGACCTCGACCGGCGAGCTCGCCGCTGAGGTCGGTGTCCGCAACGGCAGGATCGAGGCTATCGAACCCCTGGGCAGTCGACTGACCGCCGCCGAGGTGGTCGAGCTCGGTGCCGACGAGGTCCTGATACCCGGCCTCGTCGACAGCCACGTCCACGTGAACGAGCCCGGCCGTACCGAGTGGGAGGGCTTTGCCACGGCCACCCGGGCCGCGGCCGCGGGTGGGGTCACCACGATCATCGACATGCCGCTCAACAGCATCCCCCCGACCTGCGACGTCGAGGCGCTCGCAGTCAAACGAGCCGCGGCCGAGGGGCAGGCCTATGTCGACGTCGGCTTCTGGGGTGGCGCCATCCCCGGGAACTCCGGTGAGCTTCGGGGGCTGCACGACGAAGGCGTTTTCGGCTTCAAGTGCTTTCTGCTGCACTCCGGCGTCGACGAGTTCCCTCATCTGGAGGTGGACGAGATGGAGGCTGACATGGCCGTGCTCGCCGCGTTCGACTCGCTGCTGATCGTGCACGCCGAGGACTCCCGCACCATCGAGCACGCCCCGGCGCCGGGAGGCGACCACTACGACCGTTTCCTCGCCTCGCGACCTCGCGCGGCCGAGAACGTCGCCATCGCCGCAGTGATCGAGCGAGCCCGGCGGACCGGGGTCCGCGCTCACATCCTGCACCTCTCTTCCTCCGACGCGCTCCCGATGATCCGCGCGGCGAAGCGCGACGGCGTCCGGCTCACGGTCGAGACGTGCCCGCACTACCTCACCCTCACCGCCGAAGAGATCCCGGACGGAGCCACCGCGTTCAAGTGCTGCCCGCCGATCCGCGAGGCCGGCAACCGGGAGCTGCTGTGGGAGGGGCTGCTCGACGGCACCATCGACTGCATCGTCTCCGACCACTCCCCGTCGACGTTGGATCTCAAGGACCTGGAGAACGGGGACTTCGGCGTGGCGTGGGGCGGTGTCTCCTCGCTGCAGCTCGGTCTGTCGCTGATCTGGACCGAAGCCCAGCGCCGCGGAATTGCTCTGCACCAGGTGATCTCCTGGATGGCCACCCGCCCAGCCGAGCTGGTCCGGCTACGAACCAAGGGCCAGCTGGCGCCGGGGTTCGACGCCGATCTGGCCGTGTTCGCCCCCGACGACACGTTCGTCGTCGATCCGGCCAAGCTGCACCACAAGAACCCGATCACCCCGTACGCCAAGAAGGCGCTCACCGGCCTGGTCCGTCGAACTTTTCTGCGTGGTCGGACGGTCGAGGGTGACCAGCCCGTCGGGCAGCTGCTCCGGCGCTGAATCCGGCTGCACGCTGAATCCGGCTGCACGCTGAATCCGGCTCCATATTCACCCGGCTGCACGCTGACCCGGGTTGGACTCACCGGTGGACGGCGGGGAGCTGTGTCCGGCTACGACCCGAGCCCCCGCCGGGCCCATCGTCGCGGTGACGAGCGCGACGACGATCAGCGGTACGGTCCAGTTCCCGCTGACGCCGTGCAGAGCTCCCACCCCGAAAGGCCCCACGACCGCCACCAGATAGCCGACGGTCTGCACGAACCCGGACAGCTGTGCGGTGTGGGTCAGGCTGCCGCCGCGTAACGCGATCATGGTCATGATCCACGGGAACGCCCCGCTGGCCACGCCCAACAAGATCGTCCACACCCACACCAGGTGGCCGGGGAACAGGCCAAGGCCCAGCCAGCCCGCGGCCCCGGTCACGGCCCAGAGCCACGGCATCCACGCGCCACCGCCACGATGTCGCAGCAGAGCTGGGACGGCCAACCCCGTGGGCACCCCAAGCAGACTCCACACTCCGACCAACCAGCCCGCCTGGACCGGCCCCGCTCCCCCCGATCGGTAGATCTCGGCGAGCCAGCCGAACCCGACGTAGGCCGACATCGACTGCGCCGCGAAGACCAGGGCCATCGCCCAGGCCATCGGAGCCCGGGCGAACTCAGACCAGCGGGTGCCCGCCGGGACGACGCCAGGGGACCGGCTGCGCCGTCGCGGCATCAGCACCCAGACCAGAAAGCCCAGCCCCGCCAGCAGTCCCCAGCCACCCAGACCCAACCGCCAGCTACCGCCGAGCTGGGCCAGACTCACCGTCGTCGCCGAGCTGATCGCGCCACCCAGCACGGCCAGGACCGTCGCGACTGAGGCCGCCAGGGCCACCCGGCGCGGGAAGAACTGCTGCGCTGCCGCGGGCAAGATGATGTTCCCGACAGCGACCGCCGACGGGGCCAGCGCAGTCATGGCCACGAACCACCACGTCGTGGTGGCGAACGATCGGGCCACCAGGGCCAGGACCAAGACCCCCAGGCAGCCGAGTGCGCAGCCCCGCAGCCCGATCCGGGCGACCAGGCGGGGCGCTACCGGCCCGGCCAGGGCGAAGACCAGGACTGGCAGCGTGGTCACCACAGCCGCCGTCGTCACCGTCATCGCCAGACTGGTGCGGACCTCCGGCAGCACGACCCCGACGCTGCCGACGAAGGTCCGCAGATTGAGGGCGAGCAACCCGAGCGCTATCCCCGCCCACCAGGACGACCGGACCGACCCGCCGGTCCTCAGCACCGGCTGCGGCTCAGGAGTCGCCGCCGGTGGTGCCGGTGGTGCCGGCGGTGACGTCGTGTAGCTGGTAGCGCTCGGCGGCCTCCGTGGCCCGGGCTGGGTCGATGGCACCCTCGGCTGCGAGCAGTTGCAGGGCCCGGACGACCATCGAGTGGGCGTCGA
>JBPCRP010000111.1:0-5971 GCA_050996715.1 Propionibacteriaceae bacterium
ACAGGCGGCCCCGGTGGCCCTGGTGAAAGGGGGTCATGGGGAGCAAAATGGCGCTGGGGGCATCTCGCGGTGAGGGTCGGGATGAACTGAGGGTGTGACCCAACCGTGGCGATGGCTCTTCGGCGACCAGCTCGGCCCGCACTTCGGCGACGGGGACGACCAGCCGATCCTGCTGATCGAGTCCCACGGGGTCCTGCGACGCAAGGCCTACCACCGGCAGAAGGCCCACCTGATCCTGTCGGCGATGCGGCACCGGGCGGCCGAGCTGGGACCGCGTTGCCGCTACCTGACCACCGAAACCTACGGCGAAGGGCTGGCCCAGACGACGGGTGAGCTCGAGGTCATCCAGCCGACCTCGTACGCCGCGGTGCACTTCGTCGACCGGGTGGCGACGCGGCGGGCGGTCAGTCGGTTGCCGGCCCGGGGCTACGCGACCAGCCGGGAGGAGTTCACCCGCTGGGCTGACGGCCGGGGGCGCAAGCGGCTGCTGATGGAGGACTTCTACCGCGACGCCCGGACTCGGATGTCGATCTTGATGGATGGCGCCGCGCCCGTGGGCGGACGCTGGAACTTCGACGCCGAGAACCGTGAACCGCCGCCCAAAGGCACTCCCGACCTGGGGCTGGTCGAGCCGTACCGGCCGGTCGAGGACGAGATTGACGAGCAGGTGCGGACCGACCTGGATCGCTTGGCCGCCGACGGCGTGAGGTTCCTCGGCGACGACGGACCCCGGACCTTCGCCGCCACCCGCACGGAGGCGTTGGCGGTCCTGCACGACTTCCTTCACCACCGGCTGGCCGACTTCGGCCGCTTCGAGGACGCGATCATGGCCGGCGACCGGTGGATGGCGCACTCAATGCTCTCCGCACCGCTCAACCTGGGGCTGCTCGACCCCGTCGAGGTCGTGCAGGCCGCGGAGCAGGCGTACGAGGAAGGGCGCGCGCCACTGGCCGCCGTCGAGGGCTTCGTCCGGCAGGTGATGGGCTGGCGGGACTACATCTGGCATCTGTACTGGTACCTCGGTGAGGACTACCGGAACCGCAACGAGCTGGGCCAGCGCGGTTCCCTGCCCACCTGGTTCGCCGAGCTCGACGGCGAGGGGACCGACGCGGCGTGTGTGAAGAGCGCACTGTCCTCGGTCCGCGAGGTCGGCTGGACCCACCACATCCCGCGGCTGATGGTGCTGGGCAACTACGCCCTGCAGCAGGGCTGGCGGCCGCAGGAGCTGACCGACTGGTTCCACCGCGCCTTCGTCGACGGGTACGACTGGGTGATGGTGCCCAACGTCGTGGGGATGAGCCAGCACGCCGACGGTGGGTTGCTGGCCACCAAGCCGTACATCTCGGGCGGGGCCTACATCAACAAGATGAGCGACCACTGCCACGACTGCCGGTTCGACCCGAGGAAGCGGGTGGGGGAGGACGCCTGTCCGTTCACCGGCGGCTACTGGCGTTTCCTGCACCGGCACCGTGCGAGGTTCGAGCAGAACCCGCGGATGATGCGGGCGGTCAAGGGTCTGGAACGGCTGTCCGACCTGGACGAGCTGATCGCCGGGTCGTGATGACCCAAAAGGACGGCTCGTGGCGGCGGTCGCCCTGCCGTTGAGCGTGCGGAGCGGGAGGCTAGCGCCACGAACCGTCCCTTTGGGTCATCAGCGATCGATGCTCGCCATGTCCGGGTAGCGCTCGCCCTGCACCTCGTGGGTCGGTACGGCGTCGACCAAGTCGATCAGGTCGTCGGCGGTCAGCGTGACGTCGAGCGAGGAGAGGTTCTCTTCCAGGTAGCGCGTCCGCTTGGTGCCGGGGATCGGCACCACGTCGTGACCCTGGGCGAGCACCCAGGCGAGCGCGAGCTGTCCGGGTGCGCAGTCCTTCGCCTCGGCGAGCGCCCGCACCCGGTCGACCAGACGCAGGTTCGCCGCCATCGCGTCACCGGCGAAGCGTGGGTTGTGGCGTCGGAAGTCGTCGGCGTCCAGATCGTCCACCGAGGTGATCGCCCCGGTGAGGAAGCCACGCCCGAGCGGGGAGTAGGGCACCAGTCCGATCCCGAGCTCGCGCAGGGTGGGCAGGATCTCGCTCTCGAGGTCGCGGGTCCACAGCGAGTACTCCGTCTGCAGGGCGGTGATCGGGTGCACCGCGTGCGCGCGACGGATGGTGCTCACCGACGCCTCGCTGAGCCCGAGGAAGCGGACTTTGCCCGCGATGACCAGCTCGGCCATCGCCCCGACGGTCTCCTCGATCGGTACCGACTGGTCGACGCGGTGCTGGTAGTAAAGGTCGATGTGGTCCAGCCCGAGCCGGCTCAGGCTCGCGTCGCACGCCGTCCGCACGTACTCCGGGCTGCCGTCGATCCGCCGGTCGGTGGGGTCGTCAGGGTTGCGGACGTTGCCGAACTTGGTGGCCAGTACGACCTGGTCGCGGCGGTCGGCGATGGCGCGGCCGACCAGCAGCTCGTTGGTGAACGGGCCGTACATGTCCGCCGTGTCCAAGAACGTGACGCCAAGGTCGAGAGCCCGGTGGATGGTGGCGATGCCCTCGGCCTCGTCGGTGGTGCCGTAGAACTCCGACATCCCCATGCAACCGAGGCCGAGCGCCGAGACGTCGAGCGCCTGGGTGCCGGAGCCGAGGGTGCGGTGTTCGAGCGAAGCGGAGGGTTCAGCGGCGTGGGGTGGTGTCATGCCCCCACTGTGTCCCAGCGAGCACGGTCGTCGGCAAGCGACCCGGGTGAGCCGGTCCTGCCCCTGATGGGCGTCGTTCTCGATCGAGGCGTCGGGGACGTGGGCGATCTCCACCTCGGCCGCCATCGCCATCGCCCGCCGTTACGGTGCAGCGCGCGGGGACCCCTGGTTGGCTATCCGGCGGGTCGGGTCAGGACAAGTCGAGTCCGGGGTAGAGCGGGTGCCGCTCGAGCAACTCGGCGATCTCGGCCTGGGCCCGGCCGGCGACGCCGTCGGTCAGCGTGTACTTCGCCTTGCCTGGGGCGCCGGCGGCGGTGGTGGTCGGGGTGGTCTCCCGGAGCACACCCATGATCAGCTCGGCGACCTGGTCGAACTCTGCGCTGCCGAAGCCGCGGGTGGTCAGGGCGGGTGTACCCAGGCGGACGCCCGTGGTGTACCAGGCGCCGTTCGGGTCGTTCGGCACGGCGTTGCGGTTGGTCACGATGCCGGCGTCGAGCAGGGCCGACTCGGCCTGCCGACCGGTGAGTCCCAGGGTGGACACGTCGAGGAGCACGAGGTGGTTGTCGGTGCCCCCGGTGACGAGTCGGCCCCCACGCCGCAGCAGCCCCTCGGCCAGCGTCTGCGCGTTGTCGGCCACCTGAGCCGCGTAGACCTGAAACGCCGGCTGCCGCGCTTCGGCCAGCGCGACGGCCTTGGCGGCCATCACGTGGGAGAGCGGGCCGCCGAGCACCATCGGGCAGCCGCGGTCGACCGAGGGGGCGTACTCCTGAGTGGCCAGCACCAGCCCCCCGCGCGGTCCACGCAGCGACTTGTGGGTCGTGGTGGTGACCAGGTGCGCGTGCGCCACCGGATCCTCGTCGCCCGTGAAGACTTTGCCGGCCACCAGACCCGCGAAGTGGGCCATGTCGACCATGAAGGTCGCGCCGATCTCGTCGGCGATCTCAGCCATCTTGGCGAAGTTCACCCGACGCGGGTAAGCCGAGTAGCCGGCGATCAGGATCAGCGGCTTGAACTCATGTGCGGCCGCCCGGACGGCGTCGTAGTCGAGCAGTTGCGTCTCGGGGTCGGTGCCGTAGGAGCGTTGGTGGAACATCTTGCCCGAGATGTTCGGTCGGAAGCCGTGCGTGAGGTGACCGCCGGCGTCCAGGGACATGCCGAGCATCCGCTGGTGACCGAACTTGTGGCGCAGCGTCTCCCACTGCGCCTCGGTCATGTCGTTGACACCCTTGAGCCCCAGCTCGGCCAGCTCCGGCAGCTCGACCCGGTGGGCCAGGATCGACCAGAACGCCACCAGGTTCGCGTCGATGCCCGAGTGCGGCTGGGCGTAGGCGTACTCGGCACCGAAGAGCTCGCGCGCGTGCTCGGCGGCCAGCGCCTCGACGGTGTCGACGTTCTGACAGCCCGCGTAGAAGCGGTGCCCGATCGTGCCCTCGGCGTACTTGTCGGAGAGCCAGGTCCCCATGGTCAGCAGGACCGCCGGGGAGGCGTAGTTCTCGCTGGCGATCAGCTTGAGCGAGGCGCGCTGGTCGGCGAGCTCGGCGCGGGTGGCCTCGGCGATCCGGGGCTCCACCGCGGCAATGACCTCAAGGGCCTTGCGATAGGCCTCGGAGGCGACCGTGTTGGTGTCGGCGGCCGTACGGCTGGGCTGGGCGCTGAGGGTCACACCCCAGAATCTACCGGGTCCGGGCCGATGGATCAGAGTCGAGCGATCAACCGGGAGGTCGAGGCGCTGTGCACGGAGTAGATCGGGTTCTTGGAGTTGGCGAACGGGTTCAGGTGCCCGCGGTAGACGCTGGCCCCTGATTCGTGGGTGACGTAGAGCCGGCCGCGGGCCACGGTAATGCCCTCGGACATGCTCGGCGCGGGGACGTACGCCGGTCGTGCGGACGTGCACCTTGATCCGGCTCTTCTCCCGCCGGCCCCACGACTGGCTGTAGCACGGGTAACGGCTGGAGAACTCGATCCCCTGTACTAGTAGGTCATCACGAGCGAGTCCGTCGCCGGCCAGTAGGCGATGCCCCGGGAGACGTGGTCGGCGAAGTGCCCGATGCCGGGACCCTTGACGAACAGCGACTTGTACGTCGGGAAGTCGTTGTGGTGGTCGTAGGGACCGGGGTCGGCGTGGGCCGGGGGGGGGCGGTCATCAGCACCGCCAGCGTGGTGAGCAGGGCGGTGAGCAGCAACCCTGCCCGACGGAGGACGCGCACGAGACGACCTTCTCTGCCGACAGGACATCTCCACGTCGACGAGCGGCACGTTAGCCGAGCTCTGGGGTCCACCACCGGCGAAACGGTTACCGGCTCCGAGAGATCTCGTAGAGCGCGATGCCGGCGGCGACTCCGGCGTTGAGTGACTCGACGGTGCTGGTGATCGGGATCGAGGCGAGCCGGTCGCAGGAGTCGCGGACCAGCCGCGACAGACCGGTACCCTCCGCGCCGATGACCAGCACGAGGGGGCCGCTCGCCTCGGGCATCGACTCGATGGTGGTGTCGGCTTCGCCGGCGAGCCCGACCAGGGCGAAGCCGGCGTCGGCGCAGGCCTTCAGCGAGCGGGTCAGGTTGGTCACCTGGGCGATCGGCATCCGGGCCGCGGCCCCCGCCGAGGTCTTCCAGGCCGCCGCCGTCATGCCGGCCGACCGGCGTTCGGGAATGATCACGCCGTGGGCACCGAAGGCGGCAGCCGAGCGGACGACCGCCCCGAGGTTGCGGGGGTCGGTGATCTGGTCCAGGGCCACCAGCAGCGGCTCGGTGCCCTGGGCCGACGCGCGCTCGAACGCAGCAGCGATCACGTCGTCGAGGTGGGCGTAGGTGTAGCTCGCCAGCCGGATCGCCACGCCCTGGTGGATCGCCCCGTCGGTCATCCGGTCGAGCTCGTTGCGGGTGGCCTGCAGCAGCGGCCGGCCCTGGTCGGCCGCAAGCTTGAAGATGTCGCGCAGCCGGTCGTCGCGATCGGCCCCCTCGGCGACGTACGCCGCCTGCACCGGGATGTCGGCCTGCAGCACCTCGAGCACCGGGTTGCGCCCGACGACCCACTCGGGGCCGGCGCCGGGTCGACCGGTCCGCTTGGGTCCCGCGCCACCCCCGGAGGTGCTGGAGGTCGTGCTTGCGACCCGCTTCGCGTGGAATTTCGCGTGGTACGGCCGGTCCTCGGCCTTGGGCGTGGGCCCACGACCTTCCAGGCCGCGGGGGGAGCGTCCGCCCGAACCGGCAGTGTTGTCCTTGCCCTTCCGCCGGATGGCGACCTTGCGGTGGCTGTTCCCGGGCACGTCAGGCATCTCTGGTCGACAGGGACCAA
>JBPCRP010000010.1:0-18085 GCA_050996715.1 Propionibacteriaceae bacterium
CGCTGCGCGCGCATTCGGGCGGGTTGCCGCAGCTCTGCGATCCGCCGGTCGCAAGCCGGCCGCCCGGGCGTACGACGCCCTGATCGCGGCCACCGCGATGGCCAACGACCTTCCCGTCTACACCAGCAACCCGGACGACTTTCACGGCATCCCCGATCTCGACGTCCGCCGGGTGCAGATCTCAGCCGGCTGATTCACCCGCAGTCCGTCTTGTAGGCCAAGCGGCCCCGGAGGCTACGAGCGACCCGGTTGATCCCCTGGACGTGTGCCGAGTCGCCGTCGGACTGCCGCCCGGTCGGGCCGAGATGGGTGATGATCGCCACCGCGGACCCGTCCACGATCCTCAGTTGCCGGGTGGCGGTGTCCGGCCGGAGCCACCCACCCTCGAACGGGGTCGCACCGATCAGGCCGAGCCCCCAGGACTGAGGCTTGATCGGTCGCATCGCCCGCAACAGATGGGGACTGGCCGCCTTTGAGACCAGCTGCTGATGCGCCAGCGGCGCTGAAGCGCACCTGCTCCCGGATGCTCCAGGCCATGGTTCCTTGGGCCAGTTCCGGATCACGGTCGACGTCGGAGTCGAGATAGGCCGTCACCACCAGAACCTTCGACGTCCACCAGGCCTGGGTCCCCGACACCCGTCCTTCGACCGTCCACATCGGACGGGTCGTCCACATCGGACGGGTCGTCGAGCGGAACGACGGCGAACACGTGATGGCGGTCGCCGTCGAGGCTGAGGTCGGCCGACGGCCCCGCAGGAAGCTGACGAAGTCCTGCTCCCGCTCGCCGATGGCGCGAGTGGCGGAGGCGGGCGACGGAGTGGTTGATAAGGGCTGGGCCGAGGTCGGGGACGCGTGCGGCTTGGGGGATCGCACTCCCGCTTCCCGACCTGCGCCGGAACGTAAAAATTCCGTAGCCGCCTGCTCGGGGGTTCAGGTGGCTACGGAATCAACTGGTCCTTCGCGACCCGGCCCAAATTCGTTACACCGTGTCCCTGTGATCTAAGTCATACCCCGAAATCCTGGGGGTCAGGACCGGCTGGGCCGTCGCTGTCCCCGTCGTCGGATGCTCACGCTAGCGTAACAACGTAAATCTGAGCCGCGCGGTGACGTGAGGCCGACGTGGCCGCCACGGAGAGGACCGTAGGGATGACGGAGGGCTCCGGCACGGTCGGGGACCGCTATGTCCTGGGCGAGCCGCTCGGACGAGGCGGCATGGCCGAGGTGCACCGCGCGACCGATCTGCGACTGAACCGTCAGGTGGCGGTCAAGCGGCTCGCTCCCGAGCTGGCGGCGGACCCTGTCGCCCAGACCCGGTTTCGTCGGGAGGCCCAAGCCGCGGCGCGCCTGAACCACCCGGCCATCGCGGCGGTCTTCGACACCGGTGCGGACGTCGACCCGGTCACGGGTGCCTCGATCCCGTTCATCGTGATGGAGCTCGTCGAGGGCCCCACCCTGCGCCAGGTGCTTGCCGACCAGGCTCACCTGCCGCCCGAACGGGCCCTCGCCCTGATCCGAGACGTGCTCGACGCCCTCGCTCACAGCCACGCCGCCGGCATCGTCCACCGTGACATCAAGCCGGCGAACGTCATGCTCACCGCCGCGGGCCAGGTCAAGGTGATGGACTTCGGCATCGCCCGCGCGGTCGACGACAGCACCTCGGGCGGCCTGACCCAGACCGCCGCGGTGGTGGGGACAGCCCACTACCTTTCACCCGAGCAAGCCCGGGGCGAGCGCGTCGACCCCCGCAGCGACCTCTACGCCGCCGGCTGCCTGCTCTACGCCCTGTTGGTCGGAACGCCGCCGTTCGTCGGCGAGTCCTCGTTGAGCGTCGCCTACCAGCACGTCCGTGAGGCAGCCGACGCGCCCAGCGTGCACGAACCCGGCATCAACCCCCACGTCGACGCCCTCGTCGCCAAAGCACTGGCCAAGGACCCGGGACAGCGCTACCAGGACGCCCGGGAGATGCAGGCCGACATCGACCGGGTGCTGGCCGGGGTGCCGGTCGTTGCCCCGCTGACGCCAGCTGTGCAGGAGTCGACGGAACCAATCCCTGCCCCCACCGCGATCCAGCCGGCGGCGACTCCCGCGGTCCTCGCCCCACCAACCCCGTCGCCGCCCCTCCAACCCGCCATCGCCACCGAGTCCCCGGCGGATGCGTCCGCCGTGAACCGGTCCGAGGAACCCCGGCGTCGGTCTCCCGTTGGCTGGATCCTCGTCGTCGTCCTGCTCGTCGTGGCGATGCTCGGCGGATTCGGGATCTATCGGTTCCTGAACCCGAGCGGCTCGACCGTGGCCGTCCCCCAGGTCGTGGGCCGCAGCCGAGCGGACGCCGAACGCGAGCTGACGTCCGCCGGGCTGACCGCCCGGTTCGCCGAGACCCGCGGGCCGGACGGCGCCACGGTGGGCACGGCGACCAAGCAGCTGCCGACCGCCGACACCGACGTGGCGCGCCGCAGCGTCGTCACGGTGACCATCAACACGGGGCCTGCGTCCGGCGGTACGAAGCCGGCCACGACCACGACGGCGCCGACGACCGGCCCGAGCCATGAGTCCAGCAGCAAACCGTCGGACCGCAGCTCGGCCGACGCCTCGATCAAGCCGACCGAGAGCACATCGGCTGAGAGCGAGTCGCCGCGCGCCTCGGCGTCGCGTTCGCCGTCGGCCAGCGCGTCGGAGACCGGGTCCCCGTCCGCATCCGCATCCGCATCCGCATCTTCGTCCGCATCCACATCCGCACAACCATCGCCCTCCGTCTCGGCCAGGTCGAAGCCCGCCAAGGCCTCAGCGCCGTCCACCTCGGACCCACCGTCGTCACCCGCGCCCGCCCCACCCGCGCCCGCCCCGCCCGCGCCCGCCCAGCCCGCGTCCGGCCAGTCCGCGTCGACCAGCGCGCGGGGCGGAGCTACGGCCGACTCGGCTCGCAGCCGACCCTCGGCGCCCGGCCAGGCCGACGACCTCACCTGACTCAGTCGGCTCGATCGCCGAGCAGGGACCGCTCCCCTCGCTGCCAGTCGGCTCGGGGGGTAGCCAAGCAGCGAGGGGAGACGGTCCCCGGGCCGTCCGATCACGTGCGGAGGCATGATGCACCGTCGGGCGACCCGCCTGTCCCCGGACCAGACCCCGGAACGCTACGCATCGAGCCGGGGGATCGACAAACCAGATTGAGCGATCCAGGTAACAATTTGAGTTCGATCGAGTCACCACGGAAAACGTTGTCCGTTCAACGTCTGACGTCGACCGATCCTCAGCCCTATCCATCCTCACGGGACTGATTTAGGTTCACCCCATGTCGGGTACCAGACGCTGGGCTGCCGCTGGCCTGCTGCTCGTGGTCGCCGGGGTGCTCACCGCGATCTCGACGGCCCGCCACTGGGCGATCTGCCGGGCCGACCCGGCGTCCCTGCGCTGCCTAGCTCTGCAGGACGCGACCCACGGCTTTCCCGGATGGGGTGGGCTCGGCCGACCCGACCTCGGCACCGCCGCGGCGGGGATCGTTGCCGCCCTGCTGCTGAGCGTCGCCTGGGTGGGTGTCATCGGGTGGGCCCGTGGGAGCGGCACCCGCAACCTCCTGTGCGTGGTCGTCGGGGTCCAGCCGCTGATCGCCGCCACCGTGCTGGTCATCGAGGCCACCGGGTTCGTGCTGCCGGCCGCGGTCGGTGGCTGGCTAACCTGGCCCGCCGAGGCGTACGTCTTCCCATTCTTGCTGGGCGCCGGCTGGCTGGTGAACGAGTCGCTGCTGGGCACGCTGCGCTTGCTCACCCTCGGGTGGGGCGTTACGTCCTTCGGATCGATCCATCACGTCGCCGACTCCGTCGTCGCTCGCCTTCTCAGCCCTGACGCCGTTGGAGCAAGCCCCCCGGGTCTCGGGTACGCCACCGCCGCCACTCAGGTGCTGGTCGGCCTGGTCGTCGTCGTCCTCACGCTGCAGCGCGCCGTGCCGGACACCCCGGACACCGACGACGGGCCCGAACGCGACGGGTTCACGCTGGCTGCGTAGGGCGTGTCCTAGGGTCATCAGGTGATGCCGTCTCCCAGCGCAGGCCACGCCGAGGCCCGGAGCCTCGATCTCGTGCAACGGTTGATCATCTCTGCCCTGCTGATCGTGGTGATCGGCGTCCCGGCGGTCGCGCTGGCGATCTACAGCCCTTATCTGGCCCGGACCGACCGTGGGACCGCCGTCGGGCTGTGGGTGATGGCCGGCGTCCTCGGGCTGATGGCGGCGCTGGGGGTGCTGCTCGCCCACCGCGGCCGGCCGTACTCCCCCCTGCTGCTGATCGGGCTCGTCCCGGCCGCCGTGTCGGCGTACTTCCTGTTCTGAACCTTGATCCCGGCGTCGCTCTGGGTGAACAGCGGGTGCACACCAGCCCCGATTTGCCGACCAGTCACGTCCTGTCGGTTCTGGTCGGCGCGTCGGACAGGACATGGCTGGTCGGGCCCGATGAGCGCGGGGGCGGGGCCGCAACGGAGGTCGTGGCGGTGTGCTCCGGACGTCACGAGAGCTCCGCTGGCTGGCGCGGAGGCGATCGGGCGTTACCGACCTGTCCATTAGGCTGACCAGATCATGATCGAATGGCTGCTGCTCGCGGCCGCCGTGCTGCTGGTGGTGACGTGCGGGGTGTTCGTGGCCGCGGAGTTCGCGTTCGTCACCGTCGACCGCTCCACCGTCGACCGCGCGGTAGCCACCAACCAACGCGGGGCAGAAGGCCTCAGCAAGGCCCTGGAGTCGCTGTCGACGCAGCTCTCGGCCTCCCAGCTCGGCATCACCGTGACCAACCTGGCCATCGGTTTCCTGGCCGAACCGGCGATCGCTGCGCTGCTGGAGCGCCCGCTGGGCCGGATCGGGCTGCCCGAGACGACGGTCCCGGTCGTCGCCGTCGCCCTGGGCTTCGTGCTGGCCAACGTGGTCACCATGGTGATCGGCGAGCTGGTCCCCAAGAATCTCGCCATCGCCGCACCCCTGCGGGTGAGCCTGGCCACCACCACCTTCATGCGCGTCTTCGCCACGATCTTCCGGATCCCGATCAAGCTGTTCAACGGTGCGGCGAACGCCATCGTCCGCCGCCTCGGGATCGAGCCGCAGGAGGAGCTGCGCTCGGCCCGGAGCCCTGAGGAGATCGCGTCGCTGGTCCGCCGTTCGGCCCAGGAAGGCACGCTGGGCCACGAGACCGCGGACCTGATCGAGCGGTCGATCACGTTCGGGACCCGTACCGCCGACGACGTGATGACTCCCCGCGTTCGGGTGCAGACCCTCGACGCGCGCGAGCCCGTCGCCGCCATCGTCGAGGCGGCCCGTCACACGGGCCATTCGCGCTTCCCCGTCGTCGACGACAGCGCGGACACCGTGGTCGGGATGGTGCACGTCAAGCACGCCCTGGCCGTGCCCTGGAGTGACCGCGGGTCGGTCCCGATCCGTACGGTGATGGCCGAGCCGACGCTCGCCCCCACCACCCTCGAGCTCGATCCGCTGCTTGCGCTGCTTCTCGGTGAGGGGCTGCAGCTCGCCGTGGTGATCGACGAGTACGGCGGTACGGCCGGCCTGGTCACCCTCGAAGACGTGGTCGAGGAGATCGTGGGCGACATCCTCGACGAGCACGACCGTCTCCAGGCGAAGGGGCGACGGCTGAGCGACGGCGATTGGCTGCTCTCTGGTCTGCTGCGCCCCGACGAGGTGACCGAGCTGACGCGGGTGCCGTTGCCCGAGGGTCAGTTCTCCGACACCCTGGCCGGCCTGCTCGTCGAGCGACTCGGTCGGCTCGCGGGGGCCGGCGATCGGGTCGAGCTCACCGTACCGACCGGTCGCCTCGGCGATCATGGTGAGTCCGAAGAAGTTCGGGTGAGTCTCGGCGTCGAGCGTCTGGACGGGCGCCGGGTGGACCGGGTGCGGCTGCACGTGGACCCGGTCGAAAGCGAACCAGGCAAGGGGCTCCGGCGATGAACAACATTCTCGGGGTGCTCGTCGCCATGGCCCTGCTGGCTCTGAACTTCGCCTTCGTCGCGGCCGAGTTCGCCCTGATTTCGACCCGGCGCACGAAGATCGAACCACTCGCCCAGTCCGGCTCACGCGCGGCCCGCACCACCTTGCGCGCCCTCGAGGACGTGTCCGACATGCTCGCGACGACCCAGCTCGGGATCACCGTCTGCACCGTCGGACTCGGCGCCGTCGGCGAACCCGCCGTCGCTCACCTGCTCGAACCGGTCTTCGCGGCCGTGACCGTGCCCGACGCCTTGGTCTACCCGATCTCGTTCGTGATCGCCCTCACCGCCGTAGTCACCGTGCATGTCGTGGTCGGCGAGATGGTGCCCAAGAACATCGCTCTTGCCCTGCCCGAACAGGCTGCGCTGATGCTGGCGCCACCACTGATGATCATGGCGATGGTGCTGAAGCCGCTGATCTGGGTGATCAACCGGGCGGCCAACGCGATCCTACGGGTGCTGAAGGTCACGCCGCAGGACGAGATCGCCTCCACCTTCACCCACGAGGAAGTCAGCGGTCTGGTCGACGAGGCGCACCGCGAGGGCACCCTCGAGTCGGACTCCTACGAACTCGTCTCCGGCGCCCTCGCCTTTACCGGTCGTACGGTCGAGACCGTGCTGCTGCCCATCGCCGGACTGCGCTCGGTCCGCGAGGACGACACGCTGGCCGACGTCGAACGGCTCTGCGCCGAGACCGGCTTCTCCCGGTTCCCGGTGCTCCGCGCGACACCCGCGGACCGCCCGCCCGAGGTGCTCGGCTACCTGCACATCAAGGACGTGCTGGAGACCGACCACGCCCGGCAGCATCGTCAAATCGAACCGAAGCGCGTCCGACCGATGGCCACGCTGGGGGGCCAGACCCGGTTGTGGGACGCCATGCGTTCGATGCAGTCTCGGGGCGCCCACCTCGCCCGGGTCGTCGACAACCAGGGCACCGACCTCGGGGTGATCACCCTCGAGGACGTGCTCGAAGAGCTCGTCGGCGAGGTCCGTGACCTGGCGGCCCAGGACATCACCCGCTGAACCCGGCCCGCGCAGCCAGGCACGGGTGGCACGACGGGGTGGCCCACACCCTCGTCGCGGTCGGGCCGAGCGCGAAGCACGACGACAGGATGGAAGGATGAGCCCGGACAGAAGGAGCGCACCAGTGACCGATCCGAGCACCGAACCGACGGCACAACCGATGACGACCGACAAAGAGCTGCCGGCTGAGGAGTACGGCACCCTCACTGCGGAGGACGAGAACGCGGCCACGGTCGACCCGGCCGACGTCGCCGGCACCGACGACGGAAGCAGCGACGAGCCTCCCGCTCGGTGATCCCGACATCTCAGAGGAGACGACCATGAGAAGTTTACGGCGAAGCACCCTCCAGCCCTCGGGGCGAGCAGCATCGTGATCCCCGCCAAGGACATCCGCGACTGGCAGGGCGAGGCCGTCGTCGACCAGTCCGGTGCCAAGATCGGCACGCTCGAGGCGGTCTACTTCGACACCGCCACCCAAGAGCCCACCTTCGTGACGGTGAAGGCGGGTCTGCCCGGGATCTCCAAACTGCTTTTCGTCCCGATGTTGAATGCGACCGTGTCGCCGAGGAACATCCAGGTCGACATCGACAAGAAGCTGGCCAAGGACGCACCGTCGATCGACCTCAACGGCGAGCTGACCGCCGACGCCGAGCCGGGGATCTACGAGCACTACGGCCTCACCTACACCCCCGGGTCTGGCGGCGAGCGCAAGCTCGGCCGCCGCTGATCCCGGCCGGGCCGAACGACCAGGTCAACAACTCGACCCGCGGGACCACGGCCGGTGGTCGTGCGGGTCAGCCACGCGTGGGCCGGGAGGCCACCCGGCCGGCCGCGATCCTCAGCAGGGCGGGGAGGTCGGTCGGAGCCGCATCGAGGTCCTCGGGCCAGGCTCGGACCACTTCTTGACCCCAGCGCGCCCACCGTCGAGTCATCAGGGCGAAGTCGGAGTAAAAGGCGCCGACCAAGGTGTTGATCGGGAGCCGCTCGGGGAACCGACCCACCCCGTCGAGGTAGCGCTGCGCGTTGGCGGCGTCGTCGGCCTGCCGGTCCTCGGCCCAGCGCTGCACCCCACCGAGCGTGGTGAGCAGAGCCCGCTTGCTGCCGTAGGGCCCGAGGAAGACCTTGAGCAACTGCTCGAACTCCAGCACCGGACCGGCGGCCGAACCGTTCAGCCAGGCCCGCAGCTCGGCGGTTCCCAGGTCGGTGATCGTGTAGGTGGTACGCGGCCGACGGCCCACCTGGTCAGCTACGGCGGTGGCCAATCCGAACGACACCAGCTTCTTCGGTTCCTCGTAGAGCTTGCTCACCGCGCGGGGCCAGCACAGGCCCAGGGTGAACGTCATCTGCTGGGTGAGCTCGTAGGAGGTCCACGGCCGCATCGCAAGAAATCCGAGGATCGCGTACGACGTCGTCGTCAGTGAGCCACGCATGGACACATACTCCCATAGAGAGTATGTTGGCACTCGATCTCGGAGGGGGTCGGTGCGCCAGGGGGAGGTGTACCGATCCATCCTCTGGCCGATCAGCCGCGTCGCTCTGGCCTGCTGAGCACCGGTCGTGTCCACGCGATCGTCGCGACGCAGCCGGAGTGACGTCGGCACCTCGATCCGTTCCACGAGACCGTTCCGAACAGCCGGATCCCGGGTGTGTCGTTACCGCCCGCGACGTGCGATCGAACCCAGAATGATTTGGCCGGCACGCCCTGCCGGGTACGCGCCGGCGGGGCCTGCTGGTCGGGGTGCTCACCCCTCCGTCCACGACCGACGCCTGAGCGCGACACTGGGTCGGTGACCGTCAGCGTGTTCGATCTCTTCAGCGTAGGTATCGGGCCGTCCAGCTCGCACACGGTCGGACCCATGCGCGCCGCCCAGCGTTTCGTCACGGGGCTCGCCGCCGACGGGCTGATCGACCAGGTGGACGGCATCCGAGCCGAGCTGTTCGGCTCCCTCGGTGCGACGGGTCACGGCCACGGCAGCGAGAACGCCGTGCTCTGGGGCCTGGAGGGTGAGGATCCCGAGACCGTGGACACGGCCACCGGGCCGCTCCGTGCGCAGGAGATCCGCCGCCGCCGACGGCTCCGGCTGGGCCCGTCCGGTTCCACCCACGAGATCGACTTCGACGCCGACCAGGACCTCGTGCTGCACCGGCGCCGATCGCTGCCCTTCCACCCCAACGGGATGGTCTTCACCGCCTACGCGAACGGTCAGGTGCTGGCCGAACGCACCAGCTACTCGATCGGCGGCGGTTTTGTGGTCGGCGCCGACGACGAGGGCCGTCCGGTGCTGCAGCCAGACCCGACCCCGGTCCCGTACCCCTATCGCACCGCCACCGAGCTGCTGGCCCTCTGCGAGCGCGACGGCCTGTCCGTCTCCGAGCTTGCCCTCGCCAACGAGTGCGCCCGCCGCTCGCCCGCCGAGGTCCGGGAGGGGCTGCTGCGGATCTGGACGGTGATGGCCGAGTGCGTGGCCGCCGGCTGCCGTACGCCGGGAGTGCTGCCGGGCGGGCTCAAGGTCCGGCGGCGGGCCGCCGACCTGCACGAGCGACTCCTCGCCGAGTCGGAGCGGACCCGCGACGACCCGCTGGCCGCCAGCCTCGCCGACCCGCTGGCCGCGATGGACTGGGTGACTCTGTGGGCCCTGGCCGTCAACGAGGAGAACGCGTCCGGAGGCCGAGTCGTCACCGCCCCGACCAACGGAGCCGCGGGAATCATCCCGGCCGTGCTGCACTACGCCGTCCGCTTCGTGCCGCGGAGCCCGCAGGAAGATCCCGAGGACGCCATCTGCCGTTTCCTGTTGGTCGCCGGGGCGCTCGGCTCGGTCTACCAGCAGACCGCCTCGATCTCCGGAGCCGAGGTGGGCTGTCAGGGCGAGGTCGGCACGGCCTGCTCGATGGCAGCCGGGGCGCTCGCCGAGATCCTCGGCGGCTCCGTCGCCCAGGTCGAGAACGCCGCCGAGATCGGGATGGAGCACCACCTCGGGCTGACCTGCGACCCGGTCGGCGGACTGGTACAGATCCCGTGCATCGAACGGAACGCGGTGGCCTCGGTGAAGGCGATCACCGCCGCCCGGCTGGCCCGGCACGGTGACGGTACCCACACGGTGAGCCTGGACAAGGTGATCAAGACCATGATGCAGACCGGGGCGGACATGAAGGTCAAGTATAAGGAGACCGCCCGCGGCGGGCTCGCGGTCAACATCGTCGAGTGCTAGCCCGACGCCCGCGCGAACCGCGCGCCGCGGGTGGGCTGAACAACCCGACACGGGCGAAGCCCTCAACCCACGTCGGTCGGGCGAGCCGAGCTCGCGACGTGTGAGCACCGACGTAACCGACGGGTGCGAGAGTGACCACCATGGTGCGGACGGTGGCGGCCCGGATCGAGCTCGTGCTCAACCGGCGCACGAAGATGGTTTTCGGGGTCGCCGTCGCCGACGACCTACCCACCTCGGCCGAGACGCTCACCCTGACGGTCGACGGTGCTCCCGCCCAGACCGAGGTAGTTCCCGACGACCACGGCGGCCGCCTGCACCAGGTCGTCGCCGACGGCGGCCGCGTGGTGCTCGACTACCGAGCCGAGATCCTCGGCCAGGCCGCCCAGCCCCCGGTCAGCCGGATCGACCTGCTCCGCTACATCCGGCCGAGCCGCTACTGCGAGTCCGACACGCTGGGCCCCACGGCTTACCGGGAGTTCGGGAGCCTCAGCGGGCTCCAGCTGATCGACGCGGTCGCCGACTGGGTCTCCGCGGAGCTCATCTACGTGTGGGGCGCGTCGCGCCCCACCGACGGCGCGGTGGCCACCCTGTTGGCCCGCCAGGGCGTCTGCCGCGACTACGCCCACCTCTGCATCGCCTTGCTGCGCGCACAGAACGTGCCGGCCCGGCTCGCTGCGGTCTATGCCCCCGGCCTCTCCCCGATGGAGTTCCACGCGGTCGCCGAGGCCTACGTCGACGGTGCCTGGTACGTCGTCGACGCGACCAAGCTGGCCCCACGACAGAGCCTGGTCCGAATCGCGACCGGCCGCGACGCCGCGGACACCGCCTTCCTCACCACCCACTGGGCCGGGGCTCAAATGCCGTTCCTCCAGGTGACGGCGACGGTGGGCCGACCCACCGACCCCTTGCCCGTCGACGACCGTCGCACCCCCGTCTCCCTGCGCTGACCGGTCAAATCCGGCGTGACACGCCGTCAGAACCCGGCAGAACCTGGCTGGTGGCGGAGTCTTCGGCCCCGCACAGCACGTGGTGCTTGGTCGACGGGTCCATCTCGTGGGATGCTGACCCAGTTAATTCCACTACGGATCGTCGGGCACGTACCTGCCCGTGGAAAGGAAGTTCGGCATGGCTGCCGTAAGTTTCATCGACGCTACCCGTGTCTACCCGGGGGGTGACACACCCGCTGTCGACAAGCTGAACCTGTCGATCGACGACGGAGAATTCGTGGTCCTCGTCGGACCCTCCGGCTGTGGCAAGTCCACGTCGCTCCGGATGCTCGCCGGCCTCGAGGAGGTCAACGCCGGCCAGATCCACATCGGGGATCGCGACGTCACCGACCTGCCTCCGAAGGACCGGGACATCGCCATGGTGTTCCAGAACTACGCGCTCTACCCCCACATGACCGTGGGCGACAACATGGGCTTCGCCCTCAAGATGGCGAACGTCCCCAAGGCCGAGCGTCAGCAGCGCGTCACCGATGCCGCCAAGATGCTGGGCCTCGAGGACTTCCTCAACCGCAAGCCGAAGGCCCTCTCCGGTGGCCAGCGTCAGCGGGTGGCCATGGGCCGCGCCATCGTGCGTCAGCCGCAGGTCTTCCTGATGGACGAGCCGCTGTCCAACCTCGACGCCAAGCTGCGGGTGTCCACCCGCACCCAGATCGCTGCCCTGCAGACCCGCCTCGGCGTCACGACCGTCTACGTGACCCACGACCAGATCGAGGCCATGACGATGGGTGACCGCGTCGCGGTCCTCAAGGACGGGGTCCTGCAGCAGGTCGATACCCCGCTGAACCTCTACGACACCCCGAAGAACCTCTTCGTCGCGGGATTCATCGGTTCGCCGGCTATGAACCTGATCGAGGGCGAAATAACCGAGGACGGCATCCGAGTCGGCGACTACCTGGTCCCGGTGCCGCGCGAGACGCTGACCAAGGCGCCCAAGGGAGAAAGTCGTCTCACCCTGGGCATCCGGCCAGAGAACTTCAACCTCTCCGAGAACGACCAAGGCGTCGGAGTCGACGTCGCCGTCGTCGAGGAGCTCGGGGCGGACGCCTTCCTGTACGGCACGGTCACCGGACTCAGCGACGACGAGAAGTTGACCGCCGACCAGATCACCGCGCGGATCTCCTCGCGCAATCCCCCGCAGCGAGGCGCGACCGTGCGCCTGGCGATCGATCCGGCGCACGTGCACGTGTTCTCCCAGTCCGACGGCAGCCGGCTGTCGGCCGACCACCTGCGCTAGGTATACCGGCGTTCGGCCCCTCGCAGTTCTGCGGGGGGCCGAACTCGTCTCGCGTCCCAGCGGCCGCTCGGCCTGGGCCACGGCCCCACCTGAGAGGATGGAGCGTGCCTCGCTTCACCTCCGCGCAACCCGACTCGCGCCTGATCACCCTGCCGTGGGACGTCGCCCTCACCGACTGGCCGGACGACGCCCTGGTGGCCCTCCCCCGCGGCATCAGCCGGCACGTGGTCCGCTTCGTACGGGTCGGCACCGACGTCTACGCGGTCAAAGAGGTGCTGGAGCATCTGGCGCTCCATGAGTACCGGATGCTGCGGGACCTGACCCGGCTCGACACCCCCTCGGTCGAGGCCGTGGGCGTGGTCACCGCCCGCCTCGACGGGGACGGCGACCCGCTCGACTCGGTGCTGATCACCCGACATCTGCAGTTCTCGCTGCCCTACCGCTCGTTGTTCCACCGCGGCGTCCGCACGGACACGGTCAACCGACTGGTCGACGCCATGGTCGTGCTCCTGGCCCGACTTCACCTGACGGGGTTCCTCTGGGGTGATGTCTCGTTGTCCAACACCTTGTTCCGGCGCGACGCGGGCTCCTTTGCCGCCTACCTCGTCGACGCCGAGACCGGCGAGCTGCACGAGGAGCTCAGCAACGGTCAGCGAGAACACGACCTGGCCATCGCCCGCACCAACCTCTTCGGGGAGTTCTGCGACCTGGAGGCCGGCGGGCTGCTCGACGAGGCCCTGGATCCGCTGGCGCTGGTCGAGATGATCGAGAACCGTTACCGCGAGCTGTGGACCGAGCTGACCGGGGTCGAGGAGTTCGACGGCACCGAGATGCACCGGATCGAGAGCCGCGTTCGCCGGCTGAACGCGCTCGGCTTCGACGTGGCCGAGCTCGACATCACCACCGACTTCGCCGGCTCCACCATCCGGATCCAGCCCAAGGTTGTCGACGCCGGTCACCACTCGCGCCGGCTGCTCCGGCTCACCGGGCTCGACACCGAGGAGAACCAGGCCCGGCGGTTGCTCAACGACCTGGACTCCTACCGGGCCCGGACCGACCAGCAGGGCGCCGACGAGTCGATCGTGGCGCACCAGTGGCTGACCCGGAACTTCGAGCCGGTCGTCAACATCGTCCCCGCCAACCTGCGAGCCAAGCTCGAACCGGCCGAGATCTACCACGAGGTGCTGGAACACCGCTGGTTCGCCTCGGAGCGGGTGAGCCGCGAGGTGCCGATCATGGACGCGGCCAACGACTTCGTGGACACCGTGCTGAAGAAGCTGCCCGACGAGGCGATGGCGATGCCGTCCCTGGAGAACATGGGGCTGCTCGCCAACCCCCTCGACCCGTCGCAGGGCTTCGCCGACGACGAGCAGGAGAAGCCGTACGACCCGTGGGAGGACGACGACGCCGACGACACCGCTGAGCCCGAGACCGGACCGAACTCGTTCCTCGACATCGCCGCCCTCCGCGCCAAGGCGAGGAAGAGCTGACCTCCACCAGTCAGCTCCCACCGCAGTTCTGCGCGTGTCGCGCACACTCGTGACCGGTCAGCGTTGATGAGGGCCAGCTATCCGGCGTCGACCAGTCAGCTAGTGCCGCAGTTCTGCGCGTGTCGCGCAAAGCCGTGACCGGTCAGCGTTGATGAGGGCCAGCTATCCGGCGTCGACCGGTCAGCTCCTACCGCAGTTCTGCGCGTGTCGCGCACAGTCGTGACCGGTCAGCGAACCGGTGAGCCGAGCAGCTGACGGGCGATCACCAGCCGCTGGATCTGGTTGGTGCCCTCGAAGATCTGGGTGACCTTGGCCTCCCGCAGGTAGCGCTCCGCCGGGAAGTCGCGGGTGTAGCCGTAACCGCCCAGCACCTGCACGGCGTCGGTGGTCACCTTCATCGCCAGGTCGGTCGCGGTCAGCTTGGCCACCGCCGCCTCCCGGGTGAACGCCATCCCGCGGTCGCGCTTGCGGGCCGCATAGAGGTACCCCGCGCGGGCCGTGTCCACCGCGGCCGCCATCTCGGCGAGCAGGAACTGCAGTCCCTGGAAGTCGGCGATCGAACGGCCGAACTGGGTCCGCTGCCGGGCGTAGGCGACGGCGCAGTCGAGGGCCGCCTGGGCCAACCCGGTGGCGCAGGCGGCGATCCCGAGCCGACCGTGGTCGAGGGCGGCGAGGGCGATCCCCATGCCCTCGCCCTCCGCGCCGATCCGACGACCGTCGTCCACCGGGACCGCGTCGAGGTAGACCGCGGCGGTCGGCGATCCGGTCAGGCCCATCTTGCGCTCCGGAACGCCGAAGCTGAGGCCGGGCGCGTCCGCAGGAACCAAGAAGCAGCTGATCCCCCGGGTCGGGTGCGGGTCGGTGCGGGCGAAGAGAGCGTAGAAGTCGGCGTGCGCGGCGTGGGTGGTCCAGGCCTTAGCCCCGCTGATCGCGTACCCGTCGGCGCCCCGCTTGGCGGCCGTGCTGATCCCGGAGATGTCGGAGCCGGCCTGAGCCTCCGACAGCGCGTACGCCCCCAGGGTGCTGCCACCGACCATGGCGGGCAGGAAGGCCGTGCGTTGCGCCGGCGTCCCGTAGTGGGCCACGACGAAGCAGGTCATCACGTGCACCGAGACCCCCACCCCGACGCTCATCCAGGCCGCCGCGATCTCTTCGAGCGCTTGCAGGTAGGTCTCGTAGGGCTGGTTCGCACCGCCCCACTCCTCGGCATAGGGCAGCCCCAGCACCCCGGCCGCGCCCAGCACGGCGAAGGCGTCGGCCGGGAACTCCCCGGCCTCCTCGGCCGCGGCGGCCCGGGGCGCCAGCTGCTCGCGGGCGATCTCGGCGACCAGGCCGACCAGCTCGGCGGCGTCATCATCGGGTAGCAAGCGGTCGACGGCCATCGCGCTACTCCTACTCGTTCCGTCTCGTGAATGGTTCCCCGGTACCGCACACGATACGCTAGTACCGCCATGAGCACCGCCACGTTGACCGCGAACATTCCAGAGCCCGAGCTCACCGTCCGCCAGACCGAGCTGCGTGATTCTCTCGTCGCCCTCGTGCTGTCGCAGGGGTTCAGCCGGCTCACCGTCGACGAGGTCGCCGCGTCCCTGGGCTGCTCGAAGCGCACCCTCTACGCCCTGGCCCGCAGCAAGGAGCAGCTTGCGACCCTCGCGGTCCGGCACTTCTTCCGGACCGCGACCCTGCAGGTCGAGGCGGCGATCGCCCGCACCCGCTCTCCGGCCCGTCGGGTGACGCGCTACCTCGAGGCGGTCGCGGCGGCGCTACGGCCGTCCTCACCGGCATTCCGAGCCGATGTGGCCCGCTTCGCGCCGGCCCGAGAGATCTATGAGACCAACACCCAGGCGGCCGCCCAGCGCGTCCGCGAGCTCATCGAGGAGGGCACCGCGGCCGGGCACTTCCGTACGGTGCCGGGCGACTTCGTCGCCGAGGTGATCACCGCGACGATGCGCCGGATCACCTCCGGTGAGGTCGAACGGGCCACCGGGCTGGACGACGCCGAGGCCTACACCGAGCTCGCCAAGCTCGTGCTCGCGGCAGTCCGTCGGTGAGCGACCTGCACTACTCTGACGTGATGGCTGAAGATCTGCACGCACTGGGTGAGGACCTGGTGAGCGTCGCCGCCCGGATCGTCCGCTGGACGCCCAAGGACGGAATCAGCATGAGCATCGCCTCCGCCCGGATCCTCGCTCGGCTGCAGGACGCGGGGCCGACCAAGATCAGTTCGCTGGCCACCCTGGAGCGCAGCTCGCAGCCGACGATCACCAACCACGTCCAGCGGCTGGAGACCTCGGGCTGGGTCTCCCGCGGGCACGACCCGACCGACGCCCGGGTCTCGATCATCAGCCTGACCGAAGCCGGCCGGGCCGAGCTGCGACAGATGCGCGACCTGCTGGGCACCAACGTCGCCCCGTCGCTCGCCCTGCTCAGCACCGACGAGCGGATCGAGCTGAACCGCGGGCTCGAGGTCATGCGTAAGCTGCTCAGCCAGCCGCACCTCGAGTCGACCTGACCGCACCCCGGCCGCACCCGGTCGTCCCCCGAAACGGCGGGGCGGGCCCAGCCGTGCAGTCGGTAGTCTGCTCCGGTGACGTTCCGGCTCTACGACACCGCCACCCGGGCGGTCCATGATCTCGCCACGGTGATCCCCGGACAGGTCTCGATCTACCACTGCGGCCTGACCGTGCAGGCGAGCCCGCACCTGGGCCACATCCGCAAGGAGGTCGTCTTCGACGTCCTGCGCAGGTGGCTGACCCACCTCGGCTACGACGTCGTGGTGATCGCCAACGTCACCGACATCGACGACAAGATCTTGATCAAGTCCGCCGAGGTGGGAGTGCCGTGGTTCGCCCACGCCTACCGCTACGAGCGGGAGCTGCACGAGGCGTACGCGGCGCTCGGCTGCCTGCCCCCGACCTACGAGCCGCGCGCCACCGGTCACATTCCCGAGATGGTCGAGCTGATCAGTGAGCTGATCGAGCGCGGCCACGCCTACCCCGCCGCCGACGACTCGGGAGACGTCTACTTCGACGTTCGCTCCTGGCCTTCCTACGGCGCGCTCTCCCGGCAGAAGATCGACGACATGGAAGCGGCCGGCGACGCCGACCCGCGGGGCAAGCGCGACCCCCGCGACTTCGCGCTCTGGAAGGGCCACAAAGCCCAGGAGCCGGAGTCCGCGTCCTGGCCCTCCCCGTGGGGACGGGGCCGGCCGGGTTGGCACATCGAGTGCTCGGCGATGGCCGGCAAGTACCTGGGCGCGAGCTTCGACATCCACGGTGGTGGCCTCGACCTGCGCTTCCCGCACCACGAGAACGAACTGGCCCAGTCGACAGCCGCCGGCCGCGGCTTCGCGACCTACTGGATGCACAACGCCTGGGTCACCGCCGCCGGGGAGAAGATGAGCAAGTCGCTGGGCAACGGTGCGCTGGTCAGCGAGGTCACCCGGCGCTACCCGCCGCGGGCCGTCCGCTTCTACCTGGTGACCCCGCACTACCGCTCGGCAATCGAGTTCTCCGACGACTCGTTGGCCGAGGCGACCACCTCACTGGCCCGGATCGACAACTTCGTGGCCCGGGCGATCGAACGGCTGGGTGCCCCGTCCGTCACTCCGAGCGATCCGCTCGTGCCCGACGCGTTCACCCAGGCCATGAACGACGACCTCGGGACGCCCGCCGGCACCGCGGTCCTCTACAACGTGGTCCGGCAGGGCAACACGGCCCTGGACGACGACGACGCATCGACGGTGGCGCAGTGCCTCGCCGAGGTGCAGGGCATGCTCGGGGTGCTCGGCCTCGCCGCGGACGACCCCGTCTGGGCCCAGGCGGGTCGCGACGAGCCGCAGCTGAAGCACGTGGTCGACGGCCTGGTCGGTGCGCTGCTCAACACCCGGCAGCAGGCGCGGGCACGACGTGACTTCGCCACCGCCGACGCCGTCCGTGACACCCTGTCCGAGCTGGGCATAGAGATCACCGACACACCTGACGGGGCCCGTTGGGCGCTGTCGACCAGAGAGGCCTGACATGCCCGGGAACAGCCAACGCAAGGGCGCCATCCGCCGCAAGGGCAAGGGCAACACGGCCGGCTCGGGCGGACGCGTCCGCAGCGGCCTGGAAGGTAGTGGGCCCACGCCCAAGGCCAAAGACCGGCCAC
>JBPCRP010000013.1:0-14391 GCA_050996715.1 Propionibacteriaceae bacterium
CTCACGCACCCTCCGTACACTCACGCACCCCTCCGGATGCTGACGCACCCCCTGGGTAGCGACGCACCTGCAGCAACAGGTGCGTGAGCACCGCAAGGGTGCGCGAGCGCAGACAAAGGCGCAGAACGGTGCGGGCGACGTGCGCTGTACCGACGAGCCGCCGATCGTCCGTCGGATCTCGAGTCCGAACGCGGCGGCAGGCGAACTTCACGCACCCTCCGGACGCTCACGCACCCTCCGTACACTCACGCACCCCTCCGGATGCTGACGCACCCCCTGGGTAGCGACGCACCTGCAGCAACAGGTGCGTGAGCACCGCAAGGGTGCGTGAGCGCAGACAAGGCGCAGAACGGTGCGGGCGACGTGGGCTGTACCCGACGAGCCGCCGATCGTCCGTCGGATCTCGGGTCCGAACGCGGTCGCTGCGCTCGTCACCGGCGGGCGCAGCGAGTCGAGAGATCCGGGTCAGGAGGGTGAGCGTGCGCGCCGCCGACCAGAGCCCAGGACGGCGACAACAGAGACAGCCCGCGGAATCACCGCCGCAGCGCCGGTCCGAGTGGGCGGTGGGCCGAGCCCTGCTCGACCGTATTCGTACCCGCGTTCGAGGCCAAGAACGTACGCCGTCCGTTGTATCTCTGGGATCGACGGGTCATCCGGAGTGCGTGCACATCGAGCAGGAAGCGGGCGATGCAGACCAGGCGGGTTCCGGGACGACGCCACGATCCCTCCCCGCCGGCCGTCGTGGCGCGTCGGTTGTCGAGCCGACCGAGAAGCGGCCGCAGAGCTGCTGGCTTCGGGCGTAGTCGTCGGGACGGCGTTCGCCAACTTCTACGCCCTCGTCGCCCGCCCCGACCCGCGAGCCGTGCGCGCGGTGAACGCCATGAAGGGCCGACCGGCCGGCCAGGTCGGTAGCATCACCACGGTGCCCGCCGCCATCGCGGGCCCGTGGGACCTGAGTCGACTGCCCGTCGGCCTGACCCCGGGGCGGGTGCAGGAGCTGCTCGACGCGCTCTTCGAGCTCGGACCGTTCGGGTTCCAGGGTCCGGCCCGGGCGGGTCTGCCGTCATGGCTGACCTCCCTGGACCACGGGAGGATGACGGCCCAGGTCATCGCGCCCGGCTATGCCTGCCCCAGCAACGCCTTCTTCCGCGCGGCGCTCACCAGGAGCGGGGAGGAGATGCTGTTCATCACCTCCGCCAACCAGTCCCGACACCTCACCGGCACTGACGACGCGCCGGCCCACTGGCGAGCGACGGATCTGATAGCCGACTTCGGGACTCACCCCGACTTCGTACTGCTCGCCCACGACGACGAGGTCGCGGCCCGGTCGCGCTACCCCACGCAGCTGCCCATGTCGACCAGCGTCCCGGCGCTGCACGCGACGACGACGACGGTGTCGGGGGACCGCCGTCCGCACCTCACACTCACTCGACACGGATCGCTGTCCGCCGCCGTCATCTCCACCGTGCTGGCAAGCCTCGGTCTCGGGCTCGTCCTGGCCCCCAACGCCCGGACCCGACTCCGACCGCGCGGGTACGACGGTGCCCTGCGGTCCTGATCAGGGGTGACGCGCACCGCCGTTGTCACGAAGGGTCGGCCGTGACCGCCGTTAGGATGACTCGGTGACCGCAACCCTGGTGGCCAAGGGCCTGGCCGGTGGGTACGCGCACCAGACGCTCTTCGAGAACCTCGACCTGACCGTGGCGCCGGGCGACGTGGTCGGCGTGGTCGGTGCCAACGGCGCGGGGAAGTCCACCCTGCTGCGGATCCTCTACGGCGACCTGTCGCCCCGGGCGGGCACGGTGACGGCCGCTCCGGTGGACGCGTTCCTCGGTTGGCTGCCGCAGGAGCACGAGCGCGTGGTCGAAGAGACGATCGCCGGCTACCTCCGACGTCGAACCGGGGCTGCCGACGCGACGTCGATCATGGAGTCCACCGCCGCGGACCTCGCGGACGGAGCTCCCGGCGCCGAGGACGCGTACGCCGTCGCCCTCGACCGTTGGTTGGCCAGCGGAGCCGCGGACCTGCAGGACCGGATCGCCCCGACGCTCGCCGACCTCGGTCTCGACATTGACCCCGACACCCTGATGACGAGCCTGTCGGGCGGCCAGGCGGCGCGGGCGGGTTTGGCGGCGCTGCTGCTCAGTCGCTTCGACGTGGTGCTGCTCGACGAACCCACCAATGATCTTGATCTGGCCGGGCTCGAGCTGCTCGAGTCCTTCGTCCGCGGACTTCGCAGCGGGGTGGTGCTGGTCAGTCACGACCGGGAGTTCTTGGCCCGCTGCGTCACCCGGATCCTCGAGCTGGACCTCGCCCAGCGGCAGGTGTCGGTCTACGACGGGGGCTACGACGCGTTTCTCGCCGAGCGCGAGGTCGCGCGCCGGCACGCCCGCGAGGCGTACGAGGAGTTCGCCGACAAGAAGGCCGACCTGGTCTCCCGCGCCCGAACCCAACGGGAGTGGAGCTCTCAGGGGGTGCGCAACGCCATCCGGAAGAGTCCCGACAACGACAAGATCAGACGAAAGGCCAGCGTCGAGTCGTCGGAGAAACAAGGCCAGAAGGTCCGCCAGATGGAGTCGCGGATCGCCCGGCTCGAGGAGGTCGAGGAGCCGCGCAGGGAGTGGGCGCTGCAGTTCAGCATCGGGTCCGCACCGCGGTCGAGTTCGGTCGTCGCCGTCCTGGACGCAGCGACGCTGACCCGCGGCGATTTCACGCTCGGACCCGTGTCCCTGCAGGTGAATGCGCGCGAGCGGATCGGCATCACCGGTCCGAACGGTGCCGGCAAGACCACGCTGCTGCAGCTGCTGTTGGGTCGGGTGGCGCCCGACCGGGGACGCGCCGGTCTCGGCGCCACGGTAGCCGTGGGCGAGATCGACCAGGCGCGCACCGGGTTGTCCGAGACGAGGCCGCTCGCCGATGCCTTCGAAGCCGTCGTGCCGACCATGGACGCCGGCTCGATCCGTACCCTGCTGGCGAAGTTCGGGCTCAAGGCCGACCAAGTCACCCGGCTCGTCGGGCAACTGTCTCCCGGCGAACGCACCCGGGCGGCCCTGGCCCTGCTCCAGGCCCGCGGGGTCAACCTGCTGGTCCTCGACGAACCCACCAACCACCTCGACCTGCCCGCCATCGAGCAGCTCGAGCAAGCGCTGGCCTCCTACGACGGCGCCCTGCTCCTGGTCTCCCACGACCGTCGGCTGCTGGACAACGTCGACCTCGATCAGGTCTGGTCGGTCGACGCCGGCCAGGTGGTGGTCGCCTGACCGGGTACACCCACCACGGGCACGGTCGGCAGTAGTCACGAAGGGTGGGTGCTGTGCGCACCACCATCGAGATCGAGGACCCGTTGCTCGTAGACGCGCAGGTGTTCAGCGGCTCCGCCACGCCGAGCGAACGCGCCCCGGGTCGCTGGCGGGCCATTCGGTGGGACCACCCGGGTGCCGCCGCGTCGGCGCGACGTCCCATGGGGTAGGCAAGGAGCGTGACTCCTTCCCTGGCGCTGGTGACCGGCGCGTCGAGCGGCATCGGCCGCGACCTGGCTCGTGAGCTCGCCGACGACGGTTACGACCTCTTCCTGTCCGCCGAGGACGCCGGTCTCGACGCCGTCGTGGCCGAGCTGGTCGACCTCGGCAGCGTCGTGGGATCCCTGCGGGCCGACCTTCGTACCGGTGAGGGGGTCGAAGAACTGTACGCCGCAGTGGTCGCCGGTGGCCGCCCGTTGGACGTGGCGATGCTCAACGCCGGCATCGGCCGCGGTGGCGCCTTCGTCGACACTCCCCTGGCCGAGGAACTCGACGTGATTCGGCTCAACGTGCTCGGCACGGTGCACCTGGCCAAGCTGGTCCTGGACGACATGGTGGCCCGCAACGCCGGCCGGGTGTTGATCACGTCGTCCGTCGCCTCGACGATGCCCGGCGCCTACCAGACCACCTACAACGCCTCGAAGTCGTTCCTGCAGTCCTTCAGCGAGGCGCTGCAGAGTGAGCTCAGCGAATCCGAGGTCGTGGTGACCTCGCTGATGCCCGGGCCGACCGAGACCAACTTCTTCCACCGGGCGGGGATGGCTGACACCCCGATCGGCAAGGCGCCCAAAGACGACTCCCGTCAGGTCGCCCGGCAGGGCTACGAGGCGCTGCAGGCCGGCAAGCGCAAGGTCGTGGGAGGTTCGCGGGCGACCAAGGCGATGTCCGCCGCCACGGGGGTGCTTCCCGACGCCGTGAAAGTCGCGCTGCACAAGGCGATCTCGGCCCCCCGCCAGTGACCTCCGCCGCGGCCGAAACCGGCGGGCTGCGGATCGACTCCGACGCCATCCGCTGGTCATTGCCACCCCCCGAACGCGCGGGTCGTCCGCTGCTGGTTCTGCTGCACGGCCACGGGATGGACGAGACCATGGGGTCGGGCGTCACCCACCGGTTGCCACCAGAGCTCGTGGTGGCCTCGTTGCGGGCACCGCTCCGTTCCGGCGGTGGGCACAGCTGGTTCCCGCTCGACGCCTCGCTGACCGTCGCGCAGGTGGACGCGTCCGCGGCCGCCGTCTGGGCGTGGTTGGCCGAGCAGGATCATCCGGTTCGGGGTGTGCTCGGGGTGTCCCAGGGCGCCGCCACCGCCTTCCAGCTCCTCCGACGACATCCCGACGCGCTGGACTTCGTGATCAACCTGGCCGGTTTCGTCGCGCCCGTGCCGGACGCCGGTGACCGGTCCGTACGCCGTCGCCGTCCGCCGGTGTTCTGGGGCCGGGGCGATCGCGACAACCGGATCCCGGCCCCGGTAGTGGCGTTCACCTCACGATGGCTCCGCGAGCACGCGACCCTGACCGAACGCGTCTACCCCGGTCTCGGCCACGACGTGGCCCCGGCCGAGATCGACGACGTCGTCACTTTCCTCACGCAGCGGTTGCTTGACTGCCGCGACGTCGTATCGCCCAGCGACCGGAGCCGGTGATGATCCGTCCCGTCCACACCCTTGACGTGGCGCCCGGGGTGCACCGGATCGAGCACGCCCACACCAACTGCTACATCGTGGTCGACGACCACCGCCGGGCCACGGTCGTGGACGCCTGCTTTCCCGCCACCTGGGCGGCGGTCGACCAGTGCCTGGCGGCCGCCCGGCTCACCGCCGACGCCGTCGAGGCGGTAGTGCTCACCCACGGGCACTTCGACCACGTGGGGTTCGCCCGGCGAGTCCAGCAGCAGTTCGGCGTCCCGGTCTGGGTCCACCGTGACGACCGCGACCTGGCGGCCCACCCGTACCGGTACCGCCCGCAGAAAAACCGGATCGTCTGGCCCCTGTTCCACCCCGGCGGCCTTCCCGTGCTCACGACCATGGTCGCCGCCGGCGCCCTCCGGGTCGTCGGCGTGGCCGCCGATCGCGAGCTGACCGACGAGACGACGGTGCCCGTGCCGGGCTCGCCCGTCGTCGCGCACCTCCCCGGGCACACCGCCGGCCAGTGTGCCCTCCTGCTGCCCGACCGCGACGTCGTCCTCAGTGGTGACGCGCTGGTCACCCTCGACCCCTACACCGGGCGTCGGGGCCCCCGCCTGGTCGCCCCTGCCGCCACGGCCGACGTGGCCCAGGCTCGTCGTTCCCTGGACCGGCTCGACGGCACCGCCCGGGTGCTGCTGCCCGGCCACGGTGATCCGTGGACCGGCGGGGTCGCTGCGGCAGTGGAGAGGGCCCGCCGGGAGCCGGGGGTGAGCCGATGAACGGGACGCGCGCCGGTACGCGGACGGGCTCGGCCTGGTCCGGAGTGCTGTTCGGGATCGGCACCGCCGCGTTCGTCGACGAGACGGTCTTCCACCAGCTGCTGCACTGGCACCACTTCTTCGACCGGTCCACCACCGAGGTCGGGTTGGTCTCGGACGGGTTGTTCCACGCCTTCGGCTGGTTCGCAGTCGTCGCCTCCTTGTTCGTGTTCGCCGACCTCCGCCGTCGGCGGGCCCTGCGCTGGTCGCGCTGGATCGGCGGTGCCCTGGTGGGTTTCGGCGCCTTCAACTTCTACGACGGAACCGTGCAGCACAAGCTGCTCCGGCTGCACCAGATCCGCTACGGCGTGATCCTGACCGGCTACGACATCACCTGGATCGGCGTGGCCGCGGTGCTGCTGGTGGTCGGGATCGTGGTGCTCCGCCGCCGTCCGGCCACGTGAGCCAACCGGCTCCGCTCGCCCAGCTCGGTCTGCTGGTGGCGGTGGTCGTCGTGCTCGGCTACCTCCGGTGCGTCCGTCGCAACCGGGTCGGCCCCTGGCCCCGCCGCCGGACCGCGTCCTGGGTGCTCGGGTGGGCGATCGCGTACGTCTCGGCGCTGGCGCTGCTGCCCGGGCACCCGATGCGGCCCCGGGTGCACATGCTCGGTCATCTCGGCCTCGCGATGCTCGCCCCGGTGCTGTTGGTCGTGGCGGCACCGCTGACGCTCGTCCTGCGGTCACTGCCGGTGCCCCGGGCCCGACGGCTGGTTACGTGGCTGCACCGGGCACCCGTTCGATGGTTGGTCCACCCGGTCGTTGCCGCGGTGCTCGATGTGGGCGGCCTGTGGCTGCTCTACACCACCCCCCTGCTGGCGTGGGCCCACGCGTCCGCACTGCTGTCGGTCGTGGTGATCATGCACCTGGGCACAGCCGGTTTCCTGTTCACCGCCGCCATGATCAGCGTCGACCCGCTGCCCCGACGCCCGTCGTACGCGAGGCGGGCGGTCGTGCTCGTGCTCGCGGCCGCCGCGCACGGCATCCTGGCCAAACACCTCTACGCGGTGGCGTCCGACCCCGCAGGGCGGCGGGCCGCCATGATCATGTATTACGGCGGCGACCTGGTCGAGGTGGTGCTGGTGATCGTGCTCGGGCTCGGCTGGTGGCGCCGTACCGGTCACACCGTCCGCCCTCCCGCCGTGACAGATTGGGCCGATGTCCCCCGTCGTCGCTGACCAGTCCGGCCGGCTCCCGCCGCCGGTGCGCCCGGGATGCCCCAAGCAGATGGTCTACGGGCCGTGTGGAGGCGTCCGGGTCGACGGCCGCTGTGAGATGGCCGAACGACCCTGCGTGTTCGGTGACCTCGCCGAGGCCGTCCCGGTCGGACGCGTCGAGGGGGGGCCGCCCACCGCCGTACCGACGGTGCTCACCGACCTCAGCACCCCACCCGCGGACGCGGCGACGCTGCGGTCGACGGCCGCGCGGCTGGCGCCGAGCTGCGACGCGGTGCTGCTGGGTGATCATCAGGACCGGGCCGACTTCCCGCCGAGCATGCTGGCCCGGCTGGTCGCGGACGCCGGTGCGGTGCCGTGGGTCACCATGGCCTGTCGGGACCGCAACCGGGTGGTGCTGGAGCAGGAGCTGCACGGACTGGCCCACGACGCGGTGGCGACGCTGCTCGCCGTGACCGGGGACGGCCGAGCCTTCGACGTGCGGCCCGAGGTCAGCCAGGTGTTCGATCTCGACAGCACCCGGCTGACCGTGCTCGCCGCGGCCGTGGGGGTGCCCGTCGCGGTGACCGAGACCCCCGCCGCACCCCCGGTCGGGGTACGGCCCGGGAGACTCGTGCAGAAAGAGAGGGCCGGGGCGCGGGGCGCGGTGCTGAACCACGTGTCCGGCGCTGCCGAGGTCGACCGGTTCGTCCGGGCGGCGCGGGCCCGCGGGCTGACCATCCCGGTGATCGCGTCGGTGCCGGTCTACACCGACGAGCGGTCCGCGGCGGTGCTCGAGGCGTTACCCGGTCTGGCGCTGGACCACAGCGCGGTTGCCCGGGTGCTTGCCGCGGCCGACCCGGTCGCCGCGGGCATCGCCAGCGCGGTCGCGCTGGCCGCGGAGCTGATGGCGGTGGAAGGAGTGCAGGGTGTGAACCTGTCCGGGATGGCGTCGGCGCGCAGCGTGGCCTACGCCGCCGAGATCCAGGCCGAGATCGGCCACCGGATCCGCGCCGAGGTCCGACGGTGAGGTCCGACGGTGAGGTCCGACGGTGAGTAGCGGTCGCGACGACGCGGCGGTCGAGGGCCAGAAGATGCGGGCCGAGTTCGACACCGTCGCCGCCTGGACCGCCGACGCCGCGCTCGAGCTGGGTCCCGACTTCTACGTCGCAGCCGGGTGCCGGGGCAGTGCGAGCCCGGCGGCACTCCGGTGGCTGCTCGACCGGCTCGCGGTCGCGCCCGGTAGCGTCCTGCTCGACGTGGGGGCGGGGGTGGGCGGTCCGGTCGCGTTCGCCGCGGCGGATCGCGGGCTCCGGCCCGTGCTCACCGACCCCGAAGCCGGGGCCTGCACAGCCGCCCGCCGGCTGTTCGGATTGCCGGTGGTGCAGGCGGCGAACCGACTGCCGTTCGCGGCCAGCTCGGTCGACCTGGCCTGGAGCCTTGGCGTGCTCTGCACCGTCGACGACCAACCCGGGTTCCTGGCCGACCTGCGCCGGGTGCTGACCCCGCGCGGCCGACTCGGTCTGCTGGTCTTCTGCACCACTGACCCCTCCCGCTCCGACCCGCTCGACGGCAACCACTTCCCCACCGCCGCCGGGCTCGACCGCCTGCTGGACGACGCCGGCTGGGACGTGCTGGACAGCACACCCAGCTCCGCCGTCGGCCAGACCCCACCGGAGTGGGAGGCCGAACAGGCCGCGGTGGAGCGGGTGCTGGAACGTGACCACGCGACCGCCCCGGCCTGGACCATGGCGGTCGAGCAGGCCGGGGTCATCGGCGACCTGCTCGCCAGCGGGACCCTGGTCGGTCGGTTGCTCGTGGCCACGCCGACCGCCGCTGAAGCCGAAAGCGCGACGCCGACGTGAGTCACGCTCCGCGGTGGCCGGCTGAGGCAGACGCCACGGACCGTGGTGAGTGCGGGTTGCATCCGGCGGCACGCTAGCGCTGAAGAGTCTGGGGGTGACGCCCTGGTCGAGCCGGCCGCTCGCGCCGCGGCCGGGGGTCGTCGTCCCCGACCTGAAGCCGCCCGAGGACGCGATCGTGCTCAGGAATCGACGAGAAGAGCCAGGCGCTAAACCGGACCCAGCATGTGCTGCCGTTTCGGCCCGGGCATGCCGAACAACGCACTACGTCAGCCACGACACCTCCACCGTGTTTGCTGCGTCGGGAATCGTGACCGGGAAGGTGACTGGTCAGTGTAAGGCCCGGCACGGCACGCCCATGACCTCGATACCGGCACCGAACACAGAGTTGAAGATGATCGCGAGCGTCGTGGACGGGCGGCGCTATCATCCTCGGTTGAGGCTGATTCCCAGGATTACGGCCCTGACGACGAACAGTTACTCCCAGCGCGCCCGAGCAAGGAGCAGTGCAATGAGCCAAGCCCAGACCGTTTCCGTGTACCAAATCGTGAACCCGGCGACGGGTCAGATCGAACAAACATTCGACAGCGCAACCGACGCCGAGATCGAGGCGGCCCTGGCCTCGGCCCACGCGGCGTACAACGCGTGGAAGGACGTCTCCATCAAGGACCGCGCCAAGGTGGTCCACCGGATCGCCGAGCTCTTTGCAGAGCGTAAGGACGAGTTGGGCGCCGTCGCCACGCGCGAGATGGGCAAGCCGCTGAGCGAAGCCGTCGGTGAGGCGGAGTTCTGCGGAGACATCTTCGACTATTTCGCCAACGAGGGCCCAGCCCTCGCAGCTGACCAGCCGATCAAGACGTTCTCCGGCGGTCGGGCCGTCGTGCAGAAACTCCCGATCGGGGTGCTGCTGGGCATCATGCCGTGGAACTACCCCTTCTACCAGATCGCGCGTTTCGCAGCACCCAACTTGATGTTGGGCAACACGGTCATCCTCAAGCACGCCGAGTCCGTGCCCGGCTCCGCTCTAGCCGTAGCGCAGCTGATGAACGATGCAGGGGTACCCGAGGGCGCGTACGTCAACGTTTTCGCCTCGCACAATCAGGTCGAGACCATGATCGCCGACCCGCGGGTGGCCGGGGTGTCGCTGACCGGGTCGGAGCAGGCCGGAGCTGTCGTCGCGGCGACCGCAGGAAAGAACCTGAAGAAGTGCGTGCTCGAGCTGGGCGGCTCCGATCCTTACGTCATTCTCGACACCGACGATGTGAGGACGGCTGCCGACACCGCCTGGGAGACTCGGATCAGCAACACCGGCCAGGCCTGCAACTCGAACAAGCGGATGATCGTGATGGCCGACGTGTTCGACGGCTTTGTGGCTCGCCTGACCGAGCACGCGAGGGACCTGCGCCCGGGCGACCCGGCAGCGGAGGAGGATGGCACGTTTGCGCCGCTCTCTTCGCGCGCTGCCGCGGAAGCTTTGGCCGAGCAGGTGCAAGACGCCGTCGGCAAGGGCGCCACTCTTCACGCGGGCGGTGTCCTTGGCGAGGGGCCGGCGGCTTACTACTCACCGGCGGTGCTCACTGGCATCACCAAGGAGATGCGGGCCTACCGTGAGGAGCTTTTTGGTCCGGTGGCCGTGGTCTACAAGGTCTCAGATGACGACGAGGCTCTCGCGTTGGCCAACGACACGGCGTACGGGCTGGGAGGTGCAGTGTTCAGCACCGATCCCGAGCGTGCGACAACGGTCGCTCGGCGCCTCGACGTCGGCATGTCCAACGTCAACACCCCAGGGCTGGGCGGAGCGGAGGTGCCGTTCGGCGGCGTCAAACGCAGCGGCTTCGGCCGTGAACTAGGCCCACTCGGCATGGACGAGTTCGTCAACAAGCGGATGTTCTACGTCGCCGATTGACGCTACGACGAGGCCACGCCAACCATCGGAACTGCCCTCCCGGTCTCGAGGTTACGAGAAGCTCAGACCCCGCACGGAATAGCAACCGCTCGCTGCCGCTGGGCACGCCGCTTGGGAGGCGAACGCCCGCTATCGGTCCCCGGCGGGTTGAAGAATTGTGGTCAGTGGTGCCCCAATCAGGGCAGGTGAACTCTCCTGGGAGAACCAGACCTTCGTTCGCAAAAACTCAAGAAATCGCTCGGCCTCAGCAGTTGTAGCGAAGTCGAGATCGATGACTATGTAGTGCGGGTCGTCGACCGGTTGGTTTAGGCGATGACTAAGTACCCCTGATTTCGCACGAACGTCGGCGACGCGGTCAAACGCCGCTTTCCAGGTGGCGAAGTTCGTGATCTGATGCTCGATGTGCAAAGTAGGCACAACCTGCTCCCTTCGTAGTTCGGTGACTTGGCCACGGTAGGCACCGTCGCCTCCGGCCGCCTATCCCAGTTTTCTGGGGTCCGCCGTAACCTGGGACGATGGCCAGCCCAGGGAAGGCCGGAGAGCGTTCGGCTGCGCGAATCGCCCGAATCTGCCAGACCCCGGCCAACTCGCGGAATCTGCGGCTGAAACTCCTTGAGGAGATCCGCGGCGCCGTGCCGTTCGATGCGTACGCCTGGCTGCTCACCGATCCGGCCACTTCGGTCGGCTCTTCACCTCTCGCCGCCGTGCCATGTCTGCCTGAGCTACCTGACTTGATCCGACTGAAGTACCTCACCGACGTGAACCGATGGACGCGCCTGGAATCACCGGTCGCTCTGCTTAGCCAAGCCACTGACGGCCTGTTATTTCGAAGCCGGGTGTGGAGAGAACTGCAGGCCCGCTACAACGTCACCGACGTTGCATCGGTGGTGTTCAGCGACCCGTTCGGCTGCTGGGCGTTCCTCGACCTGTGGCGGGCCGGCGCACACGGCCAATTCACAGCAGCCGAACTGAACTACCTGACCGGCATCGTCGGGCCGGTGACCACCGCCCTGCGCCGCTGCCAAGCCAGCGCATTCAACACCGGCACCATTGCGACGGGTCAACCGCGCGGACCTGTCGTCCTGCTGCTGTCCGGCACTCTGGACGTACTCGCTCAGACACCCGAAACGCAGGCGTACCTCCGAGTCCTCGTCCCACCCGACGAGAACCAAACACCGATCCCCGCCAGCGCCTACAATGTCGCCGCTCAACTACTCGCCGTCGAGGCACGCATCGACGTGAATCCACCGACGGCCCGCGTGCACCTGTTCGGCGGCCGGTGGCTGACCCTACGGGCAGCCCGGATCGCCGACCCACAACGATCACATCGGGCCGATATCGCTGTATCTATTGAGGACAGCTCCCCAACGGAGCGCACGGAGCTGTTCGGCCGCGTCCACGCCCTGAGCAGTCGTGAGCGCGAACTCCTCGACCACCTCGTCACGGGAAGAGACACTCGTGACCTAGCGCGCCTCATGTTCCTGTCTCCGCACACGATCCAGGATCACCTCAAGTCGATCTTCGACAAGACCTCAGTGCGCAATCGGCGGACCCTTTTGTCGCGCGCACTCGGCACCTGAACCTACCTTTCGCATGACTTGTTCGTCGGCGGCCTCTTTGGGGGTCGTCTCCTCCTCCCATCCCTGGTCGTACTGGACAGTGGGTGAGTGACCGTTGTCCCCCGGGGCAGCCTGTGTGCGGCGCAAGCGTCAGTCGGTGCCCAGCACCTCCTGCCTGTGCGCGATCAAGCCGACCTCGGGCGGCGTCCGCCAGGTCGTCAGGTGCCGCAACGCCATCGTCTGGATGGCGTCAGGCTAAGCAACCGGTCTCCGCCTCCGCCCATCCCCGGCCTCCCCCCCGACCCGCAACCCCGGGTCGGACTCGATGATCATCCGCAGCCCGGACCGCATCATCGGTTCGTCGTCGACCACCAGCACGGTGATCATGCTCGACGTCCTGCCTGGTAGGGAATAGGTGATCCCAGCCGGGTGGTCTCGAGCTCGTCCGGGCGACCCGGGTGGGATGCGCCATGCCTCAACGTTCGCGCGGCGGTGGCGCTCGACACCTCCCCCGTACGGGGCTCAGCCGCCGACCGCGGGGAGGTCGACATCTCTTGGCTTGACCAACAGGCTCACCCGCGCCGGACCTCCCGGTGGGTCGGGTCGAGCCGACGGGTCCAGCCGCGCCGGTCCAGGTGCTCCAGCAGCGGGATGACGACCCGGCGGGTGGTGTCCAGGGCCTGCCGGGCCGCGCTGGTCGTGAACGGTTGCGGGAGTCCGGCCAGGGTGCGCATGGCCAGCGCGGGTCCGCTCGGGAGCAGCACCAGGTCGGTGTCCAACCGCAGCACCCGGCCCGCCCGCTCGGCGGCGGCGAGCTCCCGCACGCCCAGGCCCCACGCGTCCAGCTCGGGACGGTCGGGTGCGGCGAACGGCCGGTCGCGCAGCCGGTGCTCCAGCCACCGGACGCCGTCCTCGGCGGGCCCCAGGTCACTCACCGGGTCGGCCGCCGACTCGACCCGTCCGTCGCCGACCCGCAGTCCGGCAGCCTCGGCCAGCGCGACGAGCAGCACCCGGTCGGGTACGCCGAGTCGACGGGCGACCCCGTCGACCGGCAGCCGAGGGTCGAGCGGGGTGCTGGTGGCCCGCTGGGCGACGGCCGCCGCCAGCGCCTGCTGCCAGCCGGCCCAGACGTCGGGGTCGACCAACCAGTCCCCGCTGACCCGGACCAGGGGCGTGCTCGGCACGGTCACGCCCAGCGCCATCAGCTCGGTCCGGGTGACCGCACCCCGACGCCGGACCTGCTCGGCCAGCACCTCGGACGGGCTCGCCGTCGGCAGCCGGTCCAACGTGGCCGCCCGGGTCTGCGCCGCGCCGCGGCGCCGCAGCTCCGGCGGGTCGACGTCGAGCACGCGCACTCCGGCTGCGACGGCGTGCCGGCCCGGGTCGCGCAGCACGATCCGGTCCCCCACCTCGACCGGCCACGGGTGGTGCAGGGTGAGCCGTGCGGTGCGGGACGCGCCGGGCGGAGCCAGGGGCCGGACCCGGACCGGCAGAGCCGCCGTCCCCAGGTGCGCCACCAGCTCGGTCGGCAGTGTGGTCGGGTCGACGCTGCAGCTCACGTCGAGCAGCGCGGTGCGGCGCCAGGCGTTGGGGGTGCACAGCGCATCACCCCGCCCGACCGCGTCGGCGTCGACGCCGCGGAGGTTGACCGCGACCCGCGCCACCGCGGCCACCCGCGGCTGCTCGGCCTCGAGGGACTGCAGCCCGCGGACGGTCACCCGACGGTCCCCGAGAACCAGCTCGTCACCGGTCCGGAGCGTCCCGGCGCCCAGCGTGCCGGTGACCACGGTGCCGGCGCCTCGGACGCTGAAGGAGCGGTCGACCCAGAGCCGGACCCGGCCGTCGGTGCGTGGCGCCGGCAGGGCCGCACCCAGCCGGGCCAGCGCCGCCCGCAGCTCTGACAGTCCGGCCCCGGTGACCGTGGACACGCCGACGGCCGGAAGGTCCCCCAGGCTGCTGCCGGCGATCTCGGCGCGCGCCGCGGCCAGGGCAGCGCCCGGGTCCGCCCGGTCGCTGCGGGTGACCGCCAGCAGCCCGTGCGCCAAGCCGAGGGCGTCGATCGCCCCCAGGTGCTCCGCCGACTGCCGCCGCCACCCCTCGTCCGCCGCCACCACGAACAGCACCGCCGGGGCCGGACCGAGACCCGCCAGCATGGTGGCGATGAACCGTTCGTGAC
>JBPCRP010000050.1:0-5786 GCA_050996715.1 Propionibacteriaceae bacterium
ACCTGGCGGTTCTACCGTCGGGGCCATGCGCAGCTTCCTCCGCCAGTACCACCTCCCACTGATCGCGGTGGGCATGATCGTTGCCGCCGTACCCGCCGGCTGCAGCGACGGCATGGTCGCCTCGAGCCCAGGGGCAGATCCGTCGGTCACCTCTCCCTCCGCGGTGAGCCCATCGGTCGGCGCGGTCACCTCGACGACCGCGCCGTCCTCGTCACCGTCGGCCCCCTCGACCTCCGCCTCGCGCAGCTCGGAGCCCAGCACCAAGCCCACGGCCGGCGACCAGACCACCACACCGTACGGCGGGTCGGCGAGCGCCGGCAGCCGTGCCACCTCGGTCTGCACCCTCGCCGACCTCAACGTCGGAGTCCGCGCCTCCGAGGGCGGCGGAGCGGCCGGCAGCAACTACGTGCTGCTGACCTTCCGCAACAAGAGCAGGTCCACCTGCACCCTGTACGGCTACCCGGGCGTCTCCTTCGTGGGCATGAAGAACGGCAGCCAGCTCGGCGTCCCTGCGGTCCGCAACCGCAGCGTGACGCCGATGACCGTCAGGCTCGCCGCGGGTACGACGACCACCGCGTTGCTGCGGATCGTCAACGCCGGCGACTACGACCCGAAGTCGTGCGCTCCCACCACGTCCGACGGCTTCCGCGTCTACCCCCCGGCGTCCAAGACCTCCGCGTACGTGCCCTTCCAGACCCAGGCCTGCCAGCGGGACCCGGGTAACAGCAAGCAGCTGACGGTCTCGCCGGTCGGCACCGCCGGCTGACACCCGACCAGCCAGCTCCTCCCTGGTCTGGCCGGCGGGTCGGAACGAAGCTGACAGGTGGAGCACCGGGCCCCTCCGACTTCGGCCTGGTCGGGGCCACGCGTCAGGGTCCGGTGACGTTGGGGTCGCTGCGGACCGGGGTGAGCTGGTCGCGGGGATACCACCGCTGCAGGTAGACGTGGCCGCCTTCCCCGGTCTCCATCACGTACATCACCAGGGCGAACCACTGGTAGCTGTGGCGGCGCCACTCGAGCACGAGGCCCTGGACGGGCGGCGACAGCTGCCCGCCCAGGCGGACCCAGACGTGCCGAGTGGTTCGCGGCCGGGGCCAGCCGCGCTCGCGTCGCTGCCCCACCACCGTATTAGAACACTTGTTCGCCACTATCGGGCCGATCCATTGGCGTCATATCGTCGCGAGCGCCTGGATTGAGGCACGAAAAGCCGGTTTCGGAGCACTCACGACGAAATGGCGACATCGGTCGACGTCCTCCATCGAAGGTTGCGCCGTCGTCTCAGCTAATCATCGCCCGGCGCCCGACCGGAGCGATGAGTTCTCGGCGTCGTAGCGGTCTGTACGGCATGACCACCACTCACCACCTCGAGAGCTCCGGGGCGACCCTCGCCTACGACGTCGACGGTCCGCTTCCGACCACCGACGGCCGGCCGCCGCTGCTGATGATCGGACAGCCGATGGAGGCCAGTGGCTTCGCCACGCTCGCCGGCTACATGGCCGATCGCACCGTGATCCGCTACGACCCGCGCGGCCTGGGCCGAAGCGTCCGCCACGACGGCGCCGTCGAGCACGACCCTGTCGTCCAGGCCGAGGACGTGCACCGGCTGATCGCCGAGGTCGGCGGACCGGTTGACCTGTTCGCCAGCAGCGGAGGTGCGATCACGGCGTTGGCTCTGGTCGCCACCCATCCCGACGACGTGGCCACCCTGGTCGCCCACGAACCGCCGCTGTTGTCCGCGCTTCCCGACACCACCCACGCCTACGCTGCCGAGGCTGCGGTGCAGGCGGCATACCACGCCCGCGGCCGGGGGCACGGGATGGCGGCCTTCATCCGCTTGACCTCCTGGCAGGGCGAATTCACCGACGCGTACGCCGCTCAACCGCTGCCCGATCCCGCCGAGTTCGGGATGCCGGTCGACGACGACGGCACCCGCAGCGATCCGTTGCTGTCGGGGATCGCCAACGCAGTCACGGCGTACCGCCCCGACTGGGCCGCGCTGCGGGCCGCCCCGACCCGGATCGTGATGGCCTACGGCATCGAGTCGGTCGGGCTGCTCACCGGTCGTGCCACGGTCGCGGCGGCGACTGCTCTGGGGCAGCCAGCGACCGAGTTCCCCAGCCACCACGGCGGATTCCTGGGTGGTGAGTTCGGGTATGCCGGTCAGCCCGAGGCCTTCGCCGCCCGGCTGCACGAGGTGCTCGACGCTCCCTGAACCCTCGACGGGCTGGTGAGGACAGCGCCGGGCTAGGTTCACTCACCGTCGTGAACCGTCGTGAGCCGTCCTGGCGGCCACGACGTCGCCCCGGACTCCATCGACGACCACGTCCAGTCCGTCTGAGCACCTGGGTGCCGTTGCCGGTGCCCATCACGGCCGGGATGCCGTACTCGCGGGCGACGATCGCCGCATGCGACCCGAACGACCCCGAGTCGCACACCACGGCCGCCGCCGTCTGGAACAGCGGCGTCCAGGCCGGGTTGGTGTAGGGACAAACCAGCACATCGCCGAGCCGCAGCTGACCGAACTCGGCCGGGTCTTTGATGACGCGTACCGTCCCGGTGGCGCGGCCACCGCCGCTGGGGGTGCCGCGGACGAGCACGTTCCTGGCGGGGCGGCGCACCTTCGGGTACAGGGTGGCCGGTGAGATCAACGGGGCCTCGCCGAACGCGGCCCGGCGCACGGTCCGCCGGCCCACCAGGTGTTGCAGCCGGTCCCGTTGCTCAGCTCCCAGGTGGTCTGGAGCGGGGAGCCCCTGGAGCTCGGCGAGCTCGAGGTGGAAGACGTCCTCCGGCTGGGCCAGCGCACCGACCCCGCTGAGCCGGCTCCCGGCCTCAAGCAGCGCGCTGCGCAGGACCGGTCGCAGGCGGAGGGCGTGGAAGTGGCTGTCTTCCCGAAACACCATGCCGGCGCGCGCCGCCGCTGCCGTGCGACCGATACTGGCCCCGGTGCGCGTCAGCCGCACCCACCGCCGACGACGGATCCGCTGCTCGGCGACCATCGCCCGGTCGGGTCCCGGTGCCCGCGTGGCCGGATGAGCCACCAGGCCGCGGAGGTTGGTGAGCAGCAGCAGCGGGTTGTCCTCCCAGGTGGGACTGGAGATGAGGGCTGCGCTGGTCGTCTCTCGGTGGCCGTAGGAGGCCAACCACTCGCTGAGCGCAACGCGCAGGGGCGCGAACTCTGGGGTGTTCCAGACCGCGCGGACGAGGTCATCGTCGGGCAACGAGCTGAACGCTTCGGTCCAGCCGGGGGTCCGACGGATCAGCTGGGCGATGGCGTCCAGGGCATCGTTGCCGGCCTGGGTCTGCGTCGGTTGCCCGGCCAGCAACGTCCAGAACTGTGACGACAGCCCGAGGAGGGTAAGGAGAACGCGGAGTCGGACAATACTGACGGATGCGGCAGGTAGGTACTCGATCCGGATGTCGACGTAGTCGTTGAGGAGGTCGAGCACCTCGCCGGGCACGGCCATCAACCCCGACCAGGCCATCGTGGTGTGATCGCGGGTCCTCAGCTCCTGCAGCCGGTGCTCGTAGCTGTCGAACCGCGGGTCGAGCGTCCAACGGGCAGGATCACACCGGTGGAGCTGGTGCCTGATCCGCAACGGGGTGGTGAGGGTCCGCCAGGTCAGGTGCAGGTCGGGCGGTAGCAGCTGGTCGACCACGCCGTCGGTCGTGGGGAACATCTGCTGGACGTCGAGGGCGACGGCAGGGATCTCGGCGACCATCCGCGCCAGGATGGTGAACCAGCCAGGAACGGTCCAGGCGGTGATATCGAGCGGGTAGGGACGGGTGGGTACGAGCTCAGCGGCCACCGCGCCGGCCACCCGCTGGACCCGGTTGACCTTGACGGGCGCCGGCGGCAGCGCGGTGAGCGGGCGCGCCTGAACCACCCACATGGTGGCGTCGGCGTAGGCCCACTCGATGTCCTGCGGTCGACCGAAGTGCTCCTCGATGCGGGCCCCCACACCCGCCAGCTCGATCAGCGTCCGTGCCGCCAGCTCGGCGCCCGGGTCGTCGCCGCCCGTCGTGTGGACGACCCCACCAGACTCCTGTCCACCGATGATGATCTCGCGGCGACCGGGACGCCGGTCACGGATCCGGCCGCGGCGGTCGACCACGACCTGCTCGGGGGTGACCAGGCCCGACACCACCGCCTCGCCGAGCCCAGGACTCGACTCGATCACTACCTCGTCCCGTCGACCACTGACCGGATCGGCGGTGAACAGCACCCCGGCAAACTCCGACGGGACCATCTGTTGCACCACCACCGCGATCTCCGGCTCACCGGAGTAGCCGACCCGCGCCCGGTAGGCGACGGCCCGATCGCCCCACAGCGACGCCCAGCAGCCGCGGACCGCCTCCAGCACCGCCTCTGCTCCGATGACGTGGAGGAAGGTCTCCTGCTGGCCGGCGAACGCCGCCCCGGGCAGGTCCTCGGCGGTAGCGCTCGACCGCACCGCGACCGGACCCCCTCCCAGCTCCCGGTACGCATCGACGATCTCCACCGCGAGCGGTGGCGCGATGGTCAACGCTTCAATCGCCGCCCTGATCAGCGCCGCATCGTCGCTCCCGCTCACACCCGTGGCGTTCACGGCGTCTCGGTAGAGCCGCGTCGACACCACGAAGCCGTCCGGTACGGCGAAACCGGCCTGGATCAGCTCTCCCAAGTTGGCACCCTTGCCGCCGGCCACGCCGAGATCACCGGCAGCCACCGTCGCGAGCGGCACTACGTACGGCCTCATCAGCACCCGTCCTCCCGTCCCAACTCGCTTTAAAGTACGTGTTGTTCTTTCAGGAGGCACCTACCCGTTCGGGTTGCCTGGCTCGCGCCCGAAGACGGGCCTGACCACTCGAATGCAGTCGGTTGACCGAAGCGCAGGAGCAGCACGCTCTCCTACCATCGCCCCCACCACCGACCCGACGGCAGAGGACTGACATGAACCGTGTTCCCGACAGCGAGCTGGTGCTGGTGCCCGGCGGGACCCTGATCACCGCGACGCCCGACGAGGGTCGAGCTCTTGCCTTCACCCTGGCCCGGCACAGCATCCACAACATCCAGCCCGACCTGGACGTGCTGACCGGCGACCGACCGAACTACTCGACCGATCCGGACAGCCTGATCGCCGCGAGCCACGTCGTCGCCGTCGAGTTCCAGACCATCGCGGCGGCCAACGACTACTGGCGCCACTGACGGCATCGGGGCCGCGACCGTGACGCACTCGATGATGGCGCTCCGAGCCCACACCCGGGGTGGACCCGAGGTCCTCGTCGTCGAGCCCGCACCGGTTCCGGTGCCGGGCCCGGACGAGGTCCTGCTGGAGGTGTACGCCGCGGCCATCACCTTCGCCGAGCTGACCTGGGAGGAGACGTGGCAGCGCAACGGCGCCGATCGCACCCCAGTCATCCCGGCCCACGAGGTGTCCGGCGTGGTCGTGGCAACGGGTGGACCCGACCTGGGGTTCGCCGTCGGCGACAAGGTGTTCGGCCTCATCCGGTTCGACCGGGACGGTGCCGCCGCCGAGTACGTGGCGTTGCCGGCCGCCGACCTCGCGGCCAGCCCCACCTCGACGACCCACTCCGAGACCGCCGCGCTCCCCCTGGCTGCTCTGACCCGACCGCCCGAACCGACCGGGTCAGACAGTCGTTCGACTCAAGACACGAGCAGAGGGGTCCAGCAGGATCGAGACGAGCGCACCGCAGCAGGTGCCCGCAGCCGGGAGGACTCCCATGACCGAACCGCTCCCCGTCGTCTTCATCCACGGCCTGTGGCTGCACGCCACGTCCTGGCAACC
>JBPCRP010000121.1:0-12687 GCA_050996715.1 Propionibacteriaceae bacterium
GCTCGACGCCGTCACCTTCACCAGCGCACCCGCCGCCGAGGCGACCCTCGCCACGGCGCGCCACCTCGGGCTGCAGACCGAGTTCGTCGACGCGTTGCGCGGTGGCGTCGTCGCGGCCGCTGCGTCAGCACCGACGCTGAACGGGTGCTGCTGGGGCCGAACGCACTGGCCGTGTTCCGGGCGCTGGCCGATGCTGAGGGTGCGGTGGTGGCGCGGGCGACGCTGCTCAGGTGCCTGCCGGGCGAGCCCGACGAGCACGCCCTCGAGGTGTCGATGAGCCGGCTCCGCCGGTCGCTGCCGAGGCCCGGGGTGATCGACACCGTGGTGAAGCGCGGCTATCGGCTTGCGACGAGCTGAGGTTCGCTCACCCCGGCCGACTCGACCGGGCAGTGCCGGGTCACCCCGAAGGTCAGGTTGGCCGCCGCGGCCGTGGTCAGCGCCGCGCCCAGCAGGTGCAGCATCACCAGGTGCACCGGCAGACCGGTGAAGTACTGCGCGAAGCCGATCGCCCCCTGCAGCAGCACGGCGAGCAGCAGCCGGACCGCGGCCCGGTTGCGCAGCAGCACGACGCAGACCACGGTGCCGGCCACGACGGCGTAGACCGCGGCTGCGTGTACGTGGGTGACCGTAACGGCGTCGAACCCCGTGCGCGGAGCGAACTCGTCGCCGGCGTGCGGACCGCTGCCGGTGACCATCGTGCCCAGCCAGACGGCGACACCGACCAGCACGAACGTGATCCGGGCCGCCCAGAAGGTCCGGCTGCGGACGACGCGAGCGGCCAACCCGTACGTCCGCCGGACCAGGACCACGGCGACCACGACCAGGGCCAGGGACGCGAGCAGGTGCAGGGCGACGACGAAAGGGTTGAGCCGCAGCAGCACGCTGATGCCCCCGATCACGGCCTGCACGGGGATGCCGGCCAGCAGGATCGCGGCGAGCAGTCGAGCGTCGCGCGGTGTGCGCGGCCGGCTCGGGTCGATCCGCCGGCCCTGGCGCCACGCCGTGACCAGGGTGAGCACGACCACCGCGAACAGCACGAAGGTCAGCAGCCGGTTGCCGAACTCGATGGCGCCGTGCAGGCCGAGGGCGGAGTGGGTCGTGTACGAATCGGTGGTGCACCGCGGCCAGGTCGGGCAGCCCAATCCGGAACCGGTGAGCCGGACCAGCGCGCCGGTCAGGATGATGCCGACGTTGGCGACCAGGGCGGCGACCGCCCAACGGCGCAGCGCCACCGGACCGGAAATCATCCGGAGCGCGCCCCTGGTGCTCGAGCGGACGGGCGCGGGGGGCGTCGTCACGACATCCATCGGTGTCCCTTCCAGGCCAGCAGCCCGCCGATCACACTCCAGCCGGCCAGCACGGCCAGGGGCCAACCGAGCAGCTGTCCGACCGACCAGCCACGCAGGGCCTCGCCGAGCGCGGCGGTCGGGAGCCAGCGTACGACCTCGGCCAACGCGCCCGGGTAGCTCGCCACCGGCACGACCAGGGCACCACCGGCGGCCAGGACGACGTAGATCAGGTTGGCCACCGCCAGGGTCGTCTCGGCGGGCAGCCGACCGGCCAGCGCCAGGGCGCAGCAGGTGAAGGTGACGATGGCCAGCACCACGGCAAGCACGACCCCGAGGGTGTCGATCGAGGTCAGCGCGGGTCGCCAGCCGAGCACCAGGCCGACGCCGCTGAGCACGACCAGCTGACCGACCGCGACGATTACAACAGCCACGGCCTTGCCCAGGATCAGACCGCTCCGACCGAGCGGGGTGGACGCGAGGCGCTCGAGGACACCGTACCGCCGCTCGAAGCCGGTCGCGATCGCCACCGAGGTGAACGCTGAGGACCACAGAGCCAAGGCGAGCACCGAGGGTACGAGGGTCCTCAGCGAGCCGAACCTCCCCAGCACGTGCCCCAGCACCAAGATCCCGACCGGGATGACCAGGGCGAGCAGCAGCTGCTCGCCGTTGCGCAGCAGCAGCCGGACCTCGATGGCGGCGTGCCGGAGGACCCGCCGGCCGGCGGGAGCGGCACCCGGGGCGGGGGTCAGGTCGAGGGCGACCCCGCGGGTCGGGGTGGTCACGAGAGCGCGCCGGCGGTGGTGTGGGCGAGGAAGACCTCTTCGAGGCTGGCTCCGTCGCGGGTGAGCTCGGCGATCGTCCCGCTCACCGCGACCCGGCCGGCGTCGAGGATGACGATGTGGTCGGCCAGCTCGGCGGCCTCGTCCATCGCGTGGGTGGTGAGGATGACCCCGACCCCGCTGCCGCGCAGCTGGCGGAGCACGGCCCAGGTGGCGCGACGCGCATGCGGGTCCATCCCGGCCGTGGGTTCGTCGAGGAAGACCAGTTCAGGGCGACCGATCAGCGCTCCGGCGAGGTTGACTGCCTGCTGCTGACCCCCCGACAGCCGCCGGTAGGGGGTGCTCGCGAACGCGTCGATCCCGAACGCCGTTGTTAGCGCCGTCACGTCGAGGGGCCGGGAATAGAGGCCGGCGAGGTAGCCGAGCAGCTCGATCGGCCGGACTCCCGACCAGGCGCCGGTGCTCTGGGGCATCACCCCGACCCGCGCCGTCAGCTCTCGGTCCCCGACCTGGCGGCCGAGCACCTGAAGGTCACCGCCCGAGCGCGTCAGCAGGCCGGTGCAGCAACGGATCAGGGTGGTCTTGCCGGCGCCGTTCGGTCCGAGCACGGCGGTGATCACCGCCCGCTCGGCGGTGAGGCAGAGCCGATCCAGGACCGTACGCTCCCCGAACCGCACCGTCAGATCGGTGACGGCCAGCGCAGGAGAGGCAACCGCGTCGGACCTGGGCACCGGATCAGTCTAAGTCGACGGCCCGCGATCCCCCGCTGCCCGCCATTGCGCACAGTGACCCCGTGAGGACGGCTCGAAGGGGTCATTGTGCGCAAAATGGCGGGTTAGGTAGACCTTCGTTGAACCGGCTTGGTGAATAAGCGCATGCTGGTGTTGTGAAAAACACCCAGCAGCTCCCCGTGGGCGTGCCGGGGGATCTCACTCCTTCGAGTCCGCCTGCTCCTGCCGTCGCGGTCGCCGAGCCCGCGCCCGACGTCGACGCCACCACCCGACAGCGGGTCGCGCGCTCCATCCTCGAGCACGGCCCGTCCACCGCGACCGAGCTGGCCGAGCGGCTCGGCCTCACCGCCGCCGCGGTCCGGCGCCACCTCGACGTCCTGCTCGAGCGCGGGCTGCTGGCGGGCCGCGAACGACGGACGTACGGCGTGCGTGGGCGCGGCCGACCCGCCAAGGCCTTCGCCCTCACCGACGCCGGTCGGGCCGATTTCTACAGCGCTTACGACCAGCTGGCCATCGACGCGATCAGCGCCCTCGCGGAGGTGGGCGGCCCCGAGGCGGTCAGCGCCTTGGCCCGCCGTCGGCTTGCCTCGGTCGAAGACCGGTTCCGCAGCCTCCGCGCCGGAATAGGCGACCCCCACGACGTGCTGACCTCTACGGAGGCCTTGGCACAGGCGCTGACCGGAGACGGTTACGTCGCCTCGACCCGTCCCGCCGGCGCAGTCGGTGAGCAGTTGTGCCAGCACCACTGCCCGGTCGCTCACGTGGCCGAGCAGTTCCCCCAGATCTGCGAGGTGGAGACCGAGCTGTTCTCCCGCCTCCTGGGGGTGCACGTCCAGCGACTGGCCACGATCGCCCACGGCGACGGGGTCTGCACCACGCACGTCCCAGCTCTGCCCAGCTCCCGCACCACCCGCGCGCACGATTCCCGCGACGTCGCTTCCTCAGGAAAGGCCCTGATATGACCCAGATCCAGGATCCCCAGACCAGCACCCCCAAGGCGCCGGAAGGATTCGTCGGCACCGGGCACACCCAAGACGAGCACCTCGACGCGCTCGGCCGTTACCGCTTCGGCTGGTCGGACTCCGACGCCGCCGGCTCGATCGCCAAGCGCGGTTTGACCCCCGACGTGGTGGCCAACATCTCGGCGCTGAAGAGCGAGCCGCAGTGGATGCTCGACCTGCGGATGAAGGGCCTCAAGCTCTTCGAGCGTAAGCCCATGCCTGCGTGGGGCGCCGAGCTCGACGGCATCGACTTCGACAACATCAAGTACTTCGTGCGCTCGACCGAAAAGCAGGCAACCACCTGGGACGACTTGCCCGCCGACATCAAGAACACCTACGACAAGCTGGGCATCCCCGAGGCCGAGAAGGCGCGCCTGGTGTCGGGTGTCGCGGCCCAGTACGAGTCCGAGGTCGTCTATCACAAGATCAACGAGGAGCTCGAGAAGCAGGGTGTGATCTTCCTTGACACCGACACCGCGCTGAAGGAGCACCCGGAGCTCTTCGCCGAGTACTTCGCCACGGTGATCCCGGTCGGGGACAACAAGTTCTCCGCGCTGAACTCCGCGGTCTGGTCCGGCGGTTCGTTCATCTACGTGCCGAAGGGCGTGCACGTGGAGATCCCGCTGCAGGCCTACTTCCGGATCAACACCGAGAACATGGGCCAGTTCGAGCGCACCTTGATCATCGTCGACGAGGGTGCCTACGTGCACTACGTCGAGGGCTGCACCGCGCCGATCTACTCCTCGGACTCGCTGCACTCCGCCGTGGTGGAGATCATCGTGAAGAAGGGCGCCCGCTGCCGCTACACGACCATCCAGAACTGGTCGAACAACGTCTACAACCTCGTCACCAAGCGCGCGACCTGCGAAGAGGGCGCGACGATGGAGTGGATCGATGGCAACATCGGTTCCAAGGTCACCATGAAGTACCCGGCCGTCTACCTGATGGGCGCCCACGCCAAGGGCGAGACGCTCTCGATCGCCTTCGCGGGGGAGGGACAGCACCAAGACGCCGGATCCAAGATGGTGCACTGCGCGCCGTACACGTCAAGCTCGATCATCTCCAAGTCGGTGGCACGCGGCGGTGGCCGGACGTCGTACCGCGGCCTGGTACAGGTCCAGGAGGGTGCGCACCACTCGGCATCGATCGTGAAGTGTGACGCGTTGCTGGTCGACCAGATCAGCCGCTCCGACACCTAACCCTACGTCGACGTCCGCGGGGACGACGTGTCGATGGCCCACGAAGCGACGGTCTAACAGATGAGCGACGACCAGCTCTTCTACCTGATGAGCCGCGGTCTGGGCGAGGACGAGGCGATGGCCATGATCGTGCGTGGCTTCGTCGAGCCGATCGCCCGCGAGCTCCCGATGGAGTACGCCCTGGAGCTCAACCGGCTGATCGAGCTGCAGATGGAGGGTGCGGTCGGCTGACCGCCCTCCGTTCGCCCGCCACCTCCGACACCAGAAAGAGAAGTACGTGTCTGTCGACACCCGTCCTGACGGCCTTGTGATCGAGGAGCCCACCGTAGCGGCCCAGAACGTGGCCGCCGCGGTCGAGACCGTGGCCTCCCACCTCCACCCGGTCGCCTCCTACGACCTGGCCGACCACCCCAAGCCCACCGGGCGCGAGGAGGTCTGGCGATTCACCCCGATCAAGCGGCTCCGGGGTCTGCTCGACCTGCCCGCCGAGGGGGCGACGACGGGTCACCTGGACTGGAAGGTCACCGGACCAGACGTCGTCACCACGACCGAGATCAGCACCGCCGACGCGATCGCCCTGAACGGCCCGGCTCCGGTCGACCGGATCGCGGCGCTCGCGGTGGCCCACAGCGGTTCGGCCGTGCGCATCGACGTGCCGGCCGAGGCCGAGCTGACCGAGGCCGTGCACGTGACCCTCACGGGGACGGGCACCGACCGGCCGGTCTTCGGTCACGTCGTGATCACCGTCGGTGCGAACGCGTCGGCCTCGATCGTCCTGGAGCACCGGGGATCGGCGCTCTACGCCAGCTCGGTGAGTCTGCTCGTCGGCGACGGGGCGAAGGTCGATCTGGTCGGTCTGCAGCTCTGGGACGACGACGCCGTCCACGCCGGTCAGGTGGCGGTCAAGGTCGGCCGCGACGCCCAGGTCCGGACGGTGGCGGCCTCGCTCGGCGGTGACCTGGTCCGGCTGGTCGAGACGGCCGAGTACGCCGGACCCGGCGGCAGCTGTGAGCAGCTGGGCCTCTACTTCGTCGACGCCGGCCAGCACATCGAGCACCGGCTCTTCGTGGACCACAACGCCCCGCACACCGTGTCGAACGTGGACTACCGCGGGGCGCTGCAGGGGCGCGGGGCGCACTCGGTGTGGGTCGGCGACGTGCTGATCCGCAAAGCGGCCGAGGGCATCTCGACCTACGAGCTCAACCGCAACCTGGTGCTCACCGACGGCTGCCGTGCCGACTCGGTGCCCAACCTGGAGATCGAGACCGGGGAGATCGTCGGGGCCGGGCACGCCTCGACCACCGGGCGCTTCGACGACGAGCAGCTGTTCTACCTGCGAAGTCGGGGCATCGCCGAGGACGAGGCCCGACGCCTGGTCGTGCACGGCTTCTTCAACCAGATCATCCGCAAGATCGGGGTGCCCGACGTGGAAGCCACTCTGCTCGACGCCGTCGAGGCCGAGCTGGCCGTGACCGTCGGCGTACCCGCCGGCGCGACGGTGGTGACGCCGTGAGCTTCGTCCGCGCCTGTGCCCTGGCCGAGCTCGCGCCGAACTCCGCCCTGGCGGTGGAGATCGACGGGTCCGAGGTCGCGGTGGTCTGCAGCGCGGGTCGCTACTACGCGATCGCCGACGAGTGCAGCCACGGGGCGGTGCCGTTGTCCGAGGGTGACGTCGAGGACGGTGAGCTCGAGTGCTATCTGCACGGATCGCGCTTCGACCTCACCACCGGTAAACCCACCGGGCTGCCCGCCACCGAGGCGGTGGCGGTCTACCAGGTCCGGGTCGAGGGCGACGACCTGCTGGTCGACGTCACGAGCCCGCTCAACGCGGTCCCCACCCCCTGAAATACCCCTCTGACTCTGCCGACGCACCACCCACCAAGGAGATACCCACCATGGCCACCCTCGAGATCCGCGATCTCCACGTCACCGTCGAGACCGAGTCCGGGACCAAGGAGATCCTCAAAGGCGTCGACCTGACCATCCGGCCGGGCGAGACCCACGCGATCATGGGGCCCAACGGCTCCGGCAAGTCGACTCTCGCCTACTCCATCGCCGGTCACCCCAAGTACACGATCACCCAGGGCACCGTCACCCTGGACGGTGAGAACCTGCTGGCGATGACCGTCGACCAGCGCGCCCGCGCCGGGATGTTCTTAGCGATGCAGTACCCGGTCGAGGTGCCCGGCGTCTCGGTCGCGAACTTCCTGCGGACGGCGAAGACCGCCATCGACGGCGAGGCCCCGAAGCTGCGCACCTGGGTCAAGGACGTCAACGGCGCGATGGACCGGGTCAACATGGATCGCGAGTTCGCCAACCGCAGCGTCAACGAAGGCTTCTCCGGGGGGGAGAAGAAGCGCCATGAGATCGTTCAGCTGGACCTCCTCAACCCCACCGTCGCGATCTTGGACGAAACCGACTCCGGCCTGGACATCGACGCACTGCGCATCGTCGCCGAAGGCGTCAACCGGTTCGCGGCCCAGGGTGACCGCGGCGTGCTGCTGATCACCCACTACACGCGGATCCTGCGCTACATCAAGCCCGACTTCGTGCACGTCTTCGTAGCCGGGCGGATCGCCGAGCAGGGCGGTGCCGAGCTGGCCGACCGCCTCGAGGCCGAAGGCTACGACCGCTACGTGCAGCAGGCCAAGGCCGACGAGCTGGCGGGAGCGCCGAGCTGATGACCGCGGAGTATCCGGCGACGATCGGGCTGGAGGAGGTGCCGCTCGAGCCGGCGTCGGAGTCCGCAGCGCCGGAGATCCTTTTCGACGTCGAGGCGATCCGGGCCGACTTCCCCATCCTGGAACGGACCGCGGGACCGTGGCCGCTGGTCTACCTCGACAGCGCCAACACCTCGCAGAAGCCGCGGGTGGTGGTGGAGGCGATGGAGGACCACTACCTCCACCACAACGCCAACGTCGCCCGCGCCATGCACCTGCTCGGCGCTGAGGCGACCGAAGCCTACGAGGGCGCTCGGACGACGCTGGCGCGCTTCGTCGGCGCACACCGTGCCGAGGAGATCATCTTCACCAAGAACGCCACCGAGGCGCTCAACCTGGTCGCCTCCACCACGACCCAGAACCTGGGTCCCGGCGACGAGATCGTCATCTCGGTGATGGAGCACCACTCCAACATCGTGCCCTGGCAGCTGGCGTGTGAGCGGACCGGCGCCACCCTGCGGTGGTTCGACGTGACCCCCGACGGCCGGCTCGACCTGGAGCAGGCCGCCGCCGAGCAGCTGATCAACGAGCGGACCAAGATCGTCTCGGTCGGCTACGTCTCCAACGTGCTCGGCACGGTCAACCCCGTCAGCGCCATCGCCGCCCAGGCCCACGCCGTCGGCGCGATCATGGTGCTGGACGCCAGCCAGGCCGTACCGCAGCTGCCGGTCAACGTCTCCACCCTCGGGGCCGACCTGGTCGCGTTCACCGGCCACAAGATGGTCGGCCCGACCGGGATCGGCGTGCTCTGGGGTCGTTACGAGCTGCTCGCCGCGCTGCCACCCTTCCTGAGCGGCGGCGAGATGATCGAGGTGGTGAAGATGACCGGCTCGACCTACGCCCCGCCGCCGCACCGTTTCGAGGCCGGGACGCCGCCCATCGCCCAGGCGGTCGGTCTCGGGGTGGCCGCCAACTACCTGGCCGAGCTGGGCATGTCGGCCATCGCCGAGCACGAACAGCGCATCACCGGGTACGCGCTCGAGGGCCTGGCGACGCTGCCGTACGTCTCGATCCTCGGCCCGAGCGAGCTCGTGGCCCGCGGTGGGGCGATCTCGTTCACCGTGGGCTCGGGCGCCGACGCTGTGCACCCGCACGACGTCAGCCAGTTGCTCGACTCGCGGGGCATCGCCGTCCGGGGCGGCCATCACTGTGCCCGACCCTTGCACGAGCGGTACGGCATCCAGAGCAGCACTCGGGCCTCGTTCTATCTCTACACGACCAGGCAGGAGATCGACGCGCTGGTCGACGGGCTGGACTATGTGGCCACGTTCTTCGGGGCCTCGACGTGACGGGGAGGTCCAGGTGAACGCCGAGGACATGTACCAGGAGATCATCCTGGACCACTACCGGGCCAAGCACTTCAGCGGACTTCGCGAGCCCTACGAGGTGCAGGTGCACCACGTGAACCCGAGTTGCGGGGACGAAGTGACCCTGCGGGTGCACGTCACCGGTGATGTGGTCGCCGACGTCTCCTACGAAGGGGTGGGCTGCTCCATCTCGCAGGCCTCGACCTCGGTGATGGCGGGGCTGGTGATCGACGGCACCGTGGATCACGGTCTTGCCCTGCACGATGAGTTCCTGACCCTCATGCAGAGTCGGGGCACCGTCGAGCCCGACGAGGAGACTCTGGACGACGCCGTCGCCTTCGTCGGCGTCTCGAAGTTTCCGGCCCGCGTGAAGTGCGCCCTGCTCGGCTGGTCGGCCTTCAAGGACGCGGTCCTGCAGGCCAGCGCCGCCGCCGAGCCCGGCGACGACCCCCGTACCCACGCCTCCCAGAGTGAGAAGGAGTCCGCATGACCGACACCGATACCCACACCGAGACCAGCGAGACGACGATGACCCGTCCCTCCGACCTGGTGCGCGACGACCTGCCCGACGTCAGCGCGGCGGCGGAAGCGGCCTCGTCCGCGCCGTCGATCGAGGACCTGTACGAGGCCATGAAGGACGTCGTGGACCCCGAGCTGGGGATCAACGTGGTCGACCTCGGCCTGGTCTACGGATTGCACGTCGAGGAGGACAAGTCGCTCACCATCGACATGACCCTGACCTCGGCCGCGTGCCCGCTGACCGACGTGATCGAAGACCAGACGAACTCCGCGCTCGAGGGTCTGGTCACCGGCGTGACGATCAACTGGGTCTGGATGCCACCGTGGGGGTTGGAGAAGATCACCGACGACGGGCGCGATCAGTTGCGCTCGTTGGGCTTCAACGTGTGAGGTTGTGTTCTGGGGTCGGGTGCGGGTGACGGAGTCCGCCCCTCGGCAACCATCCGCGCCTCCGCAGGCTCCGGCGCTCCCGCCAGGCCCGTCCACGCCTCGGGGCGGACTCCGTCACCCGCACCCTTGCTTGAAACCCGGCGTCGTGGTCGCGATCATCGCTGATCGTGACCGTCGTCGGTGACTCCAGGGGCGAACCGGCTGACGTGCTGAATCTGTTTTCGTTGTCGTGCTGTTGTCGTGAAGGAATGTTCTGATGCTGGTCGTTCGCGATCTCGAGGTGCGGGCCGGAGCCCGGCTGCTGATCGACCATGCAAGTTTCCAGGTCGGGGCGGGGGACAAGGTCGGACTCGTGGGGCGCAACGGGGCCGGGAAGACCACGTTGACCAGGATCTTGGCCGGGGAGCAGGTGCCGGCCGGCGGTAGCGTGTCGCGGACGGGATCGATCGGTTACCTGCCCCAGGACCCGCGGATCGGGCAGCTTGACCAGACCGCCAAGGACCGGATCCTGTCGGCCCGGGGGCTGGACGCCGTGCTGGTGCGGATGCGCAAGGCCGAAGCGGCGATGGCGTCGCCGGACAGCGACGTGCTGGAGTCGGCGATGACGTCCTACGCGCGGGCCGACGCCGAGCTCGCTGCCGCCGGTGGCTACGCCGCGGAGGCCGAGGCGGCGCGGATCACCGCGAATCTGGGGTTGCCGGACCGGGTTCTGGACCAGGAGCTGCACACCCTCTCCGGTGGCCAGCGGCGTCGGGTCGAGCTGGCCCGGATCCTGTTCTCCGACGCGCAGACGCTGTTGCTGGACGAACCGACCAACCACCTCGACGCCGACTCGGTGCTCTGGTTGCGGAGTTTCCTGCAGGCGTACTCCGGCGGGGTGGTGGTGATCAGCCACGACGTCGGGCTGCTGGAGCAGACCGTGACCAAGGTGTTCCACCTCGACGCCAACCGGGGCGAGATCGACGTCTACGCCATGGGCTGGAAGCGCTATCTGATGCAGCGCGAGACCGACGAGAAGCGGCGCAAACGCGAACGGCAGAACGCGGAGAAGAAGGCCGACCAGCTGATGCTGCAGGCGGCCAGGATGGGTGCCAAGGCGACCAAGGCCGTGGCCGCGCAGAACATGGTGCGGCGCGCCGAGCGGTTGCTGGACGGCCTCGAAGCGACGCGCGCGGCGGATCGCGTGGCCAAGATCAGGTTCCCCGAGCCCGCACCCTGCGGCAAGACGCCGTTGATGGCGGCCGACCTCTCCAAGAGCTACGGGTCGCTGGAGATCTTCACCGGGGTCGACCTCGCGATCGACCGGGGCAGCCAGGTCGTCATCCTCGGTCTGAACGGTGCCGGCAAGACCACGTTGCTGCGGATCCTCGCGGGCGTGGAGGCCTCCGACACCGGGGAGATCCGACCGGGTCACGGGCTCCGGCTCGGCTACTACGCGCAGGAGCACGAGACGATCGACGTCGCGCGCAGCGTGTTGGCCAATATGAAGACGGCCGCCCCCGAGCTGAACGAGACCGACGTCCGCAAGATGCTCGGATCTTTTCTCTTCTCCGGTGAGGATGTGGACAAACCGGCCGCGGTGCTCTCTGGTGGGGAGAAGACCCGGCTCGCGCTCGCCATGTTGGTAGTGAGCAGCGCGAACGTGCTGTTGCTCGATGAGCCCACCAACAACCTCGACCCGGCGTCCCGCGGTGAGGTGCTGAACGCGATCAAGACCTACGCCGGCGCGATCGTCCTGGTGACCCACGACGAGGGGGCGGTCGAAGCGCTCGAGCCCGACCGCGTCCTCGTGCTGCCCGACGGCACCGAGGACCTGTGGACCCCGGAGTACGCCGACCTCATCTCGCTGGCCTGATCTCGCTGGCCTGATCTCGCTGGCCACGTCTCGCCGGCCTGATCTCGCTGGCCTGGTCTCGCCGGCCTGATCATGCTGGCCTGGTCCCTCGGGCGGCCTCGGTGATCACCCCACAGGTACCGGCAAAAGTGCTAGAACTAGGGAACGATCATGCCGGATCCAGTCTCCGGAGTTCCTTGATCAGACCGGTACGGCGGTCAGCGCCCGCGGCGGTGATCACGGTCCCACCTCGTCGCCGAGGACAGGCCCCGACGACGCTGTTCGTGGAGGAGGAAGGGTGGCCAAGGCACTAACAAAGGGGTCCCGGATCACGGGGGGTCAGCGTCAGCAGCTGGCGTCGCAGTTCGGCAAGCGCTACGCCGCCGGTGACAGCATCCGCAAGATCGCCGACGACGCCGGTCGCTCCTTCGGTTTCGTGCACGGCGTCCTGGTCGAGTCCGGGATCGCCCTGCGCAGCCGGGGTGGTGCGACCCGTGGGGCCAAGAAGGCTGCCCCTGCGCGCAAGACGGCGGCCAAGAAGCCCGCCTCCACGACGGCGACGACCACCGCGAAGAAGGCTTCGGCCAAGGCTCCGGCCACGGGAAGGACCATCAAGTCCACCGCGACGGCATCGGCCAAGAAGGCCACCACGAAGGCGGCGCCCGCCAAGAAGTCGGCGGCGAAGTCCAGCGCCACCATGGCACCGGCGAAGGCCACGGCCACCAAAGCCGCGGCCAAGAAGGCCTCGACGGCGACGTCCACCGCGAAGAAGGCCCCGGCCAAGAAGTCGCCGGCGACGAAGCGAGCGGCGAAGACAAGCTGACCCGCCCATCCCGTACAGCCGAGACCGGAACCCTTGTGGGTTCGGGTGCGGGGGGTCCGGGGTCGCAGCCCGCGCTTGTCAACGTTCCGGGGGGG
>JBPCRP010000144.1:0-23960 GCA_050996715.1 Propionibacteriaceae bacterium
TTGCCCCACCCCTCCTGCCCGGTGGTTCCTGCCCCACCGGAGGGGTGCGCGAGCACGCGGCGTCCGCTCAGAACAGCTGGTAGGGGTTCTTGTTGCGGCAGGCCAGCAGGGACCACGAGGTCGCGCAGACGTGCAGGTGGGGGTAGTAGCCGAACGCAAACCCGGTGTCCAGGTTGCTCGACGCTGCCACCACACCCCCCTCGATCCGCTTCCCGTTGAACGTCTGGCCCTTGCCCAGGTTGCGCTGGGCCCACTCCAAGGCGCCCAGCAACGGCTCGGCCCGGCGGGAGTGGTGGTCTCGGTCCCGGAAGGCCAGCGCGAGCTGAGCCGTGCCCTCGAACCACACCGCGGCCGGGTCGGGCTGGGGGGTGTACTGGCCGTCACCGATGTTCTTGGTCGGGTCGGTCAGCAGCGAGCCGCTGGCGAACACCGCCGCGGTGACCCGCTGGTTTCCCGTCAGGTTCGAGTGCTGCCGCAGCGGGGTGTCGGTACTGGCGAGGTTGCCGTTGGCCCAGTCCAGGGCCCGGGCGTACTTCTTCGTGCGCGCGGCCAACCAGGACCAGGTCTGCACGTCCAACGGCAGCTGCAACGGGTTCTTGTTGATGGCCGCACCGTCGTCGGACCCGGTCCAGAAGTAGCCAGCGGTCGCGTTCCACTCCTTCTCCACGAAGGCCCAGGCGTGATCGGCCCTGGCGTACCAGTTCGCGGTGCCGGTCAGCGCACCCAGCATCCGGAAGAACGCGTACACGTCGATGTTGTGCTCGCTCGACTTGTGGGCCTGCAGCCCGGCCGTCTCCCCGAAGGTGTAACCCCCGAGGCCGGTGGTGCTGTAGGTGAACTCGATGATCCACTTCCCGATCCGGACCGCGGCGTCGAGGTACTTCTTCTCCTTGCTCGCCCTGGCCAGCTGGGCCAGCGCGATCCCGGGCCAGGCCATGTCGCCGACGGCGGTGCCGACCAGACCGAACTCGTAGGCGAAGTGGACGGTGCCGTCGGCATTGACGAACGTGTCGACGTGGTACGCCTGGCGCAGCCGTCCGTCGTCGTAGTCAGCGTCGTGGTCCTGGGCGTAGATCAGCGCGTCACCAATCGCTTTCGCCCGGGCCAGGTCCTTGCCGACGATCAGGGCGAGGATGGTCAACGACTGGTCGTAGACGAAGCCGATGTCGGAACCCCCGGAGTCCTTGGGGAAGGCCCCGTCGTAGTAGCTCTGGGCGAGTCGCGGGCCCGTGGTGGAGAAGGCGTCGGTCACCCCCTGCAGAAAACAGAGGAGGCCACGCGGCGACGGTCCGGACCCGGACCGCCCGGTGTGGTCCCTGGTGCTCGGCGCTGCCACCGCGCTGGTTGCGGCGCTCGAAGCCAGCCCGACCCCGAGAACGGCGCTGGAGCCGATCACGGCTCGCCTGCTGATGCCCGGGCTCTTCGGTGAAACCACTGATCCTCCTTGGGTGAGAGCGCTCCCACAGCGCTTCGAGCAGTATTCGGGCTCCGGCGGCGTTCGTCAATGACCGGGCGTCCGGCGACCCGGGTAGGTTGCTGGTCGTGATCGAGCTCCGTACTCCCGCCGAGATCGAGCAGATGCGTCCCGCCGGTCGTTTTGTCGCCGACGTGCTCACCGCGCTCGTCGCGGAGGCTGACGTCGGGGTCAACCTGCTGGAGCTCGACGAGCTCGCCCACGCGATGATCAACGACCGCGGCGCGGAGTCCTGCTACATCGACTACCACCCGTCCTTCGGAGCCAGCCCCTTCGGCAAGGTGCTGTGCACCTCGGTCAACGACGCCGTGCTGCACGGCCTTCCGCACGACTACGCCCTGGCCGACGGCGACCTGGTCAGCTTCGACTTCGCCGTCGCCGTCGACGGTTGGGTCTGCGATTCGGCCGTCAGCGTCGTGGTGGGCACCCCGCGCCCGGCCGACGTGAAGATCATCGAGGTCACCGAGCGCGCCCTGCAGGCGGGCATCGAGCAGGCGCGACCCGGCAAGAAGCTGGGCGACATCTCCCACGCGATTGCCCAGGTCGCGAGCCGGGCCGGCTACAAGATCAACACCGAGTTCGGGGGGCACGGAGTGGGCCGCACCATGCACGGCGACCCTCACATCCCGAACAACGGCCGGCGGGGCCGGGGACTGACTCTGGAGCCCGGCCTGGTGATCGCCATCGAGCCGTGGTTCCTGCACACCACCGACAAGATCTACACCGACGCGGACGGCTGGACGCTGCGCAGCCGCGACGGGTCCCGCGGTGCCCACTCCGAGCACACCGTGGCGATCACCACCGACGGCCCGTTGGTGCTCACGGCTCGCTGATCGCCGATCGCTGACCGCTCAGGGCTGGTAGACCCCGATGCTCGGCCGCCGACCGGTCAGGTCGGCCAGCCGCGGCACGCTGGTCGGCACGTTCAGCGCGACGCCCTTGCGGTACGCCGGACCCTGACGGGAGATGTGCAGGTCGCCCTTGGCGACGTTCACGTAGCGTGGATCGGCGACCTTGGAGCCGGTCCCCAAGCCGGACTTGAGCTGCACGCTGCCGCCCCAGAAGAGGTTGTGATCCTCCTTCATGGCGCCGTCGGTCCACACGGTGGAGCCACGCGCCACGACGATGTTGTTACGGGCGGTGAGGATGGCGCTGTTGCACCCGGCGTAACAGATCAGGCCCTTGGACCTGGCCCCGGTCAGGTAGAACGAGTTGTTGGCGAACAACGTGTCCTTCACCGGCCCGAACTGGTCGCCGCCCCCGCGGGTCACGAAGCCCTCGGAGGTGGCCTTGGTGGAGTAGAGCTGGTTGAACGCGAACACGTTCCCCCGCGAGGTCTTACCCCCGAGCTCGAAGCCGCTGCTCTGCTCGATCAGGTTGTGGTGGATCAAGTTGTCGGATGACTCGTAGATCTCCACGGCGCTGCCGTCGGTGCCGAAGTCGTAAGAGAAGGCCTCGTGACCGGTGATCGTGTTGTACCCGATCTCGGTCCGGGTGCCGTTGAGCACCACACCAAAGGCCCCGGAGTCGTCCCAAGCCGGCGACTTGGTCAGTACCGACATCTTCGTGTTGTTGTAGATGTTGCTGGAGAGGACGCGGGCGTCGGTGCTCTTCTTCGTCACTGAAACACCGGCGACGCTGCCCGAGGCCGAGACGGAGGTGAGGGTGACGTGATCACCACTCACCTCGAAGCCCGCCCAGTCACAGCCCTTGGCGTGGACGTAGGAGATCGTCACGTAGCTGCCGGAGACGCTTACGCAGCTCGAGCCACCGGTGATGATCGGCCGCGCGCCGCCACCGTAGGCCCGGACCTGGACCGGCCGGGTCGGCGTCCCGGACTCGGCGATCTTGAGCTCGCCGTGCCACGTCTGCGCACGATGCAGACGGACCGTGCTGCCCGGAGCGAAGTTGGTGGCGTTCACCTTGGCGAGCGACTTCCAGGCCTGCGACGGCGTGCGGCCGGAGCTGGCGTCACTGCCGTGGGCGGCGTCGACGTAGTAGGTGACCTCGGTCGGGGCCGCCTGCGCCGGCAGAGCGGCGCCCATCCCCAGCCCGATCGTCGACATCCCCAGCACGACGCCACCGATGCTCGCCATCCGCCGGCGGCGCACCCAGGAACTGGCCGGACGGGCTGCGGTCGGGTCGCAAGACTCCGGGCGAGAAGCGGACATCGGGGCTCCTGGGTGTAGGGGTGAACCGTCTGATCCCCGAGACCCGGGCCGCCCTCGCGTGCTGGAGCGTCCGAACACCTTGAGTGTGCGGGCCGGAAGGGTGCCACGCATCACCTCTTGCCGACTTTGCAGCGTGCTCTCAGCCGCGTCGACAACTTCTCAGACACTCGTCATTCGCCGCACAGCAAGAGAAAGCGGCGACATGATCGATGGTGGAACTATCCTGTCGACGGACTTCTTTGAGCCCGAGACGACCAGGGTTCGGCCCGAGTTCTTGACCAGAGCCCTTCGGTGGTCCGTGGCCGAGGACCATGGGGTTGCCCCCAGGAACGACCTGCGTCGGAGGCACCTGGAGCGGCGGGAGCATAACCGGGTGCCAACTGTCGGTGGGTTCCCCTAGCGTGCAGTTGTCCGAACGCGCGCGATGAGTTTGAGACCTCGTCGCGGTCTCTGTGCTGACGGACACCGGCAGCGCTACCGGTGGCTCCCACCACCGGAGGAAGACGGAACACCCATGACTGACCACCCGATCACCGAGGTCCGCAGCGACGACACCGCACCCGGTCGCCCGACCGAAGGCCGCCCCACCGCCACGCGCGTCCCGGCGATTCCGACCGGCGACAAGCTGGTCATCGCCATCTTGCTGGTGGCGGTCTTCGTGGTCATCCTCAACGAGACGATCATGGGCGTTGCGCTGCCCCGGTTGATGACGGCGCTCGACATCGAGGCCAGCACCGGTCAGTGGCTCTCTACCGCCTTCATGCTGACCATGGCCGTCGTCATCCCGACTACCGGTTTCTTGCTGCAGCGCCTCACCACCCGGGCCGTCTTCGTACTGGCCATGACCCTGTTCTGCGTCGGCACGCTCGCGGCCGGGCTGGCGCCGAACTTCTGGCTGCTGCTGGTCGCCCGGGTCGTCCAGGGCTCGGGTACCGCCATCATGCTGCCGCTGCTGATGACCACCATCTTGGTGCTGGTCCCCATCGAGCGTCGCGGCGTGGTGATGGGCAACGTCAGCATCGCGATCTCGGTCGCCCCGGCCATCGGCCCGACCGTGTCAGGACTGATCCTGCAGTTCCTGTCCTGGCGCTTCATGTTCTTGATCGTGGCGCCGATCGCGCTCGCCGCCCTCGTGTTCGGAGCCATCCGGCTGACCAACATCGGCGAGCGCGGCCACGTCCCGCTCGACCTGCGCTCGGTGCTGCTCACCGTCCCCGCCTTCGGCCTGGTCGTGCTTGGCCTGAGCCGCTTCGGGGAGAGCCGGACCACGACGGGGCTCGTCGCGGCGGTTGCCCTCTTCGCGGTCGGGGTGGTCTGCCTGGTGGGGTTCGGGTTCCGGCAGCGCCGGCTGCAGCGCGACGACGGCGCCCTGCTCGACCTGCGCGCGTTCACCTACCCGATGTTCAGTCGCAGCGTCGCCATGCTCTGCATCGCGATGATCGGGCTGTTCGGGGTCGTCATCCTGCTGCCGATCTACCTGCAGACCATTCGCGGCCTCGGGTCCTTGTCGACCGGGCTGCTGCTCTTGCCGGGCGGGCTGCTGATGGGCATCCTGGGTCCGGTGGTGGGCCGGTTGTTCGACCGGTACGGCCCGCGCGGGTTGAGCGTCTTCGGCGGACTGGCGCTGGTGGTGGCGATGTGGCGGTTCAGCACCGTCGACGCCGAGACCTCGGTCGGGATGCTGCTCGCCCTGCACCTGGGCTTGTCGCTCGGCCTCGCCTGCCTGTTCACGCCGGCGTTCACGACGGCACTCAACCCGCTGCCCCCCTATCTCTACAGCCACGGCAGCGCGATCCTGTCGACGCTGCAGCAGGTGGCGGGCGCCGCGGGCGTCGCGCTGCTGGTGACGATCATGGCCGGCCGCAGCCAGGTGCTGGTCGCGCGGGGCGTAGCCCCGCTGCTGGCCACCACCGAGGGCATCCAGGCGGCCTTCCTGGTCGCTGCGATCATCTCCGTCGGCGCGGTCGTGCTCGCGTTCAGCCTTCGGAAGACCGGGGCCGCGGAAGTCGCTGAGCCCGCGCGTTGACCCCGGTCAGCCGAGCGTGCGGTCCAAGTTGGTCGCCGCGCTGATCAGAGCGAGATGGGTGAACGCCTGCGGAAAGTTGCCCAGCTGGTCCCCGGTCAGCCCGACCTGCTCGGCGTAGAGCCCGAGGTGGTTGGCGTAGCTGAACATCTTTTCCAGGGCCAACCGGGCCTCGCCGAGTCGACCGGTGCGCGTCAGGGCCTCGACGTACCAGAAGGAGCACAGCGAGAACGTCCCCTCCGCACCGCCGACGCCGTCCTGGGTCTCCTCGACGTCGTAGCGGAACACCAGCGAGTCACTCACCAGGCGGTCTTCGACCACCGCAAGCGTGGAGAGGAAGCGTGGGTCGGTGGGGGCGACGAACTTCACCATGGGGATCAAGAGCGCTCCGGCGTCGACCGTCTGGGCGCCCTCAAAGGCCATGAACGCGCCGACCTTCTCGTCCCAGCAGTGAGTCATCACCCGTTTGTAGATCTCGTCGCGGGTGGCGGCCCAGGCGGCGACGTCACCGGGGAGTCCGCGCTGGCGCGCCGTCCGGATCATCCGCTCGATCGCCACCCAAGCCATCAGCAGCGAGCTCGTGTGCCGCTGCTTCTCGCCCCGGATCTCCCACATGCCGGCGTCAGGCTGCTGCCAGTTCGCCATCAGCCACTCGAGCACGTGGACCAGGTCCTCCCACGCGTCGTAGCTGATGCCCGGGCCGTACTTGTTGAACAGATAGACGGAGTCGATCAGCTCGCCGTAGATGTCGAGCTGCAGCTGCTGGACGGCGGCGTTACCCACCCGAACGGGTCGGCTGCCGGCGTAGCCGGCGAGGTGGGGTAGCTCAGCCTCGGCCTTGGGCTCGTGCCCATCGATGTCGTAGAGCACCCGCAGCGGGCCGCGATCCTCGGTTCGCTGCTGAGTGCGGTCACCCAGCCGCGCCGAGAGCCAGCGCACGAACGACGCCGCCTCGTCGGTGAAGCCCAGGTGAATCAGCGCGTAGAGGCTGAAGGCAGCGTCTCGGATCCACACGTAGCGGTAGTCCCAGTTGCGTTCCCCACCGAGAACCTCGGGCAGGCTCGTGGTCGGCGCGGCGATGATCGCCCCGCTGGGTTCGTGACAGAGCAGCTTGAGCGTGAGGGCCGACCGGTTGACCGTCTCGCGCCAGCGCCCGGTGTAGGTCGAGGTGTCCAGCCAGCCGCGCCAGAACGCGCTGGTGGCGTCGAAGAGGGCATCGGTGTCGGCCACGTCGGCCGGGTCGAGCGCCGCGCCGTCGTCCAGCACCTCGAGCACGAACAGCGCGCAATCACCCCCGCTGAGCTCGAACTCGGCGGTCACCACGCCGTCCGCCGCCGACAGGTCCACGGTGGCGCTCAGTCCGAGCCGGATCGAGTCCGAGCTGATGACCACCCCGCCCTCGGCGTCCTCGCAGGTCGGCTGCTCCCGCCCGTAGTCGGGCCGTGGCGCCACCCGCACCGCCAGCTTCAGGTTCCCCCGGACCCCGGTGACCCGGCGGACCAGCCGCTGCCGGTGGTCGCGGTCGTGAGCCTTCACCAGGGACATGAAGTCGTGCACCTCGACCACCCCGGCCTCGGTCAAGAAGCGGGTGATCAAGATGTTGGAGTCGGGGAGGTAGAACTGGTGGCTGCGGACGTGGCCATCCACGGGAGCGATCTCCCAGCCACCGCCGTTCTCGTCGAGCAGCCGGGCGAAGACACTGGGTGAGTCGAAGCGTGGGCAGCAGAACCAGTCGACCGTCCCGTCGATGCCCACCAGGGCCGCAGTCCGGAGATCACCGATCAGTCCGTGATCGGCGATCGCGACGGGTGGGGTCGACGTGGGCATGGAACTCCTCATGAGGTGGTGGCGGACATCCGCCGGCCAGGCGTGACCACGCGCCTAGCGTGTCAGGTGCGCGCACCGCCTCACGGCCGGTGGACTGTTCTCGACCACGAGGAGGGCCCGCCGTACTGGCCCCCGCGAATCTCTGACCCAAAACGACGGTTCGTTGCCGAGCAGACCGGGATGCTGAGCGTGGCCGGCCCAGACGGGCCGGAACGAACCGGCGTTTTGGTTCACCACCGCCTCGGGCGTTTCCCCCGCCGGCGGTTCCTCAGCCCTGGAGCAGGGCGCCGGCCAGCAGCCGGATCGTGTCCTCCCGCGCCGGGTTGCGGTCCTTCGGGTCGGTCTCCGACGCGCCGGCGACCGGGTGGATCATCACCTCGTCCACCCCGTACGTCCGGGCCAGCTCGGCGACCTCGGCCGCGGCCCGGTCGGGGGTCCCGATCACCCAGCGGCGGCGCATCTGGTCGGCGAGCGCCTCGTGGGCGGCACCCAGCGGAGTGCGTTCGGCCTCCTCGACGCTCAGCTGGGCCTTCAGCTCGCCGCCGGTACGAAGCGCCACCATGGCCAGCAGGTTGGGGCGGGCACGCCGCTCCGCCTCAGCCTGGGTCTCGGCGACGACGACGTTGACGGTGAGGAACGTGGTCGGCCGGTCCGCCACGTCCGACGGGACGAAGGTGCTTCGGTAGAGCTCGAGCGCTGCGGCGGTGCCCTCGCCGGAGAAGTGGTGGGCGAACACGTACGGCAGCCCCTCGGCCGCGGCGAGTCGGGCGGAGTAGTCGGAGGATCCGAGCAGCCAGACGGCGGGGACGCTGATGGCCTGCGGGGTGGCCCGGAGCGGATAGCTGCGGTCCTGCAGCTGCAGGCCCACACCCTGCGGCGCCATCATGGCCAGCACGTTGGCCACGTGCTCGGGGAAGCGGTCGATCCCGGCGTCAGACGCCCCGGTGGCCGGCCCGCCGTGCCGCAGCGCCCAGTTGGTCACCGGGTCACTGCCTGGTGCCCGGCCGATGCCGAGGTCGATCCGGCCCGGGTACGCCGCCTCCAGCAGGGCGAACTGCTCCGCCACGGCGAGGGGGGCGTGGTTGGGCAGCATCACGCCCCCGGAACCGATCCGCATCGTCGCGGTCGCGCCGGCGAGCAACCCGATGATGACCGGGGGGTTGGTGGAGGCCACCGAGGGCATGTTGTGGTGTTCGGCCACCCAGTAGCGGTGCACGCCGGCCGCCTCGGCCGCCTGCGCGAGCGCGATACCGGCCCGCAACGCCTCGCCGGTCGTCTGGCCCGAGCGCACCGGGACCAGGTCCAGCACGGACAACCGGAGCCGTTCGGGGGGCGAGTCGGTACGGGCGTCCGGGCGCTGCAACGTGGTCATGTCAGGGACAACAGTCCGGGAACCAGAAATCGTCCCCCGGATCGGCTCCGGGGGACGACCTCTGTGGCCTCAGCCGTCTCAGACGCGACCGTTCTTCTGGATCGCAATCGCTCCCTTGGCCGGGACGGTCACGGTCGCCTTGCCGTAGTAGTTGACGTAGACCTCGGTGCCGGTGCAGTCGCCGCGCTTCTTGGCGCCGCTGACCACGTCGCAGTAGGTGCCCTTCGACAGACCGGTCCGCACCGTGATCGTCTTCGCCGTGGTGTTGTTGTTAAAGCTCGCCCAGCCCCGGTTGCCGCGACTGAAGCTGATCACGTTGCTGCCGTCGTCCCACCAGTTGCTCTGGGCCGCCGTGCCCACGTAGTTGTGGAACCCCACCAGGCCGTTCACGCCCTGGTTCCGGTCCAGGCAGGACCAGGCTGCCGACGAGCAGTCGGTGTTCGTGACATAACCGCCGGCGTCCGCGGGCGGCGAGTCGTCGGACGTGGCCCAGGTGAAGCCGGAATAGACCTGCGGGTGTCCGTAGCCCGACGCCAGCAACCACTGGGTGGCCAGCACGTTGGTCGCGCCGTCCTTGTAGTTGAGCGCGTCACCGTTGCGCTCGGTGTCGTGGTTCTGCACAAAGGAGAGCGTCTTGGCGCTCGCCGTCAGACCGGAGCCGGCGCCGAACACCTCGAGGGTGGCGATGCTCCCGGGGGCGTTGGCCGGGTAGCTCTTGAACGCCGCCTTGATCTGTTTGACCCCGTCGAGCCCGAGTACGTCACCGCTGCGCAGGAAAGCGTCCGGGGACAGCACGCCGGGTCCGCCACCGAACACCTCCAGGGCCCAGTACGGCTTGGTCCCGTCCTTGGTCCGGTGCAGCTTTGCGTAGATCGCATCCAGGTCGTCCTGGCCGACGTGCTTGGCGGCGTCGACGCGGAAGCCCGAGACGCCATACCCGAGGAGCTTATTGAGGTAGGTCGCCAGCTTCGCCCGCACCTCGGGGGTGTCGGTGCGTAGGTCGGAGAGACCGACGAGCTCGCAGTTGAAGACTTGGCCCTTGTTGTTGAAGTCGGCGATGTTGCCGGGGTACGGGTCGCTCGAGCCGGCCGGGGGGACCGGGTAGTCGTCGGTTGCGCACTGACCGGTGCCCTTGTGGAAGTTCCCGGCGTCGTAGAGGTGGTCGTAGTCGTACTTGGTGTAGCTGACCCCGCCGTAGGACGTCGTGCCCTGACCGGTCATGTGGTTGATGACCGCGTCGACGTAGACCTTGACCCCGGCCGCGCGGCAGGTGGAAACCATCTTCTTGAACTGCGCCTCGTTGCCCATCCGGCTGGTCAGGTCGTAGCGAACCGGCTGGTAGACCTCCCACCACGGGTGCAGGACCGTGTTGCTGCCGTCCCCCAGGCCCTGCCGCTTGACCGAGTCCTGCGGCGGCGCCACCTGCACCCCGCTGTAGCCGGCAGGACCGAGGACGTCGGTGCACTCCGCGGCGACGGACTTCCAGTTCCACTCGAAGAGGTTGGCGGTCACTCCGGGAACGTCGGTCTTGCGACTCGCCGTGGCGGTCGCGTCGGCGACCAGGCTGGGGGTGACGCCGAGGCCGATGGCCACGGCAGCGGCCGCACCCAGGGCGACGCCGCGCCGGACCCGCGGACGGGAGAAGTTCATGCAGTCCTCCGACTGTGCTGGTGGATCGGACCACGAATGCGGCCCGGAGGACTGTCTAGGAGTCGGGTCACCGACCTGTCAAGAGCTTGCGCACCACCGTCGTGCCGCGGTCACAACCGAACGAGCGTCGCTGGGTCCTCTGCCCCGTCGAAGCAGCGTGCGAGCACCGCGGCGAAGACCGGTTCGCCCGGGTCGGCGCGGCCGTACAACGTCATCGATGAGCGGAGCTTCTGCGCGTCGATCCCACCGAGGAGCTGCGCGGCGGACTCCTTGCGGTCGGCGACCGTCCGTGCACAGGTCAGCAGCCGGGGTCCGAGCACCGGGTGGGCCAAGTAGGCCCGGGCCTCGTCAAGGGAGCTGATCGCGTAGTGCTGCGAGGTGGGGCTCAGCCCCAGGCCCGCGATCTGGGGGAAGACGAACCACATCCAGTGACCCGTCTTGCGCCCCCGCCGCAGCTCGGCGAGGGCCGCATTGTAGGTGCCGCCCTGGTCCTGGGCGGTCACGAACCGTTCGAGGTCGTACGTCATCGCCCCAGTCTGCGCACCATCGAGGGGTTCGGCGCCACGCGGGTCCGCGGGGCCACCCGCGAGCGAGCCTAGACACCCACCTATCGAGCAAGCCCCGCCACGGCTGCTCAGACGTCGTGGCAGCCCCGGGAACACCTGCCACCCGATGGCGATGATGGCGATCAGGCGACGACGATCACGATCAACACGACCCGCATCACCCACACACCGGTGCTTCCGGCCGCGTGAAGTCGACATGATGGCCTGGTGGTCCAGCAGGCCGAGCGGCGCCAGACGGTCCAGCGCCGCCGACATCGTGGTGACGGGTAGGAGGAGGTACGGGTGAGGTTCGCGACCTGGAACGTCAACTCGATTGGGGCGCGGTTACCGCGGCTACTGCCGTGGTTGGAGGAGCGGGCACCCGACGTGGTGGCGCTGCAGGAGACCAAATGCGCGGCCGACGCCTTCCCTCGCTCCGAGATCGCCGCCGTGGGGTACGAGTCGCTACCGGTCGGCGACGGCCGCTGGAACGGCGTGGCGCTGGTGTCGCGGATCGGGTTGGAACCGGTGGCGACCGAGCTGCCCGGCCATCCCGAGCCGCGGTACGTCACGGCGCAGTGCGGCTCGCTCCGCGCGACCAGCGTCTACGTGCCCAACGGCCGCTCCCGGGAAGACCCGCACTACGCGTACAAGCTCGACTGGCTGGCGAGCCTGCGGGAGACCCTGGACGACCGCGACCCGGCCGACCCGCAGGTGATCATGGGTGACTTCAACGTCGCGCCGACCGACGCCGACGTGTGGGACATCGCGGCGTTCGCCGGCTCGACCCACGTGAGCGCGCCGGAGCGTGCCGGCGTGCAGGCGCTGCTCGACTGGGGGCTGGTCGACCTGCCCGCGCGCCCCGGCAAGGGCGATCGGCCCTTTACCTACTGGGACTACCGGGCCGGGCGGTTCCACCAGGATCAGGGCATGCGGATCGACCTGGTGCTGGCGTCTCGGTCGGTGGTGGTCAGTGACGCGTGGGTGGACCGTGACGCGCGTAAGGGCAAGCTGCCGAGCGACCACGCCCCGGTGATCGTGGAGGCGGCGGTCGACTGAGCCGGGGCCGGCTCGCGGACCGGGTCCATGGTTGATGGTCGATCCTCGCTCAGAACTGCATGTCGGCGAAGCGGGAGTAGTGGCCCTGGAAGGCGACGGTGATGTCCTTGGTCGGCCCGTTACGATGCTTGGCCACCAGCATGTCTGCCTCGCCGGCGCGGTCGGACTCCTTCTCGTAGAGATCGGGCCGGTGCAGCAGGATCACCATGTCGGCGTCCTGCTCCAGCGAACCGGACTCGCGCAGGTCGGACAGCATGGGCTTCTTGTCGGTGCGCTGCTCGGGGCCACGGTTGAGCTGGCTGAGCGCGACCACGGGGACCTCGAGCTCCTTAGCCAACAGCTTGAGCTGACGGGAGAACTCGCTCACCTCGAGCTGGCGAGACTCGACCTTCTTGCCCGAGGTCATCAGCTGGATGTAGTCGATGATCACCAGCTTGAGGTCGTGTCGCTGCCGGAGCCGGCGGGCCTTGGCTCGGATCTCCATCATGGTCAGGTTGGGGCTGTCGTCGATGAACAGCGGCGCCTCGGACACCTCCCCCATCTTTTTGGCCATCCGCGACCAGTCGTCGTCGGTCATCTTGCCGTTACGGATGTGGTTGAGCGGGATGCTTGCCTCAGCCGACAGCAGCCGCATGGTGATCTCGATCTGGGACATCTCGAGACTGAAAATGGCCGAGGCCAGGCCGTTCTTGATCGACGCCGACCGGGCCAGGTCGAGGGCCAGCGTGGACTTGCCCGCACCCGGTCTCGCGGCGACGATGATCATCTGTCCCGCGTGCAGCCCGTTGGTCAGGTCGTCGAGGTCGGCGAACCCGGTCGGGACGCCCGCCAGCTGGCCGCCGCGAGACCCGATGGCCTCGATCTCGTCCAGGGTCGGCTGCATCAGCTCGGCCAGCGACTTGTAGTCCTCGCTGGCCCGTCGTTCGGTCACCGCATAGACCTCGGCCTGGGCCCGGTCGACGATGTCGTCGACGTCACCCTCGGCCGCGTAGCTCATCTGACCGATCCGCACCGAGGCGTCGACCAGCCGCCGCAGGATGGCCTTCTCGTGCACGATCTCGGCGTAGTAGCCGGCGTTGGCCGCGACCGGGACGCTGGCCAGCAGGGTGTGCAGGTAGGGGGCGCCGCCCATCCGGCCGATCTCACCGCGGCGGGTCAGCTCGGCCGAGACAGTGATGGCGTCGGCAGGCTCCCCGCGGCCGTAGAGGTCGAGGATCGCGGTGTAGACCTGCTCGTGGGCCGGCCGGTAGAAGTCGTGACCCCGGAGCACCTCGACGACGTCAGCGATCGCGTCCTTGGACATCAACATCGAGCCCAGCACGCACTGCTCAGCATCCATGTCCTGCGGCGGGGTGCGGTCGATGACCCCACGAGGCGCCCCGTTGGATGCTCCCCCAAAGGGGGATACGACCTCCGCCACACTCACTGCGATGTTCCTCCGGCTCTCGTCACGCCTGACACGTTCAGCCCCACCGAGGGCGTCCGCATTCGTCGTCCTGCTCGATTCGGCAACGACGTGACACACGCTAAGACCGACGTCTGACAACGCTTCGGATCCGGCCCTGGGGCACGATCGGAGCGAGGCCAGCGCGGTGGCCAGACCCGGGGGTGGTGTTGCGTCGTCTGCCTCCGCGGTGCCCCCCGGAGCACCGTCGGCTGGCCGACCTCGGTCACCGTACGCCCGGGAAAGGCCGCCGCCAAGCCGGCCCACCCCGATTTGTCCACAGGTCCTGTGGACAACTAGCCGACCCATGTGGAGACACGCCGAGGGACGGTGGGCGGCCTGGGTACGGCGTTGGGGAGAACTTGCCTACTCGACTCCAAAAAGGGCTCTGACTAGGGTGAACATTGCTGTGGGGCGGTGGATCGTCAAGTTTTTTGCCTCGCCACAGCTTCCTTCCCGCCCATGGACACACGTTGACAACAAGCGAATTCCGTGTGTCCCCTGTGCGCTCGTCCACCGAGCCTGGGGATAAGTGCCAGAACGGGGCACCAGCCGGGTGGCGCGCTCCGGTCGTGCCGTCCGGCTCAGTCTGCCGGTCGGGCGGTCGAGGGGACGAGGTAATGCAAGAAGACGAAGTCGTCGAGCCGACGCATCGACGCCAAGGTCATCGGCGGGGTGACAAGCCGGCGCGGCAGCAGCGGGGCCCCCGCGCCCAAGGTCACCGGGGCCACCCCGAGGAAAAGGTCGTCGAGACGTCCCAGATCGGCGAACTGCCCGACGACGTCGCCCCCGCCGACCACCCAGAGGTTTTTGCGCTCCGCCGCGGCCACCAGCTCGGGAAGCAGGTCGGCGATCGCGCCTCGGGCGAAGCGGATGTCGCGACCCGGAAGTCCGGGCAGGTCCCGGGTGGTGAGCACCCAGGCGGGCTGCTCGTAGGGCCAGCGGCCCGGGTCGTCCAGCAGGTGCTCGTGGTCCAGGATCCACTCGTAGGTCGTCGATCCCATCACCAGGACCCCGACATCGGCCAGGAACGCCGCGTAGCCCCGGTCGACCTCCTCGGCGGCGCTCCCAAACTGGAAGAGCCAGTCCAGGGAATTCTCGGCATCGGCGATGAACCCGTCGATGCTGGTCGCTGTGTAGTACTGCACGCGCATCTAAACATCTTCCACCCGCCGCCGACCCCTGGCGGCAGGTGGCGGCAGGTGGCGGCAGGTGGCGGCACGGAATGAATCCGGGCTGCCGGCGTTGTCTGGTGCGGGGCCGGTTTGCGGCCTCGCACCGGCAGCGTCGCCTCCCTACCCTCACCACCTGGAGGCCTCATGCCCCGCCTGTTCGCCCTGCTCCGGCTCCCGCGCCGACGAGCCGTTCGCTCCGACTGGAGCGCCGACGACCTGCAGGTGCTGTTCGAGACGAACAGCCCCACTCTGCCGGCCGTTGCCGGCACCGAGACCCCCGAGGCCCGCGCCCTGGTCGCCGGCGCCCTCGGAGCGCACCTCCGCTGAACACCCCAGCGGTCGGCCCCGGTTCGAGCTGATCTGGGGGACGACGTGCCCTGTGCGGGCGGTCCCGAGGTCTACCGAGCGCTCAGTGAGCCGGCGGATGCCCCCGGGCTCCAAGGCCACCTGTGGTGCTCGCAGGAGTCGTCCGGTTCCCGCGGTGCCGACGTGCGACGCGGCGTCCACCTTGGTCTTGGTGCCTTCGGCACTGCTGAACAACCCTCCGGCCGGGATGCCCGCCTCGATGAACGGTCCGTGGTCGGAGCGTGCGTCGACGGCGGTCGGCTCGCTGGCCGGACCCTGGCCGTCGACGTAGTCGGTGAAGCTGCTTTCGCTGCTGTCCGACCCGGGCGGGCCGGCGTCGGGAGTGTCGGACCCGTCGCCGTTGGACGAAGGGTTCCGGCAGGGAAGCCGACCGGACCGGCCATCTCAGGTGCTGCGGGACCTGCAGAGCCTGCCTACCCCTCAGCCCAGTCGGGCGCGTACCCGCCCCTCCAGCACCTGCTGGAGCAAGATCACCGTGTCCGGGTCGAGGTCGATCGCCAGGGCCCGCGCCTGGCCCGCGACCCGCAGGGCGAGCCGCTCCACCTCGGCGGTGTGGCCGGCCTGGTGCTCGGTCCGGATCCGGGCGCAGAGCAGCTGCTCGTCCTCCGGGGCCGCGGCCAGGGCCCGGGACGCGGCCCACCGGGCCAGGTCGAGATCGTGGTCGGCCAGGGCTCGTTCGGTCAGCTCGATCCCGAGGTCGCGGACGGCTGAGGCCATGTCGGTACGGAGCTCTTCGGCCCAGTGCCACTGACCCGGGGCCGCGTCGGCGAGCGGCGCTCCACGCACCAGCTCCAGTGCGGTCAACAGGCTCTCGGTGCTCGTGCGGTTGATGCCCGGCGCCGTGAGGATCTGCAGCCGCTGCCAGTCCGAGCTGACGGCCGGGTCGAGAAAGATGCGACCCGAGTACGCGTCTGGCAGGTAGGGCTCGCCCGCATCATCCTCGCCGAGCCAGGACCGGAGCCGGCTGACGTTGGAGCGGCGGGTGCCTTCGGCCACGGCCAGGGCGCTCGCCATCGCGGGCGCAGTCGATCCGGGGTGCTCCAACAGCCAGGCGCAGTACTCCAGACACTGCCGGGAAGCACGGGCCGGTTCGACCCCCGCGACACCGATCAGGCCCAGCGGTCCGAGCAGCAGCACGGTCGGGTGGTGCGGCGGGCCGGTCGGGGCCGCGCTCAATCGGGCCACTGCGGCGTCCTCCTCGTCGGCCCACGCACGGCGGGGGACCTGGGTGAGGACGGTGACATTGGGGGGGAGCGTCACGGCGTCCTGGTCGGTGCCCGCCTGCTGGTCGGGATGCTGGGTGGGGGGTCGATCGGTTCGGCGGTCGGCTGGCGGGTGCGTGTCGTGCTGCCACCAGGGGGCCGGGGTGGTCGCGGCGTTCCCGGTGACGGCGAGCAGCTGCACCACGTGATCACGGGTGGCCGGGCCGAGGTGCTGCAGATCGAGTTCCCAGCCCAAGGGTCGGAGCTCCACCGGGACCGGTTCGCGCTGTCCTGCGGCGTACCGAGCGCCGCCGAGCGCCGACCGACGGCGCAGCAGCCCCGCTGTGAGCGCGTCCTGCTCCATCGGCATGACCACCGCCGCGGTGATCCGTGGTTGGCGGGTGACCAACGCCCGGAGCCGCGACACCTGGGACTCACCGAGCGGCGCCGCGACGAGCACCACCTCGGGCGCCCACGGGTCGGTGAGCTCTGGATCCACCCGCTTCTGCCGCGCGGTGCCGTCGCTCAGGTGCCGCCGTTGGACCTCGGCCCGGCGTTCCAGGCGGCCGATTAGGGCGTCCACGTCGTCGGCGTGGGTGAGGTTGTGCCGGGCGGCAGCGGCCGGCAACGCGCCGTCGGTCCCGACCACGGTGACGAACAGCTCATCGGCCCAGGGGGCGAACGCCAGCTCGGTCGCCATCGCCAGCACCAGGCCCTCAGCCTCCTCGGCCGACAGGCGATCGAAACCGAAGAGACCCGCCTGCTCGAGCTCGACCAGGATCTGCCGGTCGGCCGCGTCGGTACCGACGGTGACCAGGGTGGGGTACGCCCGGGGAGCCGTCTCGATGCCGTCGAGGGCTGACAGGTAGCCCGCGTCGCCGGCAGCGACGACCCAACGACGGCCCTGCGCGGTGAACCCGACCGGGGGGCTGGCGTCCGGCGTCCGCAGGATCAGCTCGACCTCGGCGGCAGAGACGCGGGCCGCAAGCAGATCCGGCAGGGCTCGACCCGTCCGGTGGCAATGCAGGGCCACCGCCCGCAGCACCAGGTCGACCGACACGACCGTCATCGGCTGTTGCTGGTGACCCAGAGTGGTCTCGAGGGTCTGCGACGTCGCCGTCGGGTGCAGGATCCGCCGGCCAACCGGTCGCGCGGCAAGCTGCAATCGTCGGCGCACCAGCAGCCCTGCGATCAGACCGGCCGCCAACAACCCACCGATCCCCACCGCCACCGGGGCGAGTTCCTCGACGGTGGATGTCGTCGGTGTCTGTTGCTCGTCCGGTGCGGCTTGGGTTGGTGCGGCTTGGGTTGGTGCGGCCTGGGTTGGTGCGGCCTGGGTCGGTGCGGCCTGGGTCGGTGCAGCCGGGGTCGATCGCGTCGGTGGAGCGCTCCGCCTGGCTACTTCGTCCGGCGTCCGATCGGTCTGAGGCCGGGCTGGCTCGGGGGTGGGGGTGGGGGGTGAGGTGGTTGATCGTTCGGGAATCGACAGCACCAGACCGACGTCTATCTGGTCGGGGTCGGCGATCAGGTAACGGTTGGCAGCAAAGATCACGGGCCAGGTGGCGGGGTCGCCGTAGACGTGTGCGGCGATCGAGGCGAGAGTGTCGCCGTCTGCCACGACCACCCGACGGCCTTCCGGCGGCTCCGCCGCGGCGACCCCGGGGATGGCCAGGCGGGTGCCGACGCGCAACCGGTCGGGTCCCCCGGTCAGCAGATCGGGGTTCGCCGCGGCGATGCGCCGCCACTCCCGGCCCTGGCCGTAGAACCGTTCGGCCAGGCTCCACAGGTCGTCACCGCGCTCCACGACGTGGAGATGACCCTTTGGCACCCGGTCCGCACGCTGACCGTGGGGCGCCGCGGCGGACGGGCCGACGGGGTCGCCGACCGACGTCGGCGCATCGTCGGCACGCGAAGAAGACACGGCCGTAGGCCCCTCGGGCACCGTCAACCCCTCGGTCACCGTCGACGCCGACGCCGACGTGGGGGCGGCCGGCGAGACGGTGGCCGAGTGCGTGGCCCTGGCCATCACCGGTCCCAGGATGGCCGCCGCCACCATGGCCAGCAGCACCCCGGCCAGTTGCTGCGGAAGGCCCAGACCAGGCAGCCGAAGTCGAACCGTTCGGTGGGACCCGGCACTGACCAGGTTGACCAGCTCGACCAGCACCGACAGGGCAAAGACCAGCCAGGCCAGCCACGCCACCATCGTGATCAGCCCGACGAGCAGGCTGCCGTCGTCCGGGCGGAGCAGCCGATCAAGCAGGTCCCGGGCCGAACCGGACGGCGACGGGGTGCTCCCCAGCTCCACCAGCGCCAGTGGCACCCCGACCAACCCGGCCGCGAGAACCACCAGCGCAGTCAGGGCGCGGACCCAGCGCATCACCCACCCCCGACCTCGACCACGTCGACCTCGGCGCTGCCGGAACCGGTGACCGAGTCGATACCGATGGCCGACAGGAAGATGGTCGATGAGGTCGTCTGGGTGGTGACGGTCACGACGCCGGCCGACACCGCGACGTCGCCGCTCATCGCGGGCGTCCCGGCCAGGTAGCTCTGAGCTGCGAGCTTCGCCGCGGCCACCTCGGAGCGGCCGGCGATCTGCTGCGCGGCGGCGGCGTTGCCCGCAGCTCGGGCGGCCCCCGCCGCTGCGGCCTCGGCCCTGCTGACCGCATTGGCCTTCTGCCCGCCGTCGACCACCAGACCGGTCACCATGATCAAGGCGGCCAGCACGACCACGACGAAGACGCTGACGGACTGACCTCGCTCGTCGTGCGCCAGACCACCGCGTGCAGGTACGCCCGTCCGCCGTGGTCGGTCCGCCACCCGACCGCCCATCAGTGCGCCCATCAGTGCGCCGATCAGTGCGCCCATCAACGCGCCCATCAACGCGCCCGGTACGTGTCGAGGGCAGCCGCACCCGTGCCGGTGAGCCGCATCGAGCCGGGCAGGCCCGGGACCAGCAGGTCGGAGAAGTCGACGACGCAGCTGACCGCGGAGGTGATCGTCGCCGGAGTGCCGACGGCGACGGCAAACCCGCTGGTGTCGACGGTGACCTCACGTTCCCGGCACTCGAGCCCGCGCTGGTCGAACGCGGCGTACCCCTGGCTGACGCCGTCGGTTTGGGCCTGTCCGGGGGTTCGGGCCAGCGACGCAGCACGGGCGGCTGAATACGCGGCGTCGTTGGCCACGGCCCGATTCAGCCAGATCCGTCCGCCCGCCAGCAGCAGGCCCAGGATCATGATCAACCCCGGGACGATGATCACCAGCTCGACCGACACGCTGCCCCGCTCGTCGTGTCGGGGTCCTCGGTTCACGGCCGGGTCACCCGCTCCACGGGAGCCGCGGCTCGTTGCTCGATCCTGGGCAGCCGCAGGTCGACCAGCGTCGGAGCCGCGGCACTCACGCTCACTTGCACCTGAGTCGCGCCGCGGTCGATCTGAATGCTGACCTCGCGCAGACCGCCGACGGTGGTGACCCGCTGCGCGGCAGCCTGAGCCGCGCCGACGTCGGCCCCGCGGCCACGCATCTGGTCCGCGGCGAGCTCGGCGGCCTGCATCGCGACGTTGCGACCGTGGAACCACACCCCGACCTGAATGATGCCGATCACCACCAGCATCAGCACAGGGGTGAGCACGGCGTACTGCACCGAGCTGCTCAGCCCCCGCTCGTCCTGGCGCTCCCCGAACCGACGCACGACTAGCCCAGACCTCCCAGCCGACCGCGGACGAAGCCGGTGACGATCGTGATCACGACGCCGGCGATCACCACGGCGCCCGCGAGCAGGATTGCGTTCTCGGTGGACTGGCTGAGTCCCCGCTCGTCTCGATCCGGTGCTCGAAGCAGGGTCCAGGCCCCGATCAGGTGCAGCAACAGGCAACGCATGGCGATCCTTTCGTGGTGGGTACGAACCCCGGTTGGTACGGCTCGTGCCGCACGCTAGGGCGAATCCGGACAGCGGCACCAGACCCCTGTGGACAATCGAGCCGGCTCATGTGCCGAGGATCCGCAGCAACGGCGGCGCCATGAAGAACAGTCCGAAGATCAATGCCGGTAGGGCCATGAAGATCGTCATGCTCTCCGACACGGCGTTGGCCTCCTGCTGCTCCTTGGCCAGATGTGCGTTGCGGAGCTCGCGCACCCGAGCGCGCAGCGCACCCGCGAGCGAGGCCCCGGCTTCGTCGAGCTGCATGACGTCCACGAGGTCGCCGAGCTCGGGCAGCGCCAGCTGGTCGGCCAACCGGCGGAGCTCCGCGTACGGCGACTGCTGCTCGAGCTGGGCTCGTTCCAGTGATCTGCGGATGCGCACGAACAGCGGCACCTCGCTGACGCTCGCCGCGTTGTGCAGGGCCTGCGTGGCCGAGGCGTTGGCCAGCCGTTCGAGGGTGACGAGATCGATGTAGGTCAGCAGCGCATGACCGGCGTCCTGCCGGCTGCGCGACGAGCTGCCGCGGAGCAGCAGATCGGGGACGAAGTAGCCGAGCACCGTCCCCAGCAGTCCGACGAGCACCGGGACCGCGATCGGTAATCGGCCGAGACTCAGCCCGACGAGCGCGACCAGCAGGGTCGGGGTGAGCAGACCGATGACCGCCAGGACGAGCTTGTCGGCGAAGAACTCAGCGACGCTGCGGTCCTTGATCTGCAGGTTCTGCTGCTGCCGGGCCGTCAGCGGGATCGGGGTCACGCGGTAGAGCCAGGCCCCGAGCCGGTCCGAACGGCTGCCGGAGAGGCCGAGGTCGACGCTGGATGCTTGCGCCCGGGCGGCCAAGGTCTCCGGGTCGTCGGTCAGCCTGGCCAGGGCGTCGACCAGCCGCGGGCTCCGGGGCACGAACGCCAGCAGCAGCGCGCAGCACCCGCCGACCAGCAAGGCTCCGCCGATGAGAGCGAGACCCGCGATCACGGCCGGGCTCCGAGCAGGATGCGGTCGTGGCGGACGGCCCGAGCCCTGAATCGCATGAAGAGCAAAGAGGCGAAGTAGGCGCTGACCAGCCCCGTGAGGATGATCTGCCCCGTGACGGTCAGGTACGGCGCGAAGAAGCTCCGGCCGAGCACCACCACGACCCCCGCGGTGATCACCGTGATCACGGTGACCTGGCGGACTACGACGTACGGCTTGGCCCGCTCCGTCTCGATCTCCCGTCGACCCCGGAGCTGGGCCTGAATCGAGTCGGCCAGCTCGGCGAGGGTCGCCGTCGCTCCGGTCGACCCGCGGTTCGCGGCCAGGATGAGGGCCGCGACCACTCCATCGGCGTCGGGGCTGTCCAGCTCGTCCGCGAACCGGACGAGCGCTTCCTCCGTCGGCCACCGGCCGTTAAGTCGGGCGATCAGCAGCCCCAGCGGCTCGGTCAGCAGGGCCGGCGCGGTTCGGTGGGACAGCCGGATCGCGTCCGGGATCGATCGACCGGTCGGCAGGGTGGCCACCAGCGACCGCACCCAGCGGTCCAGGGCCTCGAGCAGCTCAGCCTCCCGCTGCGGGGGCGTACTCAGGATGGCGGGGAGCCCCACGAGCAGCAGGGGTACTAGCAAGATCGCTACGAACCATCCGCTCAGCGCGGCCACCAGCACGCCGAGGCTGACGGCCACCGCCAGCCAGAGATCCCGGCGGCGACCCCGGCGTCCGGGTGGGCGACGGGTCAACCAGGCCCAACGCGTCGTCAGCGACGAGGGCACCGGGGCCGATCGCGTGACCGGCGTGGGGCGCAGGCCGACCGCGACCGCGACGACCCCGCCGACCAGCAGCAGCCCCGCCAGGGCCGCGAGCCCACTCCCGATCATGCCGAGGTCTCACTCATGAGGCTCGCCGAACGCCGGGCAGCGGGCGCCGGAACGGCGCGAGCCGACCGAGCAGGGCGGCGTCGGGGTGGAACACCTCAGGCGACCCAGGTCCCGCGGCCTGGTAGGCCAGGTGGGTGACGGGGCGCCGGTTCTCGATCGCCCCGGTCACCTGGCGGACCTCCGACACATAGCGACGACGAACCCCACCGCGCCAGGTGTCGTCGACCAGGGTGACGTACACGAAAAGCCCGATGTTGTGGGCGATCTGACGATAAGCCTCGTCGATCCCGACCACGCCGCCCTGCGCCACCCGCGAAGCGAGTCGATCCATCACCGAGGACGCCGAGTGCGAGTGGGTCGTGCTCATGGTGCCGGTGCCGGCCTGCATCGCCTCGAACATCGCCCCGGCCTCACCGCCGCGGACCTCACCGACCACGAGGCGGGTCAGGTTCTGACGCAGCGCCTCGGGTACCAGGTCCGCGATCGAGACGTCACCGAGCGCGGCACCACCCGTGCGTTCACCGTGGCCCGACCGGGCCTGCAGGGCGAGCATGTTCGAGCGCCCCGGCTGCAGGTGGGTCATCAGCTCATAGTCGGTCTCGAGGGTGGCGAACCGCTCGGTCGGCGGGATCGCCTGGATGAGCGCGCGCAGCAGGGTGGTCTTGCCGGCGCCCTGGTCACCGGAGACGACCATCGACGTCCGGGCGAGGACCGCCGCGTCGAGCAGGGCGGCAACCTCGTCGGGCAGCATCCCACCCGCCGCCAGCTCCCCCAACGAGATCTCGGTCAAGATGTGTTGGCGGATCACGACGCTCGGCCGGTAGGACAGCCCGAAGCCGATCGCGTGCAGCCGGAACCGTTCACCCAGGGCCAAAGTCATCGTCGGGTGCAGGTCGTCGAACGGCCGGCCCGGCCGCGCGTTCTCACCCAGGAAGCGGATCGCCTCGACGAGCTCGTCGTCGCTGTCGGCCACCGGAGGTCGGCGTTCGCGACGTCCGTCACCGTACTGGACCACGACCGAATCGCAGCCGTGGATCTCGATGTTCTCTGCCTCGGCGATCTCGAAGAGCGGCTGCAGCCGGCCGTAGCCGAAGACCGCGTCCTCGACGGCCCGGACGTAGGCGTGCTCGGTGTCAGCCGACCAGAGGGCCGAGCCCTCGCGGTGCAGGGCGCGGACGTGGTCGCTCAGCACCCGGCGGATCACGGCTCGGCCCATCAGCAGCCGGTCGGTGTCCGGCATGGGACGGCCGGTGTCGGCGGTGTGCTGTTCGGTCCCCTCGGTGATCAGCTCCGAGGCCTCCTTGCGGAGCCGGACGACCTGGGACCAGTCGATCTGCGTCCCGAAGTCGGCAGTCGGTCGGCCCCACAACGCCCCCCGCTCCGGCCGCACCCCGGACTGAGCGTCGACCGGCAGATCGACCACGGGAGAGGCGACCGCCGCTAGCGAGCTCGGCGCGTCACCGTCGGCGAAGAGCGGCAGCTCGTCGAGGCCGGCGACCGGTTCTTCCTCGGTAGTCTCGCCACGCCCGCGACGGGTAGAGATCCGGCCCAACCGGTTCATCACAGCGCTCCCACCCGGTCCGCCGACTCCTGCAGACCGTGGGCCAGCTGCTGCGCGAGGTGGTGCAGGGTGCGGACGAGGTTGCTGCGGTCGAACTGGCGCGAGCGGCGCTCACCGTCGGACAAGACGGCGGCCGCACTGGGGTCGTCGCTGACCTCGCCGAGCACCGGAAGTGCGAGTGCGGTCGCGATCTCGCGCCGACCGTACGGCTGCCCGGCGCCGACCAGCAGAGCCGAGGGGGACCCCACGGCGGCGACACACGCTTGTTGGGCGAGCAGCGAGGCAGCGGCGCGGGCGCCCGCGACCGCCCGCAGGCTGGACC
>JBPCRP010000169.1:0-3344 GCA_050996715.1 Propionibacteriaceae bacterium
AGGTCGGTGGGCGCTTTGCTCACTTTCCCTGGCGCCGGGGTGTGGTGGGGGTTGTTTTTTTCCCCGGTGGTGGGGGAGAACCCGACACTCTCCATGGCAGATCTGCCGGGGAAAGCGACAGGTTCCCGTGGATGGCTGGGTCAGCAGTAGAGGCGACGGGACTGTTCCAGGTCCGCGGCGAAGTCCCGCATGGTCTGCTTCAGGACGGGGTCGGAGATCGTGTACCAGGTGAACCGCGTCATCCCGCGACGGGTTCGGCGCATCAGGTCCTCCCGGCGCTTCTCACGGACCACGACGTCAGTGGGCGACTCGCCGGGGCGAAGCAACTTGCCGTATTTGATCTTGCCATCGAACTCGCCGAGATGACGGAAGTCGGGCCAGCCGAAGTCGGCTCGACCCACGAAACGGCCGTCGTCGTCGCGCACGACGTATTGGGGTACGGGCAGGGGCAGCCCGAAGCGCCCGAACCGGATCCGCAGCAGCGACTCGCCGGCACTCTCGGAACGACCGTCGGCCAGCTGGATAGCGCACCACGCCCGGCGTGCTCGCGGTTGGAACCGCAGTCGGCGGGCGATCAGCTGGAGGTCATCGGCGATGCTGGGATCCCTCCGCAGGGCCGAGTCGGCGGCGACCACGCCAGCATCGATCCCGCCGTAGCGAGCCAGATCCCAGACCGTGCGGGGCAGGTCGGTGGTCACGATGCCGCCCACCTCGGTCAGCGAATGCTCGACGCCATCGCGCACCACGTGATGGAAGACGCCGGCCTCGGTCCGGGCCGAGGCTGGTTCCAGCCGCAGCAGGTGGACGACGTCGAGATTCAGCCCACAGAGCTCCAAGCCCCACACCGCCGCGGCCGAGAGACCGGTCGCCGCAACTCTTCGACGCTGAGCGGCCATCACCGCCCGGACCAGCACGACGTGCCGCTGGGTCGGCGTGCGGACCCGGTGCTCGGCCGCAGAGGTGTACGCACCGTGACGCAGCTTCACCAGCTCGCCCACCCGCAGCAGCAGGTACAGATCACGATCCAGCAGGCCGGCGTCGAGCGCCTGTCCCCGGGTGAAGAACCCGCCGTTGGTCGCCATCAACGCCTCGAGCACCACGTCCATGCCGATACCTTCGGCGTCTGCACCCCCAGTGTTCGTCGGAATCGCGGACCTGTGGAAAACGCTCCGCCTTCGCGCCAGCCGGTGGATGACCGTACTATCCACGGGAACCTGTCACTTTCCGCGGCAGATCTGCCGTGGAAAGTAGGGGTTCACCACGCATACGTGGGAAACCGACACCCGACACCCCACCCGGCGGGGCGGGGGTCAGTAAGGGGCGGCCGGCGGGGCGGGGGTCAGTAGGGGCGGCCGGGTGGGGCGGCTTCGAGCCAGGCGAGCATGCCGGTCAGGGAGTCGCCGGGCATGGCGAGGTCCCATTGCCCGGGCGGGTCGCTCGCGACCGACTCGACCCGGACGACGATCTGGTCCTCGTAGAGGGAGACCGCCTCCACCGCATCGGGCGCGCGGTGCTCGAGCACCCGCAGCGAATCGCGGTGGAAGACGATGCGGGGGGCCAGCACGAAGGAGAACAGCCGGAACCACTCGATGTTCTCTTCGGTGTAACGCGCGACTCCGAGCGCCCACCCGGCACTCGGAGTCGTCGTACGAATCCGCAGGCTGCACTCGAAGACGGCCGCGGCATGGCCGAGCCATCGCCGACGGAGCGCGAAGAACGCGCCGACGAGCAGCAGCGCGACGAGCAGGATGGCGACGGCCTCGACGACCCCGATCCAGCCCATGTGCCTACGCGCCCCCTCGCGACGAGATTAGCGGTGTCCCACCTGGGCCGCGCGTACCTGGGCTGTGGCTCGACGGTAACGACGCTTGGTCTCCTCGTCAGTCTGGCCTTCCTCGAGGGCGATCAGAGCTTCTTGCTGCTCCTGCTCGGCATCGGAGAGTGACACCTCGGCCCCGACCCGGGCGTACTCACTCAGCACCGAGATCCGACCCTGAGCCATCGAGAGGAAGCCACCGTCGACGGCGATCACCACGCTTTCGCGGTTGCCGTTGGGACAGACGATCTCGACCGCACCGGGCACCAGCACGGCGAGCACCGGCTCATGACCGGGCAGGATGCCGATGTCGCCGTCGACGGTCCGGGCGACCACGCTGACGGCCTCGCCGGACCAGATCTCCGCGTCCGCGGAGACCACGTCCACCTGCATAGGATCGGCCATGGTCAGTCCTTCTGCAGCTTCGACCAGGCCCGCTCCACGTCGTCCATGTTGCCGACGTTGAAGAACGCCTGCTCGGCGACGTGGTCCATCTTGCCGTTGGCGATCATCTGGAACGACTCGATGGTCTCGCTCAGCGGCACGGAGGAACCCGGGATGTTGGTGAACTTTTCGGCCATGTAGGTGTTCTGGCTGAGGAACTGCTGGATCCGCCGGGCCCGGTTGACCACGATCTTGTCCTCCTCGGACAACTCGTCGACACCCAGGATGGCGATGATGTCCTGCAGCTCCTTGTTGCGCTGCAGGATCTGCTTGACCCGGACCGCTGTGTCGTAGTGGGTACGGCCGATGTACTGCGGGTCGAGGATCCGCGACGTCGAGGTCAGCGGGTCGACGGCGGGGTAGAGCCCACGCGAGGCGATCTCGCGCGAGAGCTCGGTGGTCGCGTCGAGATGGGCGAAGGTGGTGGCCGGCGCCGGGTCGGTGTAGTCGTCGGCGGGCACGTAGATCGCCTGCATCGAGGTGATCGAGTGACCCCGGGTCGAGGTGATCCGCTCCTGCAACTGGCCCATCTCGTCGGCCAGCGTCGGCTGGTAGCCCACGGCCGAGGGCATCCGGCCCAGCAGGGTCGACACCTCTGAGCCGGCCTGGGTGAACCGGAAGATGTTGTCGATGAACAGCAGCACGTCCTGGCCCTGCACGTCGCGGAAGTACTCCGCCATGGTCAGCGCCGACAGGGCGACCCGCAGCCGGGTGCCGGGCGGTTCGTCCATCTGACCGAAGACCAGGGCGGTGTCCTTGAAGACCCCCGCCTCTTCCATCTCGTTGATCAGGTCGTTGCCCTCGCGGGTCCGCTCCCCCACGCCGGCGAACACCGAGGTGCCACCGAAGTTGTGGGCGATGCGGTAGATCATCTCCTGGATCATCACGGTCTTGCCGACCCCGGCGCCGCCGAACAGGCCGATCTTGCCCCCCTGCACGTACGGCGTCAGCAGGTCGAGCACCTTGATGCCGGTCTCGAGCATCTCGGTCTTGGACTCGAGCTCGTCGAACCGCGGCGCGTGCCGGTGGATCGGCCAGCGCCCGTTGGGGGCCCCTTCGATCTCCTTGATCTCGACCGTGGACG
>JBPCRP010000023.1:0-25140 GCA_050996715.1 Propionibacteriaceae bacterium
CCCCCCCACAACCCCCCCCCCCTCCCCCCCCCCCCCCCCCCCCCCCCCCCCCCCCCCCCCCCCCCCCCCCCCCCCCCCCCCCCCCCCCCCCCCCCCCCCCCACCGCGGGGGTGCGTCGGCGGCGGGAGGGGTGCGCCGGCGACCGAGCTCAGAGGGCTTTGACCTCGGCGAGCAGTTTGCTCATGGTGTCCTTCGCGTCGCCGAACAGCAGGGTGGTGGTCGGTGCGAAGAGCAACTCGTTGTCGATACCAGCGAAGCCGGGCCGCATCGAGCGTTTCATGAAGATGACCTGACGGGCGTGGTCGGCGGCGAGGATCGGCATCCCGTAGATCGGCGCGGCCGGGTTGGTCCGGGCGGCGGGGTTGACCACGTCGTTGGCCCCGACGACGAGCACCACGTCGGCTTGGTCGAACTCGGGGTTGATCTCGGCCATCTCCTTGAGCTGCTCGTAGGGCACCTGGGCCTCGGCCAGCAGCACGTTCATGTGACCGGGCATCCGGCCGGCCACGGGGTGGATCGCGTAGTCGACCCGGGTGCCACGCTCGATCAGCACGTCGACGAGCTGGCGCAGGGTGTGTTGGGCCTGGGCGACCGCGAGGCCGTAGCCGGGGACGATGATCACCCGGTTCGCGTAGCCGAGCAGGATCGCCACGTCGGCCGGACTGGCCGACCGCACCGGACGGTCGCTGACGGTGCTGCTGCCCTGCGTGGACCCGCCGCGCAACGCGCCGAACAGGGTCGACACCACCGAACGGCCCATCGCCTTGGCCATCAGGGCAGTCAGCAGGGTGCCTGCCGCCCCCACCAGCGTGCCGGCGACCAGCAACAGCACGTTACCGAGGACGTACCCGCCGGCGGCGACCGTGAGCCCCGTGAAGGCGTTGAGCAGCGAGATCACGATCGGTACGTCGGCGCCCCCGACCGGGAGCACCAACAGCACCCCGGCCCCCAGGCCGAGCAGGGCGAGCAGCACGCCGAGCGCGACGCCGTTCAGACTCGAGGGTGTGAAGGCCACCAGCGTGACGGCGGTCCCCAACAGCGCGACCAGCACCGCCACGGCGGCGATCGGGTAACCCGGGAAAACCACCGGCCGGGTGGTCATCAGCTCCTGCAGCTTGGCAAAGGTGAGCACCGAACCAGCCAACGAGATGGACCCGACGGCCACGGTGAAGGCGGTCGCGCCGAGGGCGATCCGGGGGTCGCCCGCCGGACCCGCGGCGCCGGCCTCGGTGAGCTCGACCAGCGCCACGATCGCCGCTGCGCCCCCGCCGACCCCGTTGAACAGGGCGACCAGCTGCGGCATCTGGGTCATCTGCACCCGGTAGGCGCCGGCGACCCCGACCAGCGTGCCCACCAGGATCGCCCCGAGGATGAACCCGACGTGCTGCAGGGGTTGGGCGAAGAACACGGTGACGCAGGCAATCACCGCCCCGGCCGCCCCGATCAGGTTGCCGCGCCGGGCGTGCCGAGGCGACGACAGCCCCTTGAGGGCGATGACGAAGCAGACCGCGGCCAGCAGGTAGGCGAGCTGCGCCCAGACCGGGATGACGGTGATCATCGGCTCGATCATCGGCGTGATCATCGGCGCGCTCACGCCGGGTCGTCCGGCTTGCTCGGCAACCGTCGGCGACCGGTGAACATCTGCAGCATCCGGTCGGTGACCACGAAACCTCCGGTCATGTTGATCGCCGCCAGCACCACCGCGACCAGACCAAGCACCAGCACCGGGACCGAATCGGTCGTTCCGGTGACCAGGATCGCCCCGAGCAGGATGACGCCGTGGATCGCGTTGGCCCCCGACATCAACGGGGTGTGCAGGATGGTGGACACCTTGGAGATCACCTCGACACCGACGAACACGGCGAGTACGAAGATCGTCAACCACACCACGGGTTCGCTCATCGCTCGCCACCCTCCACCAGGGCCGCTGTCGGGGCGTGGGTGATCACGCCGTCGTGGGTGACGCAGGTGCCGGCCACGATCTCGTCGCCGAAGTCGGGCGCCCACCGCCCGCCCGGGGTCAGCAAGGTCACCAGGTTGAGCACGTTCTGCGCGTAGAGCCGGCTTGCCGGTCCGGGCATCTGGCTCGGCACGTCGGAGCCGCCCCACACCTGCGCCGAGCCGATCTGGACGACCTCGCCGGGTCGGCTGCCCTCGACGTTGCCTCCCGAGTCCGCGGCAAGGTCGACGACCACCGACCCGGGCGTCATCGCCTCGACCATCGCCCGGCTGACGAGCACCGGCGCCGTCCGACCCGGCACCGCGGCGGTGGTGATCAACGCGTCCGCGGCCGCGACGTAGGGGGTCAACCGTTCGGCCTGGAGGGCGGCGCGTTCGACCGTCATCTCCCGGGCGTACCCGCCCGCGCCCTCGAGGCTGTCCAACTGCAGGTCGATGGCGACCGCGCCCACCGACCGGATCTCCTCGGCGGCCGCGGCCCGGACGTCGTACCCCTTCACAACGGCGCCGAGCCGTCGGCAGGTGGCGATCGCCTGCAGGCCGGCCACCCCGGCGCCGAGCACCACCACCTGGGCGGGCGGGACGGTTCCGGCGGCGGTCATCGAGAGCCCGAAGAACTTCCGCAGCCGACCGGCAGTGACGATCGCCGCCCGGTAGCCGGCGACCATCGCCTGGGAGGTCAGCGCATCCATGGACTGGGCGCGGGAGATGCGCGGCACCAGCTCCATCGCGAACGTGGTCAGGCCGACGTCACGGCGGACGCGGACGTCGTCGAGTCGCTGGCCCGTCGCAAAGAACGACAACGTCGCCGTCCCCGGGAGCAACCGGTCCCGGAACGGCTCGGACAGCGGCTGGACGCTGAGCACCAGCCCGGCCTCCGCCACGGCGTCACCGATCGTGGCCCCGGCGTCGCGGTACTGCTGGTCGGTGATCAGCGCGCGCCGACCGGCGTTCGGCGCCACCTGCACCTGATGGCCGGCGCGGGTCAGGACGGCAACGGTCTCGGGCACTGCCGCCACCCGGGCCTCACCGGCAAGGTCTTCGGCCACTACGGCAATGCGCACGCCGTCAACCTAGTGCAGGTGCCGCGGGGGTCAGCGGACCTTGACGCTCACCTGGTGGTAGCCGCTGGCCCCGTCGGGGGCGGGGGCCGCCACCGCGTCGGTCTGCACGTTGCCCTCGGCGTCGATCGCTCGCACCCGGATCGCATGGGTTCCCGGGGTAGCGGCCCAGGGGTAGGACCACTGCCGCCAGGTGTCGGGGCCGGCGGTGGCGGCGAGGGTGGCCGACTCCCAGGCCCCGTTGTCGACGCTGACCTCGACGGCCTTGACGCCGACGTGCTGGCGCCACGCCACCCCAGCCACCGCGACGGTCCCGGCGTCCACGGTGCCCGAGGGGACGTCGATGCGCGAGGCGAGCTTGATCGGGCCCTTGGCGGACCAGCCCAACGGGGTCCAGTAGCCCTGGTCGGCGGCGAAGGTCGTCACCTTGAGCTGGGTCACCCACTTGGTGGCCGACACGTAGCCGTAGAGCCCCGGGACGACCATCCGCACCGGGAACCCGTGCGCGACCGGGAGCGGCTCCCCGTTCATCCCGACGGCGAGTAGGGCCAGCCTTTCGGGGTCGGTCAGCGCTTCCAGCGGCGTGCCGGCGGTGAAACCGTCGTGGCTGGTGGAGAGCACCATGTCAGCTCCCGCCCGCGGCTTGGCCCGGGCCAGCAGCTCGCGGATCGGCCATCCCAGCCAGAGCGCGTTGCCGGCGAGGTCACCCCCCACCTCGTTGGAGACGCAGGTAAGCGAGGCGAGGTGCTCGGTCATCGGTTCAGCCAGCAGGTCGGCGAAGCTCATGGTGATCTCGTTCTCGACCAGCCCGGTCACGGTCAGCGACCACGTCGCCGGGTCGATGCTCGGCACCTGCAGCGCGGTGTCGATGCGGTAGAAGTCGGCGTTCGCGGTGACGTACGGCGTCAGGTCGGGCAGCCCGAGCTCGGCCCCAGCCGGTACGTCGGCGGCCACCTGGTGACCGGCGGCCGGCAGCGTCACCAGCGAGCGAGCGGTGCTGACGGCCGCCGCGCCGGCCTGGAGCGTCCGGGCCACCACGAAGCCCACCGCGGCGACGGACCCGCCGATGATCACGGTCCGCAGGAAGCGTCGGCGCTCCGCGGAGGGTGCGTCGGCGCGGTGAGCCCGCGCCGCGCGGGTGATCAGGGACTCGAGGATGGCGTACCCCAGCGCCATCCCGACCAGGGTCGGGAGGTACGAAGCCAGGGTGGCGTCGGCCGCCGCGTGCACCCCCACGAAGGACAGGACGGCGAGCACAAGGAAGACGGCGAGCCCGCCCCAGCGGCGGCGGAGCTCCAGCTGACCGGCGAGGCCGGCTACGAGCAGCGAGACCACGCCGATCCCGATGAGCAGTACCGGTTTGTCGGCGGTACCCAGCGTGGTCTTGCCGAAGTCGATCACCGAGGCGGGGAACAGCGAGATCAGCCAGCCGCCGACCGCCGGGATCGGGGCACCGGTCAGCGAGGTGAACCGGGAGACGAGATCGGCGATCGCCAGACCCGCAAGACCGGCGATCACGCCGCAGAGCCGCGCGAGCCAGACGTTCGTCGCGGGACGAGGGGTGGTGCTCGGCCCCGGTTCGGCCGGGGCCGACTCGGCCAGGTCTCGAACAGAAGACGTCACCACATCATCGTGCCACGAGGTGGAAAGAGGTGAGTCGACTCGGTTGAACGGGGGTGTGCGCCGGGACGTATGAGGGTGCGACAGTGGGGGATACTGCCGCACCTGTGTCCAGAATAGGTCTGAGAAATTTATCGAGGCCGTGCGCGCGCGAAATTGGTTCTGTAGTTCTCTTGACTTCGGCGGAGGCGGCCTGACGGTGGGCGGAGCGGCCGGAGAATCACCCCGCCCGGCCTGCGTGAGCTATCACCCGGGCTGGGTGCCGGACGCGACGGCGCTGCTGGATCGGCTCGTGCCCATCCTGCCGTGGGAGCGCCACGACATCACGATCTTCGGACGCACGGTGCCGACGCCACGGCTGACCTGCTGGCTCGGAGACGCGCCGTACACCTACTCCGGGGTGGTGAACCACCCCCATCCGCTGCCTCCCGAGCTGGCCCGTCTGGGCGATCGCCTGTCGGTGCTGACCGGTGTCGGGCTGAACTCCTGCCTGGCCAACCTCTACCGCGACGGCAACGACTCGATGGGCTACCACAGCGACGACGAGCCCGAGCTCGGGGACCGACCGACGATCGCCTCGATCAGCCTCGGATCGCGGCGCACCTTTCACCTGCGCCATCAGGTCAGTCGCGAACGGTGGAGCTGGCCGCTCGGTGAGGGTGACCTGCTGGTGATGCGCGACGAGTCGCAGGCCGACTACCGCCATGCCGTGCCCAAGACCACCCGAGCACTCGGCCCGCGGCTGAACCTGACCTTTCGGCGCTTCGACGTCCCCTCGGCCAGGCCGGCGCGGTGATCGGTGGTCAGCGAACCGCTCCGACGGTTTCCTCCTCGATCGCCGCCGTGAACTGGCTGTTGTAGAGGTCGAAGTAGGCGCCGCGGGCCTCCAGCAGCTCGGCGTGGGAGCCCTGCTCGACGATGTCGCCGTGCTCCATCACCAAGATCACGTCGGCGTCGCGGATGGTGGAGAGCCGGTGGGCGATCACGAAGCTCGTCCGGTCCGTGCGGAGCGCGTTCATGGCGTGCTGCACGAGCACCTCGGTCCGGGTGTCAACCGAGCTCGTGGCCTCGTCGAGGATCAGCAGGGCCGGGTCGGCGAGGAAGGCGCGGGCGATGGTCAGCAACTGCTTCTCGCCGGCGCTGATATTGCTGCCCTCCTCGTCGATCACCGTGTCATAACCGTCGGGTAGGGAATGCACGAACCGATCGACGAAGGTCGCCTCCGCTGCCGCGGTGATCTCGGCCTCGGTGGCCTCGGGCCGCCCGTAGGCGATGTTCTCCGCGATGGTGCCGTGGAAGAGCCAGGTGTCCTGCAACACCATGCCGAGCTTGCTGCGCAGGACCGCCCGCGGGACGTCGGTGACGTCGACGCCGTCGAGGGTGATGGCGCCGCTGTCGATCTCGTAGAACCGCATGATCAGGTTGACCAGGGTGGTCTTGCCGGCGCCGGTCGGACCGACGATGGCGATCGTCTGGCCGGGCTCGGCCACCAGGGACAGATCGGTGATCAGCGGCTCGGTCGGGTCGTAGGAGAAGGACACGTGGTCGAACGCGACCCGGCCGCGCGTGGGTTGCAGTCCACCGGAGCCCTCCCGCTCCTCCTCGGGGGTGTCGAGCACCTCGAAGACCCGCTCGGCCGAGGCGACACCCGACTGCAGCAGGTTGGCCATGGAGGCGACCTGGGTGAGCGGTTGGGTGAACTGACGGCTGTACTGGATGAACGCCTGGACGTCGCCGAGGTTCATGGTGCCGGTTGCGACGCGGAGCCCACCGAGCACGGCGATGATCACGTAGTTGAGGTTCCCGATGAACATCATCGCCGGCATGATGATGCCGGAGATGAACTGGGCGCCGAAGCTCGCCGTGAACAGAGTCTGGTTCTTTGCGGCGAAGACGGCTTCGACCTCGCGCCGCCGACCGAACACCTTGACCAGCGCGTGCCCGGTGAACGCCTCCTCGATGTGGCCGTTAAGCTCGCCGGTGGTCTTCCACTGCGTGACGAACATCCGCTGGCTCCGCTTGGCGATCACGCTGGTGATCAGCACCGAGACCGGGATGGTCACCAGGGCGACGACCGCGAGCAGCGGTGAGACCACGAACATCATGATCGTCACCCCGAGCACGGTGAGCACCGAGGTCAGCAGTTGGCTCAAGGTCTGCTGCAGCGCCTGGGAGACGTTGTCGATGTCGTTGGTCACCCGGCTCAGCAGCTCACCGCGCGGTTGCTTGTCGAAGTAACTCAGCGGTAAGCGGTTGACCTTGGCCTCGACCTCGTTGCGCATCGTGTAGATCGAGCGCTGGACCGCACCGTTGAGCAGGTAGCCCTGGAACCACAGGAAGAGTGAGGACACCAGGTAGAGCCCGAGCGCCAACAGCAACACAGCCCCCAGCGCGGAGAAGTCGATACCTCGGCCCGGCACGACGTCCAGCCGTTGCACCAGGTCGGCGAAGGTCGCGTTGCCCGCCGCCCGCAGCGACTCGACCGCCTCGGCCTTGGTGGCCCCGGCCGGCAGCTGTTTGCCGATGATGCCGGTGAAGATCAGGTCGGTCGCCCGGCCGAGGATCTTGGGACCGAGCACGCTCATCGTGATGCCGAGCACCGCCAGCAGGATCACCAAACTCAAGATCATCCGCTCGGGCCGGAGGTGCCCGACCAGCCGGCGTAGCGACGGGCCGAAGGTCATCGACTTCTCGACCGCCCGCGGCCCGAAGGGTCCGCTGCCGGCCGGCGGTTGGTACTTCGGTCGCTCCGGCGCCTTGGTGTCGGTGGTCGTGGTGTCGGTGGTCGCGACCGGGTCCGTACCCGTAGCCGGCTGCCGATCGGTGGTGGTCATGCTGCCGCCTCCTGGGCGCTGAGCTGGGAGTCGACGATCTCGGCGTACGTCGCACAGTGCCGGAGCAGCTCGTCGTGGGTGCCACGACCGACGATCTCGCCGTCCTCGAGCACCAGGATCTGGTCGGCGTCGGCGATGGTGGCGACGCGCTGGCCGACGATGATCACCGCAGCGTCTCGGGTCTCGGCCCGTAGCGCCGCGCGCAGGCGGGCGTCGGTCGTCACGTCGAGCGCGGAGAACGAGTCGTCGAAGATGTAGATGCCGGGCTTCTTGACCAGCGCCCTCGCGATGGCCAGCCGCTGTCGCTGGCCGCCCGAGACGTTGGTGCCGCCCTGGGCGATGGGGGCGTCGAGCTGGGCGGGCATCGCCGACACGAAGTCCTCGGCCTGCGCGACCCGGAGCGCCGCCCACAGCTCGTCGTCGGTGGCGTCGGGCTTGCCGTAACGCAGGTTGCTCGCCACCGTCCCGGTGAACAGGTAGGGCTTCTGCGGTACCAGTCCGATCCGGCTCCACAACAGGTCGGGATCGATCCGGTCCACGGGCGCCCCGTCCACCTCGACGGCCCCGCCGGTGGCGTCGAACAGCCGCGGGATGAGCGAGACCAGCGTCGACTTGCCGGCGCCGGTCGAACCGATGATCGCGGTTGTGGTGCCGACCTCGGCGGTGAAGCTGATGTGGCTGAGCACCGGATGGTCGGCACCCGGGTAGGTGAACTCGGCGTCGGTCATCGCCAGCGTGCCGGAGCTGGGCAGCCGGGTCAGACCGTCGACGGGCGGGACGACGGAGGACTCGGTGGACAGCACCGCGCCGATCCGCTCGGCGCAGACCGCCGCGCGGGGGGCCAGCATCAGCAGGAAGGTCGCCATCATCACCGACATCAAGATCTGCACGAGGTAGGTGAGGAAGGCGGTCAGCGAGCCGATCTGCATCTGGCCGGCGTCGATCCGGCGAGCCCCGAACCACAGCACGGCCACGCTCGACAGGTTGAGCACGAACATGACGATGGGAAAGATCGAGGCCATCAGCCGGCCGACGGCTGTGGCGGTCGTGGTGAGATCGGCGTTGGCCCGGGCGAACCGCTGCTGCTCGTACGGTTCCCGGACGAAGGCCCGCACCACCCGGATGCCGGTGATCTGCTCGCGTAAGACGCGGTTGACCACGTCGATCCGAGTCTGCATCACTCGGAACAGCGGCCGCATCTTCATGATCACCAAGCCGACCGACCCGGCGAGCAGGGGTACGGCCACGACCACGAGCCAGGACAGTCCGACGTCTTGGCGGATCGCCATCACGACGCCGCCGACCATGGTGATCGGGGCTGCGACCAGGACCGTGCAGGTCATCAGCACCAGCATCTGGACCTGCTGCACGTCGTTGGTGTTGCGGGTGATCAGCGAAGGCGCCCCGAAGGTGTTCACCTCGCGGGCCGAGAAGGACAGCACCCGGCCGAAGACGGCCCCCCGGACGTCACGGCCGAAGGCCATTGCCGTCTTGGCGCCGAGGTAGACCGCGATGATCGAGCAGATGATCTGCACGCCGCTCACCACGAGCATCACCTCGCCCGTCCGCCAGATGAAGTCGGTGTCGCCCTTGGTCACCCCCTCGTCGATGATCGACGCATTGAGGCTGGGCAGGTAGAGCGCCGCGAGGGTGCCGACCAGCTGCAGCCCGACCACCCCGAGCAGCAGTGTGCGGTACGGGTGCAGGTAGCTCCTCAGCAGACGGATGAGCATGCGATCCTCCGGTGGGTCGAGAGCCCGTCAGGGACGGGCTGGTAGTGCAGGCCGTGCAGCAGCAGGTCGACGACCACGTCGGGTCGATCGTGCGGCAGCTGGGACAGCATCGGGTGCGTCACCGAGAAGGTGAGGGTTCGCAGCAGCTGGGCGGCATGGTCGAGGGGCGTTCCGAGTCGGTCGGCGTCGGGGGCCAGAACGGCGATCACCGCCTCGTTGATCAGGGTCTCGTCACGGCGCTGGCGCTCGATGTGCTCGGGCGCAGGACGCGGGGTGAGTCGGAGCGCGTGGAACAACCCGAAGGCGGTCGCGAGCCGACGTTGCAGGATGGCGACGGCCGCGGTCAACCGGGCCTCGAGGTCGAGGTCGGGGTCGATGGACCGCAGCTCGGCGCAGGTCGGTGTGGGGTCGAAGACGTCGTCGAGCGTGGCGTCGATCAGCGCCTCCTTCGTCTCGAAGACCCGGAAGATCGTGCCCTCGGCGACGCCCGCGGCCTCGGCGATCTGTCGGGTGCTGACGTCGCGGCCGTGGCGGACCAGCAGCGGCTGGGTGGCGGCGACGATGGCGGCGCGTCGTTCGTCGGCTGGCAGGGGAGTGGCACGGGGCACGGGACCACCTTACGGAGTGAGCGCTCACTCAGCCAGGGGTTTCGCCCGGTCGTAACACTGGTCATGCGTGCCTCGGGGTACCGACCAGTCGAGTGTGATCGGGCCAGGTCGCCGAAGGTGGGTCACCTCGGCGGCCCCGGCGACGGGCTCGACCCAGGGCCAGGACTGGTCGAAACCGGTCGGCGCCGACTCACTCGTCGGCCGACTTCACTCCACCCCGTACGGTGGGGCGTCGTGAGTACCTCCGTCCCGATCCCCGGCGGGCAGCGTCCGAGCCTGTGGGACCGCACCTTCGGCGCCGTCGTCTTCGACCTGGACGGGACGCTGGTCGACTCCACGCCGGCGGTGAAGCGGGCTTGGACGACCTGGGCCATCGAGCACGAGGTCACAACCGAGCAGCTGAAGGGTCAGCACGGCAAGCCGTCTGCGGGAGTCGTCAGGTCGTTGATCCCGGCCGACCGGCACGACCCTGCGATCGACCGGATCAGCGAGCTGGAGCTCGCCGACGTCCACGACATCGTGGTGCTGCCCGGGGCTGCGGAAGCCCTTGCCGCCCTCGAGTCGGCCCGGACGGCCATTGCCACCTCGTGCGATCGGCCACTGGCCGCCGCCCGGATCGCGGCCGCCGGGCTGCTCGCCCCGGCCGTGGTCGTGACCGTCGACGACGTCGAGCGCGGTAAGCCCCACCCCGACCCGTTCCTGGAAGCGGCCCGGCGCCTCGGCGTACCGCCGGAGTGCTGTCTGGTGGTCGAAGACGCCCCCGCAGGTCTGGCGGCCGCCCACGCGGCCGGCTGCGCAACCCTGGCGGTGCAGACCACGACCGACCTGGCCGACCTGCACGCCGACGCGATCGTGTCGGATCTGAGCCGGGTCACCTGGACGGTCGCGGCCGACGGGGTACGCGTCCACCCGCGCTGACGGCTGGCGCGAGCCCGGGCGGTGCGAGTGACTTCTCCCAGAGTCAGCAGAAATGACTCGGTGGACGTCAGCCCGTCTTGCGGCGGAAGGTGCGCTTCTGGTCGACCGGACCGTGGGCCTGCGGGGCCTTCGGGTCGGAGTCGATGTGGTCGTCACCGTGCCGCTTCTGCTTGGCCTCAAGCGCTTCGCGCATCTTGCGCCTGTTCTCGGCGGCGACGTCCTGGGGTCCGGACTGCGAGCCGTTCGGTTCGGAGGTCATCGGGCCATTCTCACGTCAGCGGGCGGGGTCAGGTCGGGCGGGGTCAGGTCGGGCGGGGTCAGCTCGGGGGCCGGGTGCCCGGCCCCCCACGGGACGCCACGGATTGGCGCTGACCGGGGTCGCCGGGCTGCTGGTCGCGGCGGACCCCACCCCGCCGTCCGCATCGACCGGCGCCTGGTCGTCCTGGCCAGGAGTGAGGGTGACGGCCGTTCCGTAAGCCGTCACCTCCGACAGGGACTGGGTGATCTCGCTGCTGTCGAACCGCAGCCCCACCACGGCGTCGGCGCCGGCGGCCTGGGCCATTGCGACGACCTGGTCGACCGCGTCCTGGCGTGAGGTGAGGAGCATGGCGGCGTAGGACTGGGTCATCGAGCCCGTCCGCGCCTGCGGCGGCAGCTCGCGGGCACGCGCGACAACTCCGACGACCGGGCCGAGGACCGCCGCGACCGAACGACCCGGCACGATCTCCAGGGTGACCACCGGAAGGGCGGTCGGCCGCAGCGACGGCCGATCCGGCGGCGGTGCGGCCGAGGACTGCGGACCCCAGACCGGCGCGGGTGGCTGACCCCATCCGGGGGGCGGCTGGGTCCCGTACGGCGGCTTGCTTCCGTACGGCCCCGGCTGGGGTCGACCGAACGGCTGGCCCTGGGGTTGGCCCTGACCCGGACCGGGGGGCTGACCGTAGGGACCGTAGCTGCTCATGCGCGTCAATCTAATCGAACCCGGGCGCCACCCCGCGGCGTGTGGGTCCGCGTCAGGGGCGGCGGCAGGCCCGCACGTGCACCCGCCGGGCTCCCGCGATGGTCAGCCGAGCGCCGTCATCTGCACGGTGACGAACATCTCCGAGCTGCCCCCGGCGTACGTCCCCCGCAGGGGTGTCACGTCGCCGTAGTCGCGGCCGTGTCCGATCCGCACGTAGGAGTCGGTGATCCGGCCCGACATCGTCGGGTCGTAGGCGACCCAGGACCCGCACCACCACTCGACCCAGGAATGCGACTCACCACCGATCGGCGTGTCCCGCTCGCCGTCACCGGGGTAGAAGTAGCCCGACACGTAACGGGCGGGCAGCCCGATCGAGCGCAGGGCCCCGACGACGACGTGGGAGTAGTCCTGGCAGACCCCGTGGCGGCCTTCCCAGACGTCGCGGGCCGAGGTCGACACCGTGGTGCTGCCCCGCTCGTAGCTGAGGTGGTCCGCGACGAGTCCGCAGATCGTGAGCGCCGCCAGCCGCGGCGAGGTGTCCACGGCGGCTCGTCTGGCCAGGGCCCGCAGCTCGTCGCCGGGTACGGTTCGCGTGCTCTGCACCAGGAACTCCGACATCGAGCTGGTCACGGCGGGGTCGGCGAGCTCGGCCCAGCCGAGGTCGGAGTTGGGTACCTCCGCGCTGTCCCAGGGCTCGTCGTCGCCGGTGGTCTCCACGATGCCGAAGGCCGTCACGGTGAGAGTCTGGTGCGGCTGGTGCAGCTCGAACGCGGTCACCCGCGTTCCCCAGTAGTCGACGTAGGTGAAGCTCCACGGAGACGGGTCGATGCGCACCCGGCTGCCCCACACGGTTTGGTTCTCATCGCCCGCGGGCACCATCCGGGCCTCGTTGTAGGACGAGGCGACCGGCGACGCGTAGTGGAATCCGGTGGTGTGCTCGACGCTCAGACGCATCAGCGGGCTCCTTCGGTGATCCAGGCCAGCGGGTCCGCCGCGGCGAAGAAGCTGGATCCCGTGGCCAGCGTGACCTGGGCGCACACGTCCTGCACGGCCCGCATCTGCGTGTCGAGGTCGTCGAGCAGCTTCTCGAGCGGCAAGTACTCCAGCTGGGCGCGGATCCGACCCAGCTCGCGGGCCGCCCAGGTGGCATCGGCCGACGGGTTCGGAAAGCTCGTCATGATCGTCTGCAAACAGCTCTGGGCGGCCTCCAGCCCGTGCATGACCGACCGCGGCAGCCGGTCGTCCAAGATCAGGAACTGCGCGGCCTCGCGGTCGGCGCGCACCCCCCGGTAGGTCCGCATGAAGGCGTCGTGGGCCCCCACCGAACGCAGCACCGTGGCCCACGGCGTGCTGCCCATCGACGGGGCGGCGGCCGAGACGATCCGCGAGGTCATGTCGGCAGCCTCGAGGCTGCCGCCCAACAGCAGGAACTGCCAGCCGTCGTCGCGGACCATCGTGGCCCGCGCGATCCCGCTGAACAACGACGCCCGCTCGCGGGCCCACTGCAGGAACGCGTAGCTCTGAGCGCTGCGGTGCTGCCCCGAGGGCAACTGCTGCCAGGTGAGGTTGATGCACTCCCAGAGCTCGAGCGGGATCACCTCGCGGGCCCGCCGCGCGTTGTCTCGCGCAGCCGACCACGCCGAGACCATCGAGGTCGGCTCGCGGGCGTCGAAGCCGAGGATCCGGACGCAGTCGGCGTGGGTCGGCTCCGCCGGCGCGTCCACCTGCAACAGAGCCAGCAGATTGGCGCACGACTCGACCTCGGGGGTGGAGGTCTCCTCTGCCAACGTCCGCAGGTGGATCTCGAGCATCCGGGCGGTGGCGCCGGCCCGCTCGCTGTAGCGACCGACCCAGAACAGCGACTCCGCGATCCGGCTCAGCACGACGGCTCCCGACCCTGCTGCTGCTGCTCGACCTGCGGGAACTGGCTGATCTGCCGGAACTGGCCCGGGGGCGAGCCGACGGGACCGCCGACCCGTAACGGCACCCGCGGGGCCACCGGGACGGGTGCTGCCTCGAGGTCGAGGTCCTCCTCCTCCAGCTCGAGCTCCTCCTCGACTGCGACGGTCCCGCGGTTGCTGAGCACCCAGGTGTCCTTGCTGCCACCTCCCTGGCTCGAGTTCACCACCAGCTCGCCCTCGGGCAGCGCAACCCGGGTCAGCCCTCCGGGCAGCACCCAGACGTGGTCGCCGTCGTTGACCGCGAACGGCCGCAGGTCGACGTGGCGCGGGGCCAGCTTGTCGTTGATCAAGGTCGGCACGGTCGAGAGCTGCATCAGCGGCTGGGCGATCCAGCCGCGCGGGTCGGCGAGCACCCGCGCCCGCAGCGCCTCCAGCTCGGCGGCGCTCGCTCGGGGGCCGATCACGATGCCCTTGCCGCCCGAGCCGTCCACCGGCTTCACCACCAGCTCGCTGAGCCGGTCCAGCACCTCGGCGCGGGCCGCCGGTTCTTCGAGCCGCCAGGTGTCCACGTTGGCGATGATCGGCTCTTCGTGCAGGTAGTAGCGGATCAGATCCGGTACGTAGGTGTAGATCAGCTTGTCGTCGGCCACGCCGTTGCCGATCATGTTCGCCACGCTCACCCCACCGGTGCGGACGGCGTTGACCAGGCCGGGGACACCGAGCATGGAGTCGGAGCGGAAGTGCACGGGGTCGAGGAACTCGTCGTCGATCCGGCGGTAGATCACGTCGACGCGCTGCAGCCCCTGGGTCGTCCGCATGTAGACCCGTCCCCGGCGGCACTCCAGATCGCGTCCCTCGACCAGCTCGACCCCCATGGTGCGGGCAAGCAGCGTGTGCTCGAAGTAGGCGGAGTTGAACACGCCCGGGGTCATCACGACCACCGTCGGGTCGTCGATCCCGTGGGGGGCGGCCTTGCGCAGCGCCGAGAGCAGGCGCTGCGGGTAGCCCGCGACGGGCCGAATCCGTTGGTTGACGAAGGCGTCCGGCAAAGCGGTGATCATGGCCGACCGGTTGGTCATCACGTAGGAGACACCGCTCGGCACCCGGCAGTTGTCCTCGAGCACCCGGACGTCACCGGCGGGCGTCCGGATCAGGTCGATCCCCGAGACGTGCACGCGGACGCCGTTGGCGGGTTCGATGCCCCATACCGAGCGGTGGTAGTGCGTGGAGGAGGAGATCAAGTTCCGCGGGATGACGCCGTCGGTGACGCACTGACTGGCGCCGTAGACGTCAGCGAGGAAGGCCTCGAGCGCCCGGACCCGCTGGGCCACCCCGGTCTCGATCGTCGCCCACTCGTCGGCGGCGATGATCCGCGGCACCACGTCGAGGGGAAACGGCCGCTCGACCCCGCCCACGTCGAACGTCACCCCGGCCGCGGTGTAGTTGCTGGCCAGCGTGTCGGCGATGCCGCGCAGCTCGTCGGCCGTCGCGCGCGACAGCGACGCGTGGATGCCGGTGTAGGGAGCACGGACCTGACCGGCCGGATCCATCATCTCGTCGAAGGCGACCCCCGGTCGGTAACCGCCCAAGAGGTCATCCATAGCGTGAGGGTAGCCAACGCGGCGTTTCTGCCCCGTTACTGCCCGACTTACCGCCCGACTTCGTTCGCGGACCCAGGAGCCCACCGATGACCGAGCCGCGCGCCGCCCCCACGGTCAGCACGACGACCCGGGTGATCGGTCTCATCTCCGGAACGTCGGTGGACGGGATCGACGTCGCGGTGGCCGACCTCTGGCTGGACGGCGACGTGCTCAGACTGGTCCCGGTCGCGGCGACGTCGTACTCCTACTCGCCGGGTCTGCGACACGCGATCACCACCGCCCTGCCGCCCGCCCGGGTCGCGATGGCCGAGGTCTGCGCGCTGGACACGACCATCGGGACCGAGTTCGCCGCCGCGGCGGTCCGCGCCCAGGCCGAGCTCGCCGTGGACCGGCCCGCCGACCTGGTGGTCAGCCACGGACAGACGGTGTTCCACTGGGTCACCGGTGGCCGGACCCGCGGGACCCTGCAGCTCGGCCAACCGGCCTGGATCGCCGCGGCGACCGGGTTGCCCGTGATCGCCGATCTGCGCAGCGCCGACGTGGCGGCCGGCGGGCAGGGGGCACCGCTGGTCAGCCTGGTCGACGTGCTGTGGCTGCGCTCGCGCCCCGGCCGCCCGGTGGCGGTGAACCTCGGCGGGATCGCCAACCTGACCGCCCGGATCGACACCGATACCCCCGTGGCGTACGACGTGGGCCCGGCCAACGCGCTGATCGACGCCGTGGTGGCGGCAGCGACCGACGGCGCTCAGCGCTACGACGCCGAGGGTGCCCGAGCCGCAGCCGGCACGGTCGACCAGGGCGCCCTCGACCGGTTGATGTCCGACCCCTACTTCACGGTCGGTCCGCCCAAGTCGACCGGCAAGGAGCGCTTCCACCTCGGCTACCTGAGCGAGCGGCTCGGCACCGACTGGCTGGCCCGGACCACGGTCGACGACGCCGTCGCCACCCTCACCGCGCTCACCGGGGCCACGGTCGCCGCAGCCGTGACAGCGGAGGCGGCGACCGAGGTCGTGCTGTCCGGCGGCGGAACAGCGAACCCCACGATGCTGGCGGGGATCAGGACGCGGCTCGGTGGGACCCCGCTGCGGACCAGTGACGAGCTGGGGCTGCCCAGCGCCGCCAAGGAGGCGTACGCCTTCGTTGTGCTGGGTTGGTTGGGTTGGCATGGGCTGCCGGGCACCGTGCCCAGCTGTACCGGCGCGCAGACCGCCCGCATCCTCGGGTCGTTCACCCCGGGGCGAACCCCCCTGCGGCTGCCCGAACCCCTCGACCGAGCCCCGTCACGCCTCGTGATCTGCCGGTTCGAGACCGCCGGGTCCACCGGTTAGGGTGGCCCGATGGCAGCCGAGGACACCTCCGAGGTCCCGGAGCAGGTGCGGGTCCGGCGGGAGAAGCGAGCCCGGTTGCTCGCAGCAGGTGGGCAGCCGTACCCGGTGTCGGTGCCGCGCAGTCACAGCCTGGCCGAGGTCCGTCGCGATTGGGCGCAGCTGGAGACCGGGTCCGAGACCACCGACGTGGTGGGGGTCGCGGCACGGGTCGTCTTCGTCCGTAACACCGGCAAGCTCTGCTTCGCCACCCTGCAGGAGGGTCTGGGCGCCGAGGGGGCGGCGGCGGACTCCACGGGCGACCGGCTGCAGGTGATGATCTCGCTTGCCGAGGTGGGTGCGGAGTCGCTGGCGGAGTGGAAGGCCGAGGTAGACCTCGGCGACTTCGTCTTCGTCCGCGGCCGGGTGATCAGCTCCCGCCGGGGCGAGCTCTCGGTGCTCGCCAGCGCGTGGCAGCTGGCCTCGAAAGCGCTGCGGCCGCTGCCCACGCTGCACCACGAGCTGAGCGAGGAGAACCGCGTCCGGCAGCGCCACGTCGACCTGTCGGTGCGACCCGCCGCCCGCGAGATGGTCAAGAAGCGTGCGGGCATCACCCGCAGCGTCCGGGAGTCGCTGCACCGCGAGGGATTTATCGAGATCGAGACCCCGACCCTGCAGCTGGTGCACGGCGGGGCGGCGGCCCGACCCTTCCGTACCCATCTCAACGCGTTCGACATCGACATGACGCTGCGGATCGCCCTCGAGCTGTTCCTCAAGCGGGCGGTCGTCGGCGGGGTCGAGCGGGTCTACGAACTGGGCCGCATCTTCCGCAACGAGGGCATCGACGGCAGCCACAGCCCCGAATTCACGATGCTGGAGTTCTACCAGGCCTGGGGCGACCAGCACAGTGTGGCCGCGATCACCCAGCAGCTGATCATCGATATCGCCGACGCACTCGGATCCCGGGTGATCCAGACGCCCACCGGACCGATCGACCTCGACGGCGAATGGACCTGGTTGGGGGTCTACCCCGGCCTGTCGGCGGTCCTCGGCGAGGAGGTCACCCCGGAGACCCCGGAGACCAAGCTCGCCAAGCTCGCCGAGCGGCACGGACTTGAGCTGGACCTCGCCGCGTGGCCCGCTGACGTCCGTGCCCAGAAACTCGTGCTCGAGCTGTTCGGCGAGCTCGTCGAGCCAGGGCTGCAGCAACCCACCTTCTTCTGCGACTACCCTCCGGCGGCCCAGCCGCTGGCGCGACCCCACCGCAACGGCGCCGGGCTGATCGAGGCCTGGGACCTGATCATCGGGGGGGTGGAGCGCGGCACCGGGTTCTCCGAGCTGATCGATCCGGTGATCCAGCGTGAGCGGCTGGCGGCCCAGTCGCTCGCGGCCGCGGCCGGCGACCTCGAGGCCATGCAGCTCGACGAGGACTTCTTGGCTGCGTTGGAGTTCGGAGCCCCGCCGATGGGTGGCGTGGGTCTGGGGCTCGACCGGGTGATCATGCTCTTCACCGGGGTGGGGATCCGCGAGACGATCTTGTTCCCGTTGGTGAAACCGGGTCCTGGATGAGCGACCGGCCCCGATCCGACAACGGGATCCCGGACGGGTCCGACCCGGTCGAGCTGGCCCACTGGCTGTTCGACCGGGCCCGCAACGGGGAGGCAGAACGACTCGGCGCCTACGTGGACGCGGGCGCACCGGTCGACCTCACCGACCCCGGCGGTAACACCTTGCTGATGCTGGCGTCCTACCACGGCCACGCCCGCACAGTGCAGATCCTGCTGGACCGCAAAGCCACCGTCGACGCGGTCAACGACCGTGGCCAGACCCCGTTGTCCGGGGCCGTCTTCAAGGGCTACGTCGACGTGGTCGAGCTGCTGCTGGCCGCCGGTGGTGACCCGGACGCCGGGACGCCGTCCCCGATGGACACCGCCACCTTCTTCGGACGTGTTGATCTCTACGACCTGCTGCGGGCTCATCGACCGTGATGGTCGACCTGCGGCATCCGCCAGAGTCCGCGTCGCTGACCGGGGCCGACACCCCCGTCCCGAGCGGATGTCTCGGGGCGGGGGTGTCGGCGGGTTCGCCGGGGTGGTGACTGTCGCGGGCTACCTGGTCAGGGTGGCCCCGGTGGTGAGCCGCTGCCGCAGGGCCTGCTGGCGGGCTGCGTTGACCGAGAGCTGCTCCGGATCGGACCGGAAGGGCTGGATGTCGCCCTGGCAGACCTTGCCCTTGGCCGGCACAGTGCCCTTGAGCAGGTAGGCGTCGACCGCCGAGGTCACGCAGGCCGAGGACTGCGTCGCGTACGCCGTGTGACCCCACGAGTTGCTCGACAGCAGTCGGCTGTTGGGCAGCAGGGCGGCGGCGTGCTTGGCCCCGTCGTAGTTGGTGGCCGGGTCCCAGTAGTTGCCGACGACCAGCACCGTTGCGGCCGTCCGCTGGGTGAAGGGACCGGTGAACGCGTCCTCGTCGTTGCCGGTGAACGCGTCACCGGCGCAGACCGACGTGCCCCAGAGCCAGGCCCGCCCGAAGTAGGGCGCCCGCTGGTCGGCCTGGGCCGCGAAGGCCGGGAAGTTGGCCTGCTTGGTCGTCTCCGTGGAGTCGGTGCAGGTCACCGAGGCGAACGCGTCGAGGCTGTTGTCGTAGGGGAACCCGAAGCGCGGTGGGGTCACCCGATCCTTGGTCGCTCGCCGCAGCTGGGCGAACTCCGCCTTGGCGTCGGTCTTCTTCGCGGCCTGCGCGGCGGCAGCGGTCTTCGCCGGCGGTTCGGTGATGATGATGAGCTCCGACAGGAACTCGGTGATGTACTCGTAACCCGCGGGGTCGTAGAGCAGACCGAGCATCAATCCGACGAAGTCGGAGTAGCCGAAGGTGTAGGTCGCGCCGGTGAAGGGGTCGACCTCGACCATCGGGTGGGTTCTGAGCCGGTGGGCGATCAGGGCGAAGTTCGCGACCGGATCACCGGGGGCGAAAGAGCACACCGACCCCCCGGCCTGGTCGCAGCGGACCAAGATGTCGCGCATCGCCTTCCACGCCCCGACCGAGGACCGCAGCCGCAGCTCCAGGGGCTGCCGCTGGTTGCCGGGGGTGCCGGCCCAGGCGAGCGGGTCGATCACCCCGTCGATCACCAGGGACCGGAACCGGTTCGGGAACATGTTCGCGTACACCTGGCCGAGGTAGCTGCCGTAGGAGAAACCGATGTAGCTGAGCTTCTTGTCTCCGACGGCCCGTCGCATCAGCTCCATGTCGCGCGCGACCTCGGCGGTCGACATCGACTTCGCCAACGCAGTGGTGCTGCACGCCTTGCCCTCGGCTCTGTCGGCCTTCAGCCAGGCCTTCTCCTGCGCCCTGGTGATGGGGAAGGAGCTGGTCTGGTGGGGAACCAGGGCCGGGGCCTGGGCCCGGGCCGAGGAGAAGCACGTCACGTTCTGGCTGAAGGCAATGCCACGAGGATCCAGGCCGACGACGTCGAAGCGGTTGGTGATCGCCGGGGAGAAGATCTCCGAGGAGAAGTAGGCGAGGTCGGTCGCGGAGCCTCCCGGGCCGCCCGGATTCACGAACAGGCTGCCGATCCGGTGCTTCTGGTCCCTGGCCTTGACCCGCAGCAGGGCCAGCTCGACCTGGGCCCCTTTGGGCCGGTCGTAGTCCCGGGGCACCTTGACCGTCGCGCACTCGGCGTAGCCGTAGCACGCGTACCAGCCGAGCTTCGGCGTCGCGATGGCGTCCATCTTCTTGGCCTCGGCGGCGGGCGAGAACGTCGTGCTCTTCGCCGCTGCCACGCTGCCGCCGAGCTGCAGCAGCCCGCCGGTCAGGGCGAGGGCCGACACGGCAGCCACCACCCTCTTCAGCCGAACCGGAATCATCGGATCTCCCTTCGTTGGGGGGCGTCGGCGTGCGGGCCGACGTCTCGAGATGCTCAACCTAGGGCTACGGGTAGGTTTTCGCGTGATGTGTCGTCGGCGAAGTGCCGCTGAGCACGCCAGCGACACGTCGAGAGGCCCGCCCGATTCTCGTCATCTTGTCGTTTTCCTCGGACGTTCGCCATGAACCTCAATATGAGCCGGACGGGAGTTCGAGGACTGACTGAGCCGCTTTCACGATGTCGTGAGGGACCGACATGCGGGCATCGACGGATCAGTTCGGGTTCGGTCCGTTGCGTGCACTGGCGACCATAACGGCCCAATTGGTATTCACCGCTATCATTCCGTTGCTTTCGCGGGAGCCGGTGCGATTGTCCAGCGTCCCTTCGCTTCAGTTCAGCTGACCTCAGCCCTTCAACCCAGCACACCAACTGCCGAACCGAACAGGAGCCCGGCCATGCCCGGCGGCGCCATCTCCACTGCTACGACCACGAGCAGCCTGGGTCTCGACAGCGGGGGTATCCCCAGCTCAGACTCAACACCCGCCCGCCGGTCCGCCGATGTGCGCCTGGCCAGGCGGGCTGGTCTGCTGTATCTCGTGATGGCGATCTTCGGCGGATTCGCCCAGGTGATCTGGTTACGGGTGTACGTACGCGCCGGGAGACGCCACCACCACAGCGGCGAACCTTGTTGCCAACGCGACGTTGGTGCGGCTGAGCTTCGTCGTTGTGTCGGTCGGGATCGCCAGCGTCAACATGGTTCACCAGCTCGCGGCGCTCCTGGTGGCCACGACGCCCGCGTACGCGACCGCCTTCGGGCCTGTCGGATCCGACGGTGTGGCATTACTGCTAATGGATCTGCAGCACTACGGATATCTCATCGCCCAGCTTTCCTGGGTCTGGCTGTTCGTCCTCGGTCTGCTCGGCTACCGGTCGGGTATGTTCCCCCGACCCCTTGCGCTGGTCCTGATGCTGAGCACCGTCAGCTACATGGTCGATGCGCTGTTGCAGTTCCTTGGACCCGGTTTCGCCCAGACATCCGCTCCGGTCTTCGTCGTGGTGGAGACGCTTAGCGAGGTCTCGCTGCTGCTTTACCTCCTCATCAAAGGCGCCAGAACCCCCACCGCCCACGACCAGGCCTGACATCTCCCATGGAACTGGCGGTTGAGGCGCGATTGATGGCCCAAGTGATTGTCTTACCGGACTCGTTTGACTGGCAGGATCGCCACGGCGCCGAGGATGGCGCTGATGCCGGCAACCATGTAGAGGAGGCTGTAGCTGCCGTCGCCGATCGCCAGGACGACGGGGGCAAGGGCGGGCGCGACGGAGAAGGGCAGAGCGCCGGCGATGTTGAAGACGCCGAAGTCTTTCGCCGTGTTGCGAGTGTCCGGCAGCACGTCGGCTACGAGCGCGAGGTCGACAGCGGCGTAGAGGCCGAAGCCGAGGCCGCCGACGGCCATGCCGATGAGGAAGCCGTTGAAGGTGTTGGCGCCGGCCACGATGAACATCGCAAGTCCGTACCCGAGCGCGGCCGAGAGGGCGAAGGGCTTTCGGCGTCCCGTCCGGTCAGAGAGCCTGCCGCCGACCAGAGACGCGGCGATGACGAAGGCGGCCTGGGTGAGGGTGCCGAGGAAGATCTGGTGCGGAATCGCGGCCTCGCTGCTGCCGATTCGGCTCAGCAGGTAGTAGGCCTGGTAGGTCGTCAACAAGGCGTAGGCCAGGACGAGCAGGAACCGGCTGACGAATGCCCACGCGAAGTCGGGGCTGTTACGCGGGTTGACGTAGAACGTCCCGGCGACCTCGTGCAGGGACCAGTTCGGTTTGTCCGTCGGGGCGAGTCGGCGGTCTTTCAGTGTGACCGCGAACAGCAGGATGAAGAAGCTGCCGATCAGGCACGGGGCCATGAACATGGCGAGCTCGTTGCCGGTGAACAGTTGGACCACGAAGGTTCCGGTCACCGATGCGAGCGGCAGGCAGATGCCCAGGACGCCGGAGACCAGGCCGCGTTGGGCGGTCGGGACCTGGTCGGGGAGCACGGCCACCATGGCGGCGAGTAGCGCGTTGAACGACAGCTGCGCGATGCACCACCCCACGAGTACGACGGAGATACTGGGGGCCAACGCGACCATCAGGATGCCCAGCGAGCCGACGCCCACGCCCGTGACCATCCAGGGCCTCCGCATCCCCAGCCGTGATGCGGTGCGGTCGCTCATCCTGCCGAAGATGGGGTTGGCGAACAGGGCCAGCAGGCTGCCGATGCCGGTGACCAGGCCAAGGCTCGCCGGTGCGTGGTCGAACCCGGCGAGCGAGTTGACCTTCAGGGCCAGGGTGACCAGCACGGGGGCGAGGAACACCAGGACGGTGCCCATGTAGGCCAACGTGTAGAGCGCGATGAATCTCCAGCTGACCCGCCGTTCCTCAGGCATCGCGCACTCCTCAGCGCGATCGGAGAGCCGTGCGACGAGCCGCACGAACGCGCGTTCCCCTGTTTGAGAACCGTATCGGTTGGCGGCCCATCAAAAACGTCTCTTCTCGCCCATCGTGGCGCGCCGACCGGAATTCACGAGCGGGGTGGGTTGGGTCGTCGGGGTGGTGCGGTCGACACAGGTCAAGCGACCGGACTTTCGCGCCGTCCGCAGCGCACCTAAGGTCACCGTGCTGACCAGGATGAGGGCGGGTACGGAGGCTTCGGGGCCGAAGGTTCCGCCGGTCAGCCACACGGGGGCTCCCGGGTGGGCGGTGCTGAGCAGGATTGAGCCGCCGAGGTTGCCGCCCGACACCGTGGCGCCGAACAGGTAGCCCTGGGCGAGGTTCCAGGCGAGGTGTAATCCGATCGGGACCCAGAGCCGCCCGGTCAGGGCGTAGAGGGCGCAGAACATCAGCCCGGCCATCACCACGGTGGCGCCGGCGAGCGGGGTGGCTCCGGGGTTGGCCAGGTGCAGGGCCCCGAAGGTGAGCGCGGCGACGATGAAGGCGGGTACGGGTCCGAACGCCCGCCAGAGCAGCCTGAGGAGCAGGGCGCGCATCCACAGCTCCTCGGTGACGGCCGCCTGCACGGCCAGGCCGAGCCCGGTCCACGCCGGGGTCGCGCCGACCACGGTGATGTCATCGAGACCGGTGGCGATCAGGACGCCCATCAGGATGGACATCATCAGTAGACCCAGGGCTACGCCGATGGCGAGCCCGGGCAGTGCCGGCCGGAGCGCGAGCTCGGCCGCGCCGCGTCCCTCGCCCAGCCGGACGGCTAGGGCGTAGCAACCGAGGGCGGTCGCGGCAGCGACCAGCAGCCCGACGAGCTGCAGCGCCCCGTTCCCGGCCGGCAACCGGTCGACGGCCGCCTGCAGCGGGAGGCCGAACGCGGCCGCGGTCAGGAAGAACAACAACGCGAGCCAGCCGAGCGCCCGCAGCCAGCGCCAACGACCCGGGTGCAGGACGCGGCGTTCCCCCAGCCGCACCGGAATCCCCCAACGGACGGGGGTGGTAGCCGAGGAATGCCGGCCGGGTAGGTGAGACGGGTTGCTGGACACGGCTGGTGATGACGTGGTCATGGGCGTTAGCCGGCGACGTGTTGGGGGACAGCAGGGGCGCTGGTTGCCGTCGATGCGGTGATGTCGAGGGTTATTGCGATGGGGTGAGACATGGTGTGCTCCGGTGGTTGAGGCGGATGGGGTGCGATCGACAACGCCGCCACGACGAGACAGCCAACCGCAGCGACGGCGGCTACCCGTGGACGTGTACGTCGCTTCCGAGCCGAGTGGCCGCTCACGGTGCTGTTTCGGCCGGGTCGACGACCGTGACGGAGATCAAGGTGACGCCGAGGTCACGGATCTTGGCGAGCAGCCCATGCAGTTCGGCCTGGTCGGTGACGGTCCCGGTGAGGCTGGTGCTGCCGTCGTTTTCGTGGGTCACGGTGAGGCCGCCGAACCATGCCGACCAGTGCTGGTCGAGCCGGCCCGCAACCCGCAGCCGGTAGACGGCGGGATGGTGTTCGATGTGAGTCATCAGGACCTGACCCTCCTGGTGGCCCGGTGAGGGTGGCGGCGGATGACGTACTCGGCGACGGCGAGGTTGATGATCCAGGCGGCGCCGAGACTCAGGTCATGTGTGAGCTGGCCGGGACCGAATGCTGCTGGCCCGATCCCGAGGGTGAACAGCTGCGTCGCCGCGCCGAGGGCGAGGGCGTAGGCGCGGGTCATCCAGGCCCGGTGGCGGGAGACGTCACCGCGGCGAATCGCGGCCAGGCCGAGGACGAGGCTGGTGGCCATGCCCGACCCGAACGCGAGCCGGAAGATGTACGCCAGAGCACCGGTGCCGGGTTGGCGCGGGTAGAACAGGGTCAGCCACAGTGCGGAGAGCGCCACCGCCAGGCCGAGCACCATCAGCACGCGCCCGGCGGCCCGGTGCCAGCCGGGTCGCCGCCGACGCAGCCCGGCGGAGAACTGGAAGGCGCCGAGGACGGTGTAGCCGAACGCGCTGACGATGTGCACGACCACCGGCACCTGCGACGCGTTCAGGCGGGGGTTGGCCGGCATCAGGGCCGGCCCGCCCGCAAGCTCCACCAGGCGCAGCGAGCCGAAGAACGCGGGGACCAGGACGAGCGCTACCAGGGCGAACGGCGCCCAGCCGGTCCCCGCTTTCGACCGGGTGGTGCGCCGAGCCGCGGTGACGGTCACCTCGCGCCGGCCGGGTCGAGCTGAGAGCTGTCGGTGCCGGTGGCGTCGGCCTGGGTGCGCTGCTCACGCCACAGGGAGTAGCCGAGGCCGACCAGGGCGACGCTGACC
>JBPCRP010000039.1:0-49334 GCA_050996715.1 Propionibacteriaceae bacterium
TTGTGTTGGGGGCGATAGGCGTGTTAGGAACGTTGACTGTGAATTTCCCGTGGCTCCTCGGTGCGGTCTGGGTCGGGGCCGCCGGTCGCGACCCCGCCGCCCTGGCTCGCACGCTCGACCTGGGGGCCGACGCGACGGTCGACCTGAGCGCGACCGACGATCTGACCGCGGGCGATCTGACTGCGGCCTTGCGGGCCGCGGCCGGCGGCCCGGTCGACGTGGTGGTGGACCTGGTCTGGGGCCCCGCCGCCGTCGCCGCGCTTCACGCCTGCGGTCCCGGTGGGCGCCACGTGCAGGTCGGCCAGGCGGCCGCGCCCGCCGCCAAGCTCGCGTCGGGTCCTTTCCGCGCCGGCGGCGCCGACCTCCTCGGGTTCAGCAGCGCGCACGCCACGGTGGCGGACCGGGCGATGGCGTACGCGGCCCTGGTCGACCACGCCGTCGCCGGGCGGCTGACGGTACCGGCCGAGCGGGTGCCGCTGGCCGACGTCGGCGACGCCTGGCACCGGGTGGCCCAGTCGGCCCACCGCAAGCTCGTGCTCGTTCCCTGAGTCACACCCGCCACTCCAGCGTTCTCGTCCCGCATCTTGTCCTGCATACCGTCCTGATCGGAGTCCCAATGACCGTCCACGACCTCACCACCGACCTGAGCCGCCGCCCTGTACGACCGGTCGATCCACCGCTCGGGCCGCCGGCCCCGAATGGGCCCCGGACCCGGCCGCCCCAGGCCCAGGTGATGGAGCTGTCTACCGGCTACTGGAAGACCCAGGTGACCTACGTGCTGGCCGAGCTCGGGGTGGCGGACCTGCTCGCCGACGCGCCCGCCCCGGCCGACGACCTGGCGGGGCGGGTCGGCTGTGCCGCCGACCCGCTGCGGCGGCTGCTGCGGGCCGGTGCCGGGCTGGGGCTGTTCGCCACGGACGGCGACGGCCGGTTCCGGCTCACTGACCTCGGTCAGTGCCTCCGGTCCGACGTCCCGCAGTCGGTGCGCAGCCTGGTCCTGCTGGCCGGGGCCGAGCACTACGTCACCTGGGGGCACCTGCTGGACTGCGTCCGCAGCGGCCGACCCCAGCTGCAGGCGGCGCTCGGGGCCGATTCCTGGTGGGGCTACCTGCACGACCACCCGGAGCGATCGGAGCTGTTCGACCGCGCGATGGCCGAGCTCTCGAGGAGCAGCCAGACCCGCGCGCTCCAGCCCTACGACTTCGGCCGCGTACGCCGGTTGGTCGACGTGGGCGGGGGCACGGGGACGCTGCTGGCCCAGGTGCTCACCGCGCACCCGGGTCTGACCGGGGTGCTCTTCGACCGGCCCGAGGTGGTGGCCAACGCCGGGCCGGTGCTCGGCGACCTGACCGGCCGGTGCGAGGTCGTCGGCGGCGACATGTTCGCCGCCGTGCCGGCCGGCGGAGACGCCTATCTGCTGTGCAGCCTGCTGCACGACCACAACGACGCGGCCGCCCGCCGGATCCTGACGAACATCCGGGCCGCGATGGAACCCGGAGGGACCCTGCTGCTGGTGGAGACCGTGCTGCCCGACGACGACTCGCCCCACCTGGCCAAGCTCAACGACCTGAACATGATGGTGATGATCGACGGGCGGGAGCGCACCCACGACGAACTGTCGGCGCTGCTGGCCGACACGGGCTTCCGCCTGGAGCCGAGCCGGCCGTCGCCCAGCCCGGCGCAGCTCCTCGTCGCGCACCGGATCTGAGGAAGCGACATGGCCGACCTCGAGCTGGTGGACGAGAGCTGGGACACCGCGCTCTGCGTCGTCGCGCACCCCGACGACCTTGAGTTCGGGACGGCCGCGGCGATCGCCCGCTGGACCGCGCAGGGTAAGAGGGTCGTCTACGCCGTCCTCACCAGCGGGGAGGCCGGGATCGACTCGCTGGCGCCGGACGAGTGCCGACCCGTCCGGGAGGCCGAGCAGCGGGAGGCGGCCGCGCTCGTCGGGGTCGACACCGTGGAATTCCTCGGGCTAGCGGATGGGACCCTGGAGTATGGGGTGCCGCTCCGACGCGTCGTCTGCGCTGCCGTCCGGCGGCACCGGCCCGAGGTGGTGATCACCAACAACTTGCGCGAGACGTGGATCGGTGGCCTGCTGAACCAGGCCGACCACGTGGCGACGGGTCGGGCCACCCTGGACGCGACCCGCGACGCCGCCAACCGTTGGGTGTTCCCGGAAGGTCGGGGCGAGTCCGCCTGGGCCGGAGTCCGGCAGGTCTGGGCTGCTGGCTCACCCCGGAGCACCCACGGGGTCGAGACCACGGAAACCTTCGACCGGGGCGTCGCCTCGTTGGCCGCGCACCGCACCTATAACGAGGGGTTGGGCTGGCCGGGTTTCCGGCCCGACACCTTCCTCGCCCGGGGTGGTCGCGCCGCCGGGGCCCGTCTCGATGTGGAAATGGCCACCGTCTTTGAGGTGTTCTCGCTGGCCGGGGGCATGTGAACCTCCGAGACGATCGTTCGAAACCCTGGCTGACTGGAGCTGTAGCGTGACGGGAAGGACAACCGAACGGCCCCACTGCACGCATGGCTAGGCAGTAGCTGGCGAACCGTTCGAGCTGATGGTCGGCTCGAACGGGCGCGTTGGCGGTCCGTGGAGTGGTGTAGGTCGGGTCTGCTGCACCTACGGGACGAAGATGGTTGGGCGGTCAGCGCAGGGGGGCATGGACGACTTATGCTTCCGTTTTGGCCAACGCTGTCGCCGACGATGGGGACGCCGGTGCACTCGCCCGGGACTATTTGCGCAAAGCAGATGAGATCACTGCCCCGGATCTGGTCGACGTCGAAACGGTGTCGGTGCTGCGGAAGCAGTGGCTCCGTCGCACGTTGACCGAAGAGCGGTTCAGCACAGCCGTCGTGCACTTGTACGAGCTGGGCTTCGAGCGTCCCGACCCGGCGGTTGATCCACCGTGCTTTCGAGTTGCGCGACAACGTCAGCGGCTACGACGCGTGCTATGTCGCGCTCGCTGAGGTCCTCGGGTGTGTACTGGTCACTGCTGATGCCCGGCTTGCCTCAGCGACCGGCCCGCGATGTCCGATCCGCATCTTGCCCTGACGGAGCGGCTGGGGCGTGTGGCGGACAGTTCGTCCTGCGGGATTCGATGGCAACGCCGAACCGATTCCCGACGCCTTGGATAGGGATGTCTGAGAACCTGAGTTCGGTCCGAGCGTCGTCGGCTGCTCGATACCTATTTGGTCCCTGCGCCGGCCCCAAGCTGGCGTTCATCTCTAGTGAGAGCGGGTTTGAGCCAAGTCAGGTACTACGCCCACAAGACCGGCCGCCGCCGCCGCGCATCCGCGACGCTGTGATGATCGAGGCGATCCGCCGCGTGCACCACCAGAATCTGGGTGCTTATGACGACAGTGGTGTCGTCAGCAAAGGAGCCGGCGGTCGAGCGGCCCGCCGCGCACACGAGGCAGGCGGGCCTGAGCAACACGCCCGGGCCGGACGGCGGCGTCATCTGCGTCGACCGAAGATGCCGTACATCACCCGGGACAGCAGCAAGGCGCTGATAAGAATCAAGATGTAGCCAAAGAGCTGGAACAGGTTCATCGTGGGGGTCAGTTCCGGCCCGCTGGACGGGGGTCGGCCAGCAACCGCACCCGGACACCGAGTCGGCGCTGTTGCAACGCGCCGGAGATCTGATCGATGTGTCTCGGCAGCCTGCGCAGCTGCGGCAACAGCTGCTGCAGTTCCTCGCTGATTACCGCGTTCAACGACTCCGGTCGGAGCATCTGTCGGGCCCGCGTGGCAGCGAAGGACCGGGATTGCTCGAGGATGACGAACGTCGGCGACAGCAGGCCCAGGGTGCCCTCGATGCCAGCCAACGCCCGGAACGCGGTGGCAAGTTCGCCGGGGATGGCCAGCCCGTTCGCGGTGACCAGCCGGACCAGTTCGGTGAACATGCTGGCATCGGGTACGACGCCCGGACTCAGGTACTGCGCCATGAACGTGCTGATCGCCCAGCTGCAGAGCCTGCTCGTTCAGGGTGTCTGGCCAGATGGCCAGGTCAAGCATCGCCATCGCCTTCACCTTCGCCGACCGCATGCAGGCAGCTCAGGACCGCTGAGATGCCAACCGCCACTTACACCGTCGGTCGGACAATCCCGCGCGGGGGACCTCGAACCGGGACTTGAGCGTGGAAGGGTCGAGTCTCTGGCTGCTCGCGCGGTGTGCAACCACCGCCGCATCGACGCCTTGCAGTTCGCTGGATAGGAACGGAACATGGCCTACGATGCCGAGCTCGCCGACCGGGTTCGCGGTGCGGTCTCTGGCGAGAACGACGTTCGTGTGAAGATGTTCGGCGGTCTCGCGTTCATGGTCAACGAGCAGATGGTGGCCTGTGTCTCGGGCGGTGGCGGTGCCCTGCTCGTGCGGGTGGCTCGCGACCGCGATGCCGAATACCTGGGTGTCGTCGGAGCTCGTCGGGCGGAAATGGGCCAGGGCCGAACGATGGGCGAGGGGTGGATCACCGTCGATCAGGGGGCGCTTGAGACGGACGAGGATCTGCGCTTTTGGATCGATGCCGTCCTGGGACACAACGCCGCGAAGATGACCAAGGGTGGTGTGACCACCAAGACCGAATGAGCCACAAGGTCTGACGTCATGGTGGCGCCGCGCCCCGGTTCGACGGCTCGTTCCCGTCGAGGGTGTTCGAACCGGTCGCTGAGCGTTGGCCCATCGTCACCGAACGGGCCCGCCGACGTCCGTGGGTCGTTTTCGGAGGCGCCAGACCTGCTCGGAGGGGAACCGTCTGGCCCAGTCGGCGGTCACCGTGCCGGGCGTGCCGGTCGCGGACTCGGGCGCCCTGACCTCGATGTAGTCGACGACGTCGAAGCCGATGTCGTGAAACAGTCGAATCCACGAAGAGATCGGCAGGTTGAACTCGATGCCGCCCGGTTCATCGACGGCCTCGCGCCAGTCCAGCCGTCCGAGATCGAAGTAGCCGCGTTCCAGTCGATCGGTCACGGGCACCGAACCGTCGACCGGCGAGCACACCATCGCCAGCGGATGGTTCCCGAGAAACACGAGCTCGCCGCCAGGTCGAAGCAGCCGGTGCGCCTCGGTGATCCAGGTGGACGGTTCGCACCAGATCGCCGCGCCGTACTCGCTGATCGCGAAGTCGAAGGACCCGTCTGGCTGGTCGACCTTCTCGGCGTTGCCGTGCACCCAGGTGATGTCGTCCAGTTCGTGAACGTTGTTCAGCCGCCGCGCGGTGGCCAGCTGCGCTTCGGAGTTGTCGATGGCGTACACCGAGGCCCCGCGGCGCCGCATCCAGGCCGACACGTAGCCGGTCCCACATCCGAGCTCGATGGCCCGCTGCCCGCGCATCTCATCAGCGAGCAGAGGAAGATCGTTGTTGGGGATCTGCCATTCCCCCCAGCGCGCTTGGCCCGCCCACGCCCGCTCGCCGGAGAGCACCCAGTCCTCGGCCATGGCGTCCCAGTAGCGACGGTTCTCGGCCACGTGCTCGGCGGGGTCGTCGTCCATGTCCTGAGCGTACGGTCTCCTGCGTCAGCCACACGAGTGACGTCGACCCGGGCGGTCGACCTCGAATGAGCCCGTTGGTGCCGGCCACGTCTAGCGTTCGCGGTCAGCTCGGCACTCGCCACCCCTGCTGGACGATGGACGTCTCGACACCCCGCAGCAACAGGTCTAGACCCGACCGCCGTCGACCCCACGGCCACCGACGTTTTCCGTCCGAGGTCGCGGTTGCGGAGCCGGTAGCTGTCCCTTTGAGGGCGATGACTTCGGCGTGGCGGGCACGTCCCACCCCGACTCGGACTAACTGTCGACGTCCGGACTCCCGGCGCGCGTGTCCGGATGACCTGCCGGGCAATTGACGCGTGGGCTCAGGGCCTGGCCAGTCCGGATCGGTAGGCGAGCATCACCAGCTGCGCCCGGTCGCGGGCGCCGAGCTTGGCCAGCAGGTGACTCACGTGGGTCTTCACCGTGGAGTGGCTCACGAACAGCTCCCCGGCAATCTCCAGGTTCGACAGGCCGCGGGCCACGGCCACCAGCACGTCCAGCTCGCGCTCGGTCAAGGGGGGCAGGGCCTTTCTCGGGTCGCGTCCGGCATCCGCAGCGACAAACCGGGCGATCAGCCTGCGGGTCACGCTCGGCGCCAACAACGATTCCCCGTCGGCGACCACTTTCACGGCCGCCACCAGGTCGGCTGGCTCGGTGTCTTTGAGCAGGAACCCGCTGGCCCCCGCCCGCAGAGCGCCGTAGACGTACTCCTCGTCCTCGAAGGTGGTCAGCACGAGCACCCGGACGTCGCCGGTCTGCGGGCTCGACACGAGGTGTCGGGTCGCCTCGATGCCGTCCATCCGCGGCATCTGCACGTCCATGAGCACGACATCGGGCTTCGTGCGCCGGGCCAGCGTCAGGGCCTCGATGCCGTCCGCAGCCTGGCCGATCACGTCGATCTCCGGGTCGGCGCCGAGGATGAGGGCGAACCCACCGCGGACCAGCGCCTGGTCATCGACCACCAGCAGCCGGATCACCCCACGCCACCGTCACGGACCTCGGTCAGCGGGATGCGCGCCGTCACGAGGTAGCCGCCGGCGGGGTCCGGACCGGCCTGCAGGTCACCGCCGTACACCGACACCCGCTCGTGCATTCCGGCGAGGCCGAGCCCACCATCCGCGGTTTGTGTCGTGGTCATCGCTGCGCTCGTCGGATCGGCCTGTCCTGTCGTCGAGGAAGGGCCCGCACCGTCGTCACGCACCTCCAGGCGCAACCAGTCGTCGTCCATCGAGACAGTGACCTCGACGAATGATGCCGAGGCGTGCTTCAGGCAGTTGGTCAGCGCCTCCTGGACGACCCGGTACGCCGCCAGCTCCACCCCGGGCAAAGAACCTTCGGCGAGGCCACTCGATGCATGGGCGTTCACGTGCAGCCGGATCGGTAGGCCCGCCGCCTCGACCCTGGAGACCAGTGCGGGCAAAGCGGCCAAACCCGGTGAGGACTCGTGCAGGGTCGGCGTCTCCTCACCCTCTCGCAGCTGACCGAGGACCCTGCGGATCTCGGCCAGCGAAGACCGGCCGGTTCCCGCGATCTGCTGCAGCGCACCGCGGGCGGCGTCGGGGTCGTCGTCCAACAACAGGTCCGCGGCGCCGGCTTGGACGACCATCACGCTCATGGCGTGTCCGAGGACGTCGTGCAGCTCACGGGTGATGCGCAGCCGCTCCTCGGCGGTCGCTCTTGAGGCACGTTCACGCTCCCATCCGGCCTGGCGCTGAGCCGCTTCGACCTCGTGCCGCGCCTGGGTCTCGCGGACGGCGAGCAGCTCTCGACGCTCGCGCACCCCGATCCCGATCACCCAGCCCCCGGTGAACAACGCCAGCTGCACCAGGGCACCCTCAATGCTCAGGTCGATCGGCCCCAACGCTGCCGCCCCGCCGATCGCGACCAACAACACCGGGACGGCGGCCCTCGCCTCCCGCCTCGATCCCCAACCGGTGCAGGTGTAGAAGGCGATGACGACCCCGACCGACGTCGCGCCGACCGAGTAGTGCAGGGCGATCAACAGAAGAGGCCCGGGGATGCAGGCCACCAGCACGGCTAGTGGTCGTACCCGGCGCAGCGCCAGCGGGGCGACGGACGCGACGGTGAGCAGCAGGCTCAACGCATCGGGAGCCCGGTTCGCCGCGATCGCGTCCACACCTGTGGCCTGAATCGCCACAGCGACAACGACCACCACCGCAGCCAGCACGGCGTCCCCGAGAGCAGCCCGGCCCGAGAGCCGAGGACGCGCAGATGGATCGGCTGGTGCGGTGGTCACGGTGTCTCCCGGCTGTCGGTCACCGATCACTGTAGGCCGGTCACCGGGTCCGAAACCTCCGTCTACGAGATGAGATCCCTTGACTCGACGGTCATCCCGGCGGCCATCGGACATGGCCCCGGGTCTGATGTCTTGGCAGCCGTGATCGAGCACCGTGGGAGGCATGAGACAGCTTGCGCAGCGCCGCCCCCTGACCCTCTTCTTCGTCTTGGCTGCCGCGTTCTCCTGGTGGCCGTGGCCGCTCTACGCCGCTGGACTCTCGTCCGTCCCCATCGCGGGGTTCGGTCCGTTCCTCGCCGCCGTCACCGTGCTCGGCCTGACCCGGGGCCGAACCGGGGTCGGGGGACTGCTGCGCAGCATGGTCCGCTGGCGGGTGCCTCTTCGGGCTTACGTGCTGGCCCTGGGTCTGCCACTGCTGCTCAGCGGTGCGGCCATCGGTGCGAACGTGTGGCTCGGCGCACCCCGGCCGTCGTCGGCGCTCCTGGGTGGTTGGGTCGAGATCCCCGTGACGATACTGGCCATCCTGCTCATCCCCGGTCTCGGCGGGGCGTGGGAGGAGCCCGGCTTCCGTGGTTTCGCGCTGGTCCGGCTGGAGCAGCGATGGGGCGCGATGACGGCTCCGCTGGTGCTGGGCGTGCTCTGGGTCGGGTGGCACCTGCCGCTGTTGCTGGCCGGTCAGATTTTACCGACCGACGTGCTCACGATCATCGCCGCCAGCGTCGTCATCGCGGCCGTCTTCCACGTCGGCGGCGGGAGTGTGCTCATCGCGATGCTGCTGCACGCCACCAACAACGCCGTGGGCGGCAACTTCGCCAGCCAACTGTTCGAGGGAGCCGACCTGCACCGGCTCGGCTGGCTGACTGCCGCAGGGTGGTGCACCGCCGCAGGAGTGGTGCTCGCCGTGCAGGCGGGGAACGCGCGACGGCCCAGCCGAGCCCACCCGGCACCAGCCGTCGCGCTCGGCGATGGTTGAGAGCAGCCCGAGCACTACGCCGCCCTCGACGCTGCGATGCCCGAGACCACCCGGGCTCGCGAACACAAACCAGACCTGCTAAAGATCGAAGTGCCCTGTTCCCTGCTCCGCTGCGTGGCTCGGCCGGGGCTGAGCCGCGGTCGGCCGCGCGCCGGACGGCCAACCAGGAGATAGCACTATTGCCCGGCAACGAGCTGTTCAGATCGGTCGAAAGCCGCTGCACACCAGTCGAAGGTCGTTGATCTGGTCGTCTTTCTGCGTGTAGTAGACGACCTGCTCGATCACCGCCGGACCGGAATCGAGGTCGACCCTGAGGCGATAGCTGACCTTGTGCACATCGCCGACGCTGTCGGTGGCCAGTGAGGTGACGCCAGTGACGTGCTTGTCGGGTCCGAACCAGACGCCCAGGATGACGTCGGCCACTCCGACAGCGGTGTCGGCATCCCAGAACCTGCGTGGGGTGACCGCCCTGAAGGTCACCGGCGTAGACAGCAGGCCACGAAGTGCTGCAGCGTCCTGCGCGGCGATCGCGTGGGCGAGTTCAGTTCCCAGCCCGTGTTCAGTAGCTGAAAGTGTTGGCAGGCTCATCGCCGATCCACCCCCACATCGGCACGGTGCCGCCGAGTTCCGCATTGTTCACGAGGTCCCCCTTGTCGAGGTGCCTGGCGTCGAAGCAGATCGGGCAGATGAGGAAGTGGCCACCGGCTTCGGCGTACCTGCGCATCAGGTCCTCCAGGGGAGGGCATCCCTCGCAGGCGGTGCCTCGGGCGACATCGCCCACCGCCAGCCGCACGGCTTCCTTGGTGAGGAACATCAGCGTGGGGCGGTCGTTCTCGGCTGAGGCCACGGCGACCAGGAAGGCCACGGTGACCTTCTCGGCGTCCTCCAGCCCGGTGGTCAAACTGATGACTGACTTGGTCTTCATCGCGACTCCTTCTCTCACCACTGATGGTGGCAGGGTCAGGAGCCCTCGGTCATGGGGCAGTTGCCCCATCTTCGACGGTGCCGACCATGCCGCGCTCGAGGGCGTAGAGCATGGCGCCGGTGCGGTTGGTGACCCCCACCTTCAGGTAGACATGTTCGAGATGGTTACGTACGGTCTTGACGCTGATGAACAAGCGGTGGGCGATCTCGCTGCTGCTGAGACCTTCGGAGAGAAGTCTGAGTACCTCCGTCTCGCGGGCGGTCAGTCCGTCCGGACCGGACGCGCGGCGGCCAGAGCGGTGGCCCGTAACCGTGAGGACGGCCTCGACAGCTGTGGGATCGAGCCGGCCGGCATTGACCTCGCCCCGCAGCCTGATCGCTGCCGCTGCTGCCACCAGTGCGGGTCGATGAGGCCGATGCTCGATCGAGCCGCGATAGCTGTCCGCTGCGGCGAGGATGCGTTGGGTGATCGGTAGCGCGGAACCCTTCAGACCGCGGGGATAGCCCGACCCGTCGAGACGTTCTCGATGTGCCTCGGCCACGGCGGTCACCCTCTCCAGGCCCTGGACCCGGTGGAGGACTCGCCCGGTCAGGTACGGGTACAGCCGGATCCTCTCCCGGTCGGACTCCGACAGCGGCGCCGATCTCTCCCACACTGAGTTCGCCACACCCATGCGGCCGAGATCGTGCACCAACCCTGCGCGACGTACGACGTCCACGTCGGTGACCGAAAGTCCCATGTGGGTGGCTGCCGCCGCGGCCAGCTCGGCGACCGCGCGCGAGTGTCCCACGGTGAACGGGCACTTGAGGTCGGCGAAGTCGCCGATGGCGCCCAGCAACGAGTTCAGGTCCGCGCCGCGCAGCATGACGTCGTCGTCGGGAGCGAGCTCGAGAGCTCGGGTCCACACGTCCTGGTCGGGCAGCGCGTTGATCCGGTCCCGGCACCGGGCCAGTGCCTGTACCAGCACCGGGTCGAACTGACCCCCGCTGCGCTCCCTGGTCATCGCCAGCGCCCCCGACGTACCGTGGGTCCGCAGATGCACCTCGCACGTCTCGGCCAGCTGGACGATTCGCGTCGCCAGTGGGATCTGGTCCCCGCGTCGGCCTCGTGGGAGGCCGCTGCCGTCCCATCGCTCGAAGGCCGACTCGACGGCCTCGGCGACCGCATGATCAAGACCGATCCGTTGCGCCATCAGACCCGCCGACAAGCAGTGGGTATGGATCAACGCCGCCATCCGCGCCCGAGGTGCGACCAGGAGGGTGAACAGCAACTGGGTACGCCGGGACACCGATTGGTGTGACCCGGTGCGCTGCAGAAGAAACCACATATAGGGCAGGCCGGACCAGTCGAGCTGATAGCTGTCCCGCCGCATGGCGAGGTCGTCCCCGAACCAGCCGCTGAACTCGTGCGAGTCCGCATGGCAGCCGATCCACAGCACCAGATTCGTGTAGTAGACGGTGGCGCGCTGCTCATCGGAAAGATCCAGTTCGTCGGCCAGCATCGAGGCCAGCAGAGACGACCTCAGCACGTGTTCGATCGGGAGCCCGAGCCCCAGATCGATGGAAATCGACAGGGCCGCGAGAACCTCGGCCCGGCGCGCCTCGGACCCGGGAAGACTCGTCGCCACCATACGGCGAGTCTGACACCCGTCAGGCCTGCACCGACACCTCGTACACGGCGTCCGCCGGGTGCCCCGCCCGCTCATGCATCCGCTGGACCGCCTCAGCCGTTCGGATGGGTCTACTGGGTGTGTGGCTGGGTGGCCTGTCAACATCGCTTCCGGTCGTCGCGACCGCTCCGGCGGAGGCCCGCCGGAGTTGAGGGTTGTGGCACGATCTGAGCGTGGCGGTCGGCTCGGAGAGGGAACTGTTTGACCTCCGCGCTGAGCTGGGTCGGTTGCATGCCGAGAATGCCCGGTTGTCGCGGCTGCTTGACCTGCGGGGGCAGGATACGGCGCCGGTCTCAGAGCAGTTGGCGGTGCTGATGGTTCCTGGAATGGTGACGATGGCGTCGCCGGTGCGCGAGAAACTCGCGTTGTACGGGGACCGTTTCCGGGCTCGACGCGATGTGTATGCCGTCCATTGGGAGAACCGTCGGGCTGGCACGAGCGGGTGGATGCCGGCGGTGGCGGGTCGGTGGCGCAAGGGGACGGATCGGCGGTCGGCTCGCTATCTCCCGTTGACGCCGGAGGTGATCGCCGCGCATCTGGCCGGCGAGGTGTTCGCCGGGCTCTACCCGTTGCTCAACGACAACTCGTGCTGGTTCCTGGTAGCGGACTTCGATGGCGGGGCGGCGATGCTCGACGCGTTGGCGTATGCGAAGGCTGCGCGAAGCGAAGGGGTTCCGGCGGCGGTGGAGCTGTCCAAGTCCGGCCGGGGCGCTCACGTGTGGGTGTTCTTCGCCGCCCCGGTGGCGGCGTCGGTCGCCCGGGCGCTGGGGACAGTGCTGTTGCGCGAGGCGATGGTGCTGCGGGGCTCGATGGACCTGAGGTCGTACGACCGGCTGTTCCCTAACCAGGATCTTGTGCCTGAGGGTGGGTTCGGCAACCTGATCGCAGCTCCGTTGCAGCGACGGCATCGCGATGATGGGCTGACGGTGTTCCTCGATCTCGCGTCGCTGGAGCCGTACGCCGATCAGTGGGCGTTCTTGTCGACGTTGGATCGTTGCAGTCCTTCTGACGTCGCTCGCGTTGCCCGTCGGGCAAGGCAGGCCACCGTTGGCCCCGACCTCGCCTGCCTGTGGAAGTCGGGGGCGACGCAGGTGCAGCCACGGCTTCCGTCGGTGGTGCGGGCCGAGTTGGGCGCAACGCTGGTGCTCCCGATGGCCCAGCTCCCGCCGGCGGCGTTGGCCACGTTCAAGCACGCGGCTTCGATGGCGAACCCGAAGTTCTACGAGCTGCAGCGACTGCGGAAGTCGACGTGGGACACGCCCCGGTTCGTCCGGGCGTACGACATCACCGTTGATGATCATCTCGTGTTGCCACGCGCTCTTCGGCACATTGTCAGCGCGATGGTCGAGCAGGCTGGTTCGACGCTGTCGGTCGCTGATCTCCGCCATGCTGGCACGGAGATCGACGTGGTCTTCTCCGGAGAGCTGGATCCGTCACAGTCGAGGGCGGTGAGTGCGATGTTGGCCCATGACGACGGTGTCTTGGTCGCACCTCCGGGTTCAGGGAAGACGGTGATGGCCTGCGCGGCGATCGCTGAGCGGGCCACGTCGACGTTGATCTTGGTGGATCGCAAGGCGCTGGCGGAGCAGTGGCGGACCAGGATCGAGACGTTCCTCGGGGTCAAGCCCGGACAGTACGGTGCGGGCCGCAAGAAGCTCACCGGAGTCGTCGACATCGCGATGTTGCCGTCCCTGGCCCGGCACGATGATGTCGAAGGCCTGACTTCTTCGTACGGGCAGGTGATCGTCGACGAGTGCCACCACTTGGCCGCGGCCGCCTACGACCACTCGGTTAAGAAGATCGGGGCTCAGTTCTGGTTGGGGCTGACCGCGACGCCGGTACGCCGTGACGGCTTGGGCAACTTGGTGACGTGGCAGCTCGGTCCGGTTCGGCACACCCTTGACCAGCCGACGGAGTCGACCTTGATCGATCTGGCGGAGCCCAGGATCGTGGCTTCCCGACGGCTTTATGTTCACGAGACCGAGTTCGAGTGGCAGGACCCGGACGGTCTGTCAACCAGCCCGGTTGCCGCGGCTCACGGCGCCTTGGTCGCCGATGCGGGCCGGAGCGAGCAGATCGTGTCGGACGTGGTCGAGGCGCTCAGTCGTGGTCGGAACTGTCTGGTGCTGACCAGACGGGTGGCGCACCTTGACGACCTTGCGTCCCGGCTGCGGGCCCACGGGAAGGACCCGATGATCTTGCAGGGCGGGATGTCGACGGCGGACCGGCGAGCCGTCGTGGACCGTCTCGACGATGCCCGCGCCGGGGACGGGCTGCTGGTCATCGGAACAACGCCCTACATCGGCGAGGGTTTCGACGCCCCGGTGCTGGACGCGCTGTTCCTCGCGGCACCGATCTCGTTCGAGGGTCTGCTGGTGCAGTGCGCCGGCCGGGTGGTGCGGGCAACGCCGGGCAAGACGACGGCGGAGGTGCATGACTACCACGACGTCGCCGTCCCGATCCTGGCCGGCTCACTGCAGCGCAGAATGCCGGGCTACCGCACGCTTGGTTTCAGCCGGCAGCGGTGAGAAGACGACCGTCCGAGCCCGTAATTGCCAGGCGATGACGTCCGTCTCTCGTCACATCGCGTTTCGTCACAGACTTTGTGACGGCTCCGCTTCGACGGTCCATTCGAGCGTGATCGGGTTCCAGGTGGTCGTCTACGGGCTCCGGGCCACCAAGTAGATGGTCTCCATCGCTTGCTCGTTCGGGAGGTAGTCCCAGGCTCGCAGGGTGCACGGCGGTTGGTGCCCGAGGTACACGAAATGAACTGTCAGCCCTGCGCGGCGACCGTCGTCACCCACGTCGCCGTCAGGTTCGGCTGATCGCAGGTGCGGTTGACCCCGCCGGCGTAGGTGCCGAGCCCGTCGAACGGTGACATGGCCTAGCACTGCATGGTCACGTCCGTCGGGGCGTCGCAGGAGTCGAACGCATATGAGGCGCGTTGCCGCTGCAGCCGCCGGATATTTCACCGTGGTGGTCGGTTCGGCGTGGGCCGGCATAGCCCAGCTCGTGAGCACGACAGCGAGGGTCGCGACCACCGCGACCCGGTGGTGATCTTCATGGCCGGTCCCCACCTGTCCCGACGTACGCGACCGGCGAGGTCTGCGTCCTTCGAATGTCCTCGGGTCCGCTTGGAGGCAGGACTCGTTGAAGTGTTGCAACGTGGGCTGATGAGTCGGCGGTGTAGACATCGAGGACCACTCGACCGTGGACCCGGCGGCCGACGTAGATCCCGTGCAAGACCGTCCGGTCGAAGGCAGTGGTAGCCGAGGCCGCCGCGCTCGTATGAAGAGCTGATCTCGGCAAGCGACCGACCGGCAACTCCTCCCAGCGGGGCTGTTCCACGTCGTCGGGAGTCGCGACTGGGTCTTCGATTCGATCCAAAAGGTGCATATCCGTCGTAGGTTGTCACCTACCGTCGTGCAGATACGCCGTCACCGATCACCAGGTGCGTGCTTGTCACGACGATGTTGCAGGCTTGAGGTGGAGCCTTCGCTCACGAGCGATGCCGGGCCACGTTGATCACGTGACCATCCGGGCTCCGGACGAAGAATCGACGAACACCCCAAGGTTCGTTGGTGATCGCGTGCACGATCTCATAGCCGCGTTGTTGCGCCTCCTCATATGCGGCATCGACGTCGTCGACCTTGATGGTCATGACGGAGTCTTCCGACGCTGTCGCGTCTCGAGTCACCACTTGGACGCACGCGTCCGAGTCTGCGGAGGTGAACCGAGCCACCCAACCTTGGTTCATTCCCTCTTCGGTCAGCCCGAGGAACCCAAAGAACTCTCTCGCCCGCTCGACGTCGTCGGTGTGCAGGTTGGTGATGGCCTCTATCGCCTTCATCATCCAATTCTGACACCCAGTCAGGCGCGCGTCGATATGCGGGGGACTGCCTGGCAACGGTGGAAGTGGCGTGGGCATCTCAGCGGTCCTGAGCTGGCGGCGTGCGGTCGGCTCGTTCGGGAAGTGCCCGCGGGCCCGGATCGCGCGGCGGTAGCGGGCCTTCAGCGACTCGATCGCGTTCGTGGAACTCAGCGACGACCCTCTCCAACCTTGGATGAGGCACCAGGATCGTCCCGATTAGTGTCTCGGAGGGCGGGGAAGAGCCACATACCGAGAGGCACTGTCGACCTTGCGAGCCGGTCGATGTGGTGACGCCGAGGGTGCCGCCTTGCTGGCTGCGGTTTACAGTCATTTTGAAGCATGAGTCTCGAGTGAGCGACTGACTTCTTTCAGCGAGCACGGGCGTGAGGACGTGATGCCGTGAACGGTCTTGAGATGGCCACCGCCGAGCGGACAGATCTGGCCGATTTTCTGTCGACCCTGACGCCCGAGCAGTGGGCGGCGCCGTCGCTGTGCGAGGGCTGGCGTGTCCGGGACGTGGTCGCTCATGTGATGAGCTTCGACGGCGTCAGTTTGCTTGGCATGTTTCGTCGTGCCATCCGCGCTCGGTTCGCCCACATCAATCAGGTGGCCGTGGACGAACTCGCCTCGCTCACTAGCGAACAGCTCCTCGATCGGTTGCGGGCTCAGTTGCGGCCACAGGGGCTAGCCACGACCTTTGGGGGCCGGCTCGCCCTGCTCGACGTCACGATCCACCATCAGGACATCCGCCGCCCGCTTGGTCTGCCACGCCAGATCCCGGCTGAACGGTTGCGGTGGGTCCTGGCCGACAGCGTGCGCAGCCCTGAGTTGCCCGGGTGGCGCCTCGCCCGCGGCGTACGCCTGACGCCGACCGACCTGGACTGGAGCCACGGCTCGGGACCGGAGGTGACCGGACCGGCGGAAGCCGTGCTGATGGCGATCACCGGTCGGGCGAGCGCCATCAGCGAATTAGCTGGCCCAGGGCAGCCGGTGCTGGCCGCCCGGCTCGCCCGCTGATGCCGCCGGTGCACCATCCCTGCTCCGCAGCAGGTCAATACAACCCCCGCAGACGAGGGTGTGGGCCGCAGCGCCCACCGCGTCGTCGTGACGGCGGCGGCCTTCGATGGTGATGAGAAATAGTCTCAAACTCTGGCGCAGCCCTGAGCTGCCGGGGTGGCGCCTCGCCCGCGCGACGCGGCGGGCAGAGCTGGTCCAGGAGCCTAGGGTTCCGGACCGCCTGGTTCGCCACCACCACGCACGTCATCACCATTCCACGACCCTTGCGCACCACGAGGACATCGGCCGCCGTTGCGCCTTGCCCCGTTCGATCGTGGATGTAACGGCTGTTACTGTCAAGACCGGCACTACGGTTAGTGAGGAGGGGTCGTGGCGGACGTTCTGCTGGTCGTGGGCGTGTTCCTGGCCTGTCTGGTCGAGGCGGTGGAGGCGTTGACGATTGTGGTTGCGGTCGGGGCCAGCCGCAGCTGGCGGTCCGCCGCGCAGGGGGTGCTCGTCGGCCTGGTTGTGCTGGCCGTGGTCGTCGCCGCCCTGGGCCCCGCGCTGACCCTGCTGCCGCTGGACACCCTGCGGCTCGTCGTCGGCGGGTTGCTGTTGGTCTTCGGCCTGGGCTGGCTGCGGAAGGCGATCCTGCGGGCGGCCGGCTGGAAGCCGGTCCACGACGAGGCGGCGATCTATCTGCGGGAAGAGGCGGCGGCCCGCCTGGCCCAGCCGGGCCGTCGGTGGGTGGTGGCCGACTGGTACAGCTTCGTGGTGTCGTTCAAGGGGGTCCTGCTGGAGGGCCTGGAGGTGGCGTTCATTGTGCTCACCTTCGGCGTCAACCAGGGGCGGGTGCCGCTGGCGGCGGCGGGTGCGGCACTGGCGGTGGTGGTCGTCGTCGTGGCCGGGTTCGCGGTGCGGCGGCCGCTGGCGCGGGTGCCGGAGAACAGCCTGAAGTTCGTGGTCGGAGTGATGCTTACCGGGTTCGGCACCTTCTGGGGCGCGGAAGGGGCGGGCGCGCAGTGGCCGGGCGGTGATCTCGCGTTGGTCGCGGTCCTCGCGGTGGTCCTCGGCGCGGCGCTGGGACTCACCGCGCTGCTGCGTCGGTCCCGGGCGGCCTTCGACCTCGAATCGGGACACCTGGCGGGGGAGTCGCGGTGACAGCCCGCCTGGGGTCGTGGCTGCGCGGGTTCGCCGCGTTCTGGTGGGACTTCGTCGTGGGCGACGACTGGCGGGTGGCGGTCGGCGTCGTCATCGCCCTGGCCGCCACCGCGGTGCTCGCCGCTACGCGGCTGCCCGCCTGGTGGTGCACTCCGACGGTCGTCCTTGTCGTCCTGGGGTGGTCCGTGCGGAGGGGGGTGCGCGATGCCCGACGGTGACCAGGAGGCCGCCGACCGCGGGCGCGGCCCGGAAGACAGCGACCGCACGGTGGTCGAGGAGCCGGCCGACTGGTCGGAGACCGGATGGTTGCTGCTGACCTACCGCATCCCGAGCGAGCCGTCCCGGTTGCGGGCCGGGGTGTGGCGGAGGTTGAAGGGCCACGGCGCCATCTACCTGCAGAACTCGGTGGCGGCCCTGCCCGACACCTCTGCCCACGAACGGCTGCTGCGCCGGCTGCGGGCCGAGATCGGGGACCTCGGCGGCACCGCCCAGTTGTTCCGGTCCGCGGCGCTGGCCGGCGGCGGTGACGTCGTCCTCGCCTACAACGCGGCCCGCGACGACGAGTACGAGGAGCTGCTCGACAAGTGCCAGGACTTCCTGGCCGAGATCGCCCGCGAGACCGCGGCGGGGCACACCACCTACGGCGAGCTCGAGGAGAACGACGAGGACCTGGCCAAGCTCCGCCGCTGGGTGGCCAAGATCGACGAACGCGACGTCCTTGACGCCGCCGCCGCCGAAACCGCGGCCGCCGCGATCGAACGCTGCGCAGCGGCTCTGGAGGAGTTCGCGCAGCGGGTCTACGGAGCCGACCCCGATGCCCGATGAGCTCGAAGCCGCGCTCGTCCTGCTCCAGCACGGAGAAGCGTCCGCAACGCGGCCAGCCGTTTCGTCGGCTTCCTCGACCCGCCGGTTGTTCGTGGTGCAGCGGTGGGAGCTCAACGAAACGCCATCACGGGGGCCTGCGTCGACTCACCGCCAGCGTCGGGCTGGCCCTGGCGCTGGCGTTAGGGGCCTGCGGGATCACCCCCATCCCGGGACCGTCGCTAGCGCCCAGCCAGCGCAGCCGAGAATCCGGGCCATCGAGCAGCACAACCCGAACGCAGGGCGCGACGGGGTGTCGATCCGTGGTGGTGGCGGCTGGGGACATCGTCAACGACATCGACGTGGCGGACCAGACCGGGCGGCTCGCCGCCAACCAGCAACCCAACCTCGTGCTCGTCCTAGGGGACAACCAGTACCCTGACGGGTCCCTGGCCCGCTACCGCACGCAGTACGACCGGACCGCGTGGGGCCGGCTCAAGCCGATCACCAAACCGGTCCCTGGCAATCACGAGTACGTCACGGCTGGCGCGGCCGGCTACTTCACCTACTTCGACCACGTCCCCGCCTACTACGCCTACGATGCCGGCTGCGGATGGCGCGGCTACGCCCTCAACAGCGAGATCGACCTCGCCCCCCAGCTCGCCTGGCTGCGCGGCGATCTCGCGGCGCACCCGGATGCCGCGGTGCTCGCCTCCTGGCACAAACCACGCTGGTCGTCCGGCGCCGAACACGGCAGCAACCCAGAGATGCAACCACTGTGGGCGGCCCTCGCCGGGCGGTCCGGCGTGGTCCTCAACGGTCACGAGCACAACTACGAACGGTTCACCCCAGGCGACGGCGTCCGGGAGTTCGTCGTCGGCACCGGTGGCTCCAGCCAGTACGCCTTCGGCGCCGTGGCCCCCGGGAGTGAACGCCGGATCGCCCGCACCCCCGGCGTTCTCCGCCTTGACCTGCAACCGCACAGCCGCTACCACTGGGACTTTCTCAACGTTGCCGGCAGCTCAGCCGACTCCGGTGGCGGCTGAGCGCGGGCCGCGGCCAGGGCACCTATTGATCGGTGTGCTGCCAGCGATCGTGACCAGGCTGAGGACGGCCAGATTCATCTTCTGCACCTCGGCCGGCAGGGAGAGGTGACCGCGGACTCCGGGATGAGCCGACCGACGACGACCGAGGGGCTGCCGTGGCACGAGAACCAGGCCGCGCTCCGGTCGACGTTACGGCGGTCGACCCAGGGGAGGTGTCGAGAGCCCTCGGATCGAATGTTCCCGGCGAGAGCCGAGCCGAGCTGATCACTCGTCTGGACGCAGCCGCCGACTCCTGGTCTCGAGGTTGCATCACTCTTTTGCCGTATCGGGCGTCGCCGCCGTCCGATCGCCCCGACTCCGCCACAGCAGCCAGGCCACGCCGCCCACCAGGACAAGCTGCAGCACGAAGCCCGTCATCGGGTCTGGGCAACGGCGTGGCGTGTCCGAAGCCGTCCAGAGGATCGTAGTCATGGGCCACGCGCGTCGGCGTGACCCTCGGTCCGCAGCGCCCGTCATTCACCGGGCCGAGCATGGCGGGCGGCCACGCCGCCGGGGACCGCGGCCTCGAGGGCGCCGGTCAGTCCGGTGTCGGGGGCAGCAGGTCGTCGTGGCGGTGCCGGGCCTGGGCTCGGGTGCACCGGTCAGTGCGACTCACGGCTGACCTTCGACCCGCTGGAGCCGACGAGGAAGTCCAGGTCGGCGCCGGTGTCGGCTTGCCGGACGTGGTCGACGTAGAGCCGTTCCCAGCCCCGTCGTGGGTTGGCGAACCCGGCGACGGTGGCCTCGTTCGGGGTACGCGCGGCGAGCTCGTCGGGCGCCACGTCGAGGTCGAGCCGCCGGGCTTCGACATCGAGGCTGATCAGGTCGCCGGTGCGGACGACGCCCAACGGCCCACCGTCGGCCGCTTCGGGGGCGACGTGCAGGACGACCGTGCCGTACGCGGTGCCGCTCATCCGGCCGTCGCAGATCCGGACCATGTCGCGGACGCCCTGCTTGAGCAGCTTCTTGGGCAGCGGCATGTTCGCGACCTCGGGCATGCCGGGATAGCCCTTCGGTCCGCAACCGCGCAGCACCATGACACTGTCGGCATCGATGTCGAGTTCTGGGTCGTCGATCCGGGCGTGGAAGTCCTCGATGCTGTCGAACACGACCGCCCGACCGCGATGGCGCAGCAGATGCGGTGAGGCCGCGGCGGGCTTGATCAGCGCACCACCGGGAGCCAAGTTGCCCCGCAGGATGGCGATACCGCCCTCGGCGACCAGCGGCGCAGCGCGGGGACGGATGACCTCGGCGTCCCAGATCGGGGCGTCGTCGAGGTAACCCACCAGCGGCTGGCCGGTGACGGTGAGGGCGGTGGGGTCGAGCAGGTCACGGACCTCGCGGAGGACCGCGAGCAGCCCTCCGGCGCGATGGAAGTCCTCCATCAGGAACCGGCCAGCCGGAAGGAGGTCGACGAGTACCGGCACGTGGGAGCCGATGCGATCGAAATCGTCGAGGGTGAGGTCGATGCCGAGTCGGCCGGCGATGGCCAGGAGGTGGATGACGGCGTTGGTCGAGCCGCCGATCGCTGCCAGCGCGACGATGGCGTTGGAGAAGGAGGCCTTGGTCAGCAACGTGCTCGGTCGCCGGTCCGCGCCCACCATCTCGACCGCCAGCCGGCCGGTGGCATGCGCGGCCTGCAGCAGACGGCTGTCCGGTGCGGGGGTGCCGGCGACGCCGGGCATGACCGTGCCCAGGGCCTCCGCGACCAGGCCCATCGTCGACGCCGTACCCATCGTGTTGCAGTGGCCCCGGCTACGGATGGTGGCTGATTCGGAGCGCAGGAAGTCCGCCTGCGACAGCGTCCCGGCCCGGACTTCCTCCGACAGCCGCCAGACGTCGGTGCCGCACCCGAGCGGGACGCCGCGGAACGTGCCGGTCAGCATCGGGCCGCCGGGTACGACCACGGACGGCAGGTCGACCGACGAAGCGGCCATCAGCAGCGACGGGATGGTCTTGTCGCAGCCGCCGAGCAGCACGACGCCGTCGATCGGGTTGGCCCGGAGCATCTCCTCGGTCGCCATCGCCGCCATGTTGCGCCACAGCATCGCGGTCGGCCGCACGTTGGTCTCGCCCAGGGACACCACCGGCAGCTCGAGCGGAATACCGCCGGCCTCGTAGATGCCGTTCTTGACCGAGGCCGCCACCTCGGTCAGGTGGGCGTTGCAGGGCGTCAGGTCCGACGCGGTGTTCGCGATCGCGATCTGCGGCCGTCCGGCGAACGCGTCGTCGGGGACACCGCGGCGCATCCAGGCCCGGTGGATATAGGCGTTGCGGTCCTGTCCGGCGTACCACTGCGAGCTCCGGAGACTCAAGAGATCCCAACTTCCAATAATCGAGACGATAGTCTAGCTTATGGAACGTGGTGGAGACTACGCGATTGGCCGACGCTGCGGCAAACGGCAGCCATCACGGTCCGAGCGCCCTCGATGCGGTCCGTCTCGTGGGGTCGGACCGGGTCCTGGCGGTCCTCAAGGAACTGGCCCGGTACGCCGACGGCGTGGGCCTCGAGGAGCTGACCCGCGCGATCGGCAGCCCGAAGCCGACCGTTCACCGCGCCCTGGTGGCGTTGCGTCGATCGGGTCTGGCCGAGCAGGATGCTCGCGGGCGCTATCTCCTCGGCGACGAGTTCCTCCGATTGGCGTTCTCCCACCACGAAGCTCGACCCGAGCACGACCGCATCCGGCCAGTGCTCGAGGCGCTGGCCGCGCGGTTCGGCGAGACCGCCCATTACGCGATCCTCGATGGTCGCGACGTCGTGTACCGCGCGAGGGTCGACCCGAGCGTAGGTGCCGTGCGCCTCACCTCCACGATCGGCGGGCGCAACCCGGCCCACTGCACTGGCGTCGGCAAGCTGTTGCTCGCCTATCACCTGCAGACACGCGCGGACGTGGCGAACTGGGTCGGTGCCGAGGGTCTGATTCGGCGGACCCCGCACTCCCGCTGCACCGCGGAGGATCTCTACCGCGACCTCCAGGAGACCCGGGAACGAGGTTTCGCGACCGACGACGAGGAGAACGAGATCGGCATCAACTGCGTGGCCCTGCCGGTCTATTCCACGACGCCGGCCACTCCCGGCGGGGCGTTCAGCGTAAGTGGTCTGCGGTACCGCACACCACTTCACGTCCTGGTCGATGGGGTGGAGGAGATCCGTGGTGCGCTGGGCGCCCTGGGCGAGGTGCGGCAATGAGTGCCCCGGTGCCCGCGACCAGCGAGATCTCCCCGCTCGCGGGGGCTGGTCTGGGACGCCGCGCGTCAGCGACTGCGAGGGGTCGACGTCCCCGCCGTACCCCTATCCACCTGGTCCGGCTTGTCCGGGCCGTCATCGTCGACCCGCTGACCGACCCGGCATCAGCCACACACCGTTGAGAGCAGTCCCTATGTATCTCATGCGCATCGGCGCGCCAAGCGCCGAGCAGCCGGTCGCCCGCATCGACGACCAGACCGATGTCCACGTCCGGATCCCGCGCGGGTCGAACAAGCCGGACTGGGAGGTGGAGCTCGGCATCGTGATCGGCCGTCGGACCAGCGATCTCGATTCGGTGGACGAGGCCCGCGATGCGATTGCGGGCTACGTCGTCGGCAATGACGTCAGTGAACGGGCGTTCCAGCTGGAGCGAAACGGACAGTGGGCGAAAGGTAAGTCGGCCGAGACGTTGGGCTTGAATCCCCAAGTGTGGCTGCAGCCCGGGAACCTGATCGAGCTGTGCATCGAAAGTGTTGGGTCGCAGCGGCAGCAGGTGCTCGGCCCCCGATGAGCAGACCCACCATGCGGGCCTACGTGCTGACGGCACCCGGCGAGGGCAAAGTCCAGGAGGTCGCGGCTCCGACGGCGGCGATCGGCGAGGTGGTGGTTGACGTCGAACGCGTTGGGGTCTGCGGAACCGATGTCGAGTTCTTCACCGGTGAGATGGCCTATCTGCATTCCGGTCATGCCTCGTACCCGCTGCGCCTCGGTCACGAATGGGCGGGCACCGTGACGTCGGTCGGCGGGAGCGTCGACCCGGCCTGGGTGGGCCGACGGGTGACGGGCGACACCATGCTGGGTGACGGCACCTGTCGACGCTGCCGCCGTGGCCATCAGCACGTGTGCGAACACCGCACGGAGGTCGGCGTCCGTCACGGCCGCCCCGGTGCCCTGGCTGAACAGCTGACCGTGCCGGTCACTTCGTTGCACGCCCTGCCCGAGACGGTCGACGCCACCCTGGGAGCGCTCGTCGAGCCCGGCGGCAATGCGTGGCGAGCGGCGCAGGCCGCCGCGGTCACGGTCGGCGACCGCACCTTGGTGGTCGGCCCCGGAACCATCGGGCTGTTGACCGCAATGTTCGTCCGGGCCCGTGGCAGCGAGGTGCACCTGATGGGCGTGAGCCAGGAGTCGCTCGCGTTTGCCCTGACCCTCGGATTCGAGCACACCTGGACCGGGTCCACCCTTCCCGACCTGCCGTTCGACGCCGTGATCGACGCCTCGAATGCCGCACACCTGCCCGCGTACGCCCTCGATCGGGTCGAACCGGCCGGACGGGTCGTCTACATCGGCCTCGCCGGCAGCCCCAGCCTGATCGACACCCGCACCCTGGCGCTGAAGGACGTCACCGCCGTCGGCATCCTGTCGGCCTCGCCAGGCCTCGACGCCACCATCGAGGCGTTTTCCGGCGGTGCGATCGACCCGCGACCCCTGGTCGCTGCCACGGTCGGGCTGGACCAGGTGAGCGCCGTGCTCGCGGGTGGACGGCCCGGTGGCGCCGGGCCCGGACCCAAGGTCCACGTCGACCCGCGGATGCTCCGGTCCGATCGTGACTCGACTGCCGTCGAGCGCTGAGGATGCTGCCACACCGGACACTCGATCGAACCCGCTGACGTACCCACTGCCGCCCCGCCATCTCGAACGAGTAGCTCCGGTCCGGGTCGACAACGTGACACCTACCGCTGCGGGCGCCGGCCGCCAGGGTCGCGGCGGACCCCGAGTGGCCGCCGACGCTGAGGACGGGCCAAACAGGTCGTTGAGGAGACACTGCCGATGAAAGGTATCCCGTGTCCATTCTTGTTGCCGTCACCGACGCAAAGAGGGTCAGACGGCGCTCACCGCGGCCATCGACGAGGCGCAAGCGCTCAAGACCGATCTCGTCGCCCTAAATCACACCATGCACTCACTGCCACTGCCCGCACTCCCGACGGCCTGACCACCCGGTTGGTGAACCGCCAAGGACCTGAGGATCGCGACCCCGTCGAGGCCGTGCTCGATGAGATCCGCGAGGACCCAGCAGTCCGGCGACGATGCCCCGCCGCGGAGCGGCTTTCTCGCGTTCACCCTGGTGTCAGGGATGCCCGCAACCGTTGGCATTCGTCACGCCTGCGTAGCCCCCTCCGGCAACTCTCACCCGAGCAGCTGACATCCTCGCTCCTCTTCAGATCGAGCTGGACCAACGAACCGGGGCTTGGCTGGCCACTACCCTGACGAGGACCGCCGTCCTTCTCGGGTGGTTCGTCAACTGGACCCGCCCGTACCGCCGGCTTGGGCCTGTTCGTCGAGCGCCAGGTCGTCGATGTCAGCGATCAGCGACGGAAGTTTAGACCGCGGATTCCGTCGACCCGGATCGCTTGTGCTGTTCCAGCTCTCGATCTCGTTGCGCGCCCACCGAGAACAGGTGAGAACGCTTGTCTCCTGGGAGTACTGCAGTCGGAGGGTTAGCGCACTGATGTGACCCGGCGTCGGAGAAGAACACCTTGAGCATCCCTCAGCCGGGGAGCTCGGCGAGCGCCTGCGGCACGTTTCGGACCCCGGAGGTGACGTCGAAGGCGAACCGCTCGGTGGCAGGCTCGTCCAAGCAGGCGATACACACCGCGGCGAGGTCGGCTCGACTGATCCGGCCGCTGTCCAACCGCCGTCCGGCCTCGATCTTCCCGGTGGGGTCATCGTCGACCAGACCGCCGGGACGCACGATCGTCCACACCAGGCCAGAGTCGGCCAGGGCGGCGTCGGAAACGGCCTTCGCCCGGAGCACGTCGTGGAGGAACGTGGGGCCCGCCTCGGGTCGGTCGGCGTACATGGAGCTGACCTGCACCACGCGTTGCACTCCAGAACGCTGGGCCGCGGCTACCAGGGCCACCGTGGCGTCTCGGTCGACGGCGTCCGCTGCCCCCGGGCTGGGGTCGGAGGCAGCGGCGGTGTGGATGAGCGCGTCGGTTCCTGCGAGCCAGGTTGCGCTGTCGTCAATGGTGAGGTCGGCGAGCGTCACCTCGGCCCCTCGGGTGCGTAACGGGGCGCCTTTCTGCTCGCTACGTACCACCGCCCGCACGGTGTGCCCGGCCTGCAGCAGACCGGTGACGACGTGGCTTCCGGTGCGCCCGGAGGCGCCGGTGACGGCGATCAACATGGACCCAGTGTGCACGTGGGGCCCGCACGGCACCGGTACACGTGGGGTCCATCGATCGCGTGACTGGCGCGCTGGCACATAGTCGGCGACCCGGCGACCTCCTCGCGATCGAGGGCGGTGAGGACGACACGGCGCGGTGCTGGATGGTGTCGAGGCGCGCATGTCACTTCCTGAACCTGACGTGATTGAAGGGGGTGTGAACTCGGGTGAACGGCCAGGCGTCGTGGATCCAGGCGGTTGCGAGGTCGGCCAGGGCCACCGCGGCCGATCCGGGCGGCGCTAGCGTGGGCTCGTGAGGCGTCCGGGGCGGATCTCGCCCAGGTTCGGCATCGACCTGCTGCTCGGCAACCTCCGCCACCCGCCCGCACCCGCACCCGACCGTGGCCGGGCTGGCCTTCTGCGTTGCGGGCGAAGCCGCCGTGATGGAGAACAAGCCGGCCCACCCACCCAGCGAGCTGCCGAGGTGCAGCGGGTGGACGTCGAGGAACGGGTGCGGCCCGGCCGACGTGGCCGTGGTGGTCTGGACGGTCGGTGACGGGTCGGGAGTGGAGACAGGGGGATTGATGTTCGCAGATAGAGCGGAGGCGGGGCGGCAACTCGCGCAACGACTGGACCACCTGCGCGAACAGACCGTCGTCGTGCTGGGCCTGCCGCGCGGGGGCGTGCCGGTGGGCTTTCAGGTGGCAGCGGCGCTGGACGCACCGCTGGACGTCATCGTCGTTCGCAAGCTGGGACTGCCGCGCCAACCCGAGCTGGCCTTCGGGGCGATCGCTGAGAACGGTCTCTGGGTGCTCGACCCCGGCGTCCGCACCCACGGTGGGACGACGCTAGCCGAGCTGCGCGAGGTCGAGCGCCGCGAGCAGGCGCGGCTGGAGCGTCGGGTGGCGCAGCTCCGCCGTGGACGTCCGCGGGTCGACCTGACCGGTCGGGTCGTGGTGATCGTCGACGACGGGCTGGCGACGGGTCTGACAGCCCGGGCCGCGTGCCGGGCCGCGCGCCAGCTGGGTGCCGCCCGGATCGTGCTGGCGGTGCCGGTCGCCCCGCCGGAGCCGCTGAGTCGCGTCCCCGAGGCCGACGAGCAGATCCGGCTGTCGACACCGAGCCCTTTCATCGCCGTCAGCCTGCACTACCGGGACTTCGCTCCGACGAGCGAGGAGGAAGTGCTCGCGCTGCTCGACGCTGCGGCGGGACCGAGGCAGTCCCGTTCGTCGGTGGCGAAAGACCGACTCGGAGGAGGTTGACCTCCTGGAGCTCGACCAGCCACCGGTCGACGGTGGTCTCCCGCTGGAGATGCCAGGTCAGCGGCTCGTCCGTCCTCCCGGGCCCGGACGTCGTACCCCTGCCGGGTCGTGCGGGCGGCCACGTCACCATCGAGGAAGGTGGTGCGTCGATGCGGAACTGGTCAAGTCGCTGCGCCGGTGCTCCAGCTCCAAGAGGGAACGGGTCGGCGCGCATTGGGCGGTGACCACGACGAACCAGCGCTCGGGCACACCGCCCCTCGGCTCGTGGGCCACCACGGTGTAGGACGTCGGGTCGGGCACCTCGGAGTTGTTCTTGACCCGGGTGCTGCCACCGATCACGGCGCTGGTTGTCTGCCCGCAGGATGTGAACCTGCCGGCGAGGACAGGGTCCTCAGTTACGGGGCAATGGCGCCACCGGCGACGTCGCGAACTGCGGAAGGCCCAGATCGCGTCTGCTCGTCTGGGTGAATGCAGGCAGGGTCAGCCTTGGCGTCGTGATCGGCGAGTATCTAGGGATGGAGCAGAGCCTGCGCGCCGTCGCCCACGCCCTGGAGCTGTCTGGCGCCTGGGTGGATCCAGGGGTGTCGGGGCGGCCGGGCGGCAGCCATCCTCCGCGACAGGCAGCGGCCGGCATCACGGTTCGACGGGCGGCCATCGATCTTGGACCGACCCCGTCTGCCACCGCCCGCGCGTCCAGCGCCTGATCGCGGAGGACCGTCATCATGATCACGAACGCTGCCAGCCCTGCGCCGGCGCCGGAGCTGGCACACGTGGTGCCCTTGACGATTCCGTCGCGGCCGCTGCCGGCCGCTGTCGAGGTGGCCGTGATCGGCGGCGGCATCATGGGCGCCAGCATCGCTTGGCACCTGGCCGACGCCGGTATCACCGATGTGTTAGTCATCGAACGCGACACCCTCGGCTCCGGGTCCTCGGGCAAGCCGCTGGGCGGGGTACGGGCGACGTTCTCCGACGCCAACAACGTGCGCCTCGGCCAGCGCAGCCTGGCTGCGTTCGAAGCGTTCGAGGCCCAGTTCGGCACCCCGATCAACCTGCGCCAGGTCGGTTATCTGTTTCTATGCCGCACCGATGCCGAGCTCGCCGCGGTCGAGGCCAGCGTCCGCCTGCAGAACGATCTTGGCTGCGACAGCTGCATGATCAGCCCGGGCCAAGCGCAGGAGCTGAACCCGTTTCTCGACCCGGCCTGCCTGTTGGGTGCCTCCTTCTCACCGCGGGACGGCTATGCCGAGCCCGCACGGGTGGTCGCGGGGTATGCGCGCGCGGCCGCGCGGCTTGGGGCCAGGTTCGCCGAGCACACCGAGGTCTTCACTCTGTCCACCGGCGCCGACGGCACGCACACGATCACGACCCACCGCGGCACCGTCCGCGCCGACGCGGTGGTGATCGCCGCCGGCGCCTGGTCGAGCACCCTCGGCGCCGCGCTCGACGTGCACCTGCCGATCGAAGCCGTCCGCCGCCAGATCGGCTTCACCGCCCAGCAGGCCGCGCCGCACCCGACCGTGCCCTTCACCCTCGACCTGTCCACCACGCTGTACTTCCATAACTACCGCAACGGTCTGCTGCTCGGCATCTCCAACCGAGACGAGGAACCCGGATTGTGCCGTGAGTTCAGCTACGGCTGGACCCGCTCCTTCGAGGCGGCCGCTGCGGTTGTGGCGCCCAGTCTGAGGAATCAAACCCTGGTCGGCGGCTGGGCCGGGCTGTATGAGAACACTCCCGACCACAACGCCATGATCGGCGGGGCTGCGACCCCCGGGGTCTTCTACGCCACCGGATTCTCCGGTCACGGTTTTCTCCAGGGTCCCGCCGTGGGGGAGATCATCACCGACCTCTACCTCGGCCGCGAACCGTTCATGGACCCGACGCCGTTCAGCGCCGACCGCTTCGCCGACGACCGGGCGCTGCTGCGCGAGGTCCACATCATCTAAGCCCGGTAGGGAAAAAGCGTGTCATGACCACCCATCGCGCGGACCAACACGGTCCCGCGGGCCGTCCCCGCGCCGAGTTCGCCTCCGCCTGGCCACCTCTCGCGCCGAGGTGTTTGCTGACGCCACCCCCGTCGTCTCCGGTGAAGTGAAGACGACGTGGTCACCGCGACGCCTCCAACAGCTCGGTCCCTCTCGTCCCCACTGCGTTCCGTCGTCGCCCGACGACCTGGCGCCGAACCGGTGTGGGTGTTCATCTTCTTGCTGGTGATCACCGACCCTCGGTTCCTGACGTCGATCCCAGACCCGGCTGGAACTGCTGGGCTGACGGACCGGCCCGCCGCGATCTGGTCAATACTTCCGCCGCCGTCCGGGACTCCTCGATCCAGGTGAACTCCGATTCTGACCCCAGGGCTCACATCTGTCACACCCGCCACGCCGGTCACACCCACACGCGGACCCGTAGATCACCACCCACCTCGAGGTCGTGAGGCATCGGCTCCTCTGTCGTCAGCACGAGAGCGAGTTGATCGAGGCCTTGCGCCACAGCTGACGGAGCCGTCGCTGAGCGGGAGACGGTCAGCTACGGACCTGGGCAGGTTCACGTGACGTGCGTGCGGCCGTCAGCCTGCCGAGACCGGCGCGAAGCGTTCCCAGGCCCGGTGCGTGCCCAGCAGCTCGAGCAGGCCCGCGGCCACGACCCCCGCCTCCCCGACGAGCACTCCGGTTCCGTCGGACGGCACCCCGGCCGCACCCAGCACCTCCTCGGCGTCGCCGGTGGTCCCGATCGCCTTGGCGTGCCGCCAGACTTCCCCGAGCAGCTTGGCCACCCGCGGGTCCACGGCGGAACCGGGTCCGGCCGTGCCGGCCTTGGCGTCGACGGAGGTGCGGGCGTCGGGTGCCGGCGGCACCGCCCCGACCACCACGACCGCGTCGAGCTCGACCGAGGCCACCACCGCGTACGAGCGCTGCACGGTCAGCCCGGACACCAGCCCGCCGTGCGGGGCGATGACCAGCGGCACCACACCGGCCGCGTCGAGGGCGTCGCGGAGAGTCTCCACCGCGCCGACGTCGGGTTCGGCGTTGATCACGATCCCGACCTGACGGCCGGCAACCGGCCAGGTCTGACCCAGCTGACTGAGCGCCGCGCTGGTGGAGGTCTCCACCGGTGGCGCCGACGGCTCGGGAGCGGGCAGGCCGAGGCCGTCGGCCACTCGCTGGCACAGGTCGGGGTGGATGTTGGCCAGCGCGCACAGTTGGCGTTCGCGGACGACCTGGTCCCAGCACTTGCTCAGCTCGAAGGTGTACGCGTCAACCACGTGGTCCTTCTCGACCGGGGTCAGCGAGCGGTAGAACAGCGCCGCCTGGCTGAAGTGGTCGGCAAAGGACTGCGGGTGGCCGCGCTCCTTGACGCTGGCCGCGACCGGCGTCGGGACGTCGATGAAGGCGCCCTCGTCGTCGCCGGCCACGAACGGGCACCCACCGTCCAGCGAGTTCGGCCGATAGGGCGCCACCCCGCCGTGCACCGCGTCCTGGTGGAAGCTGTCGCGGAGGTTGTCGTTGATCGGCGCGTGCGCCCGGTTGATGGGGATCTGGGTCCAGTTGGGTCCGCCCAGCCGGGTGATCTGGGTGTCCAGGTAGGAAAACAGCCGGGCCTGCAGCAGCGGGTCGTCGGTGACGTCGATGCCGGCGACGAGGTTGCTGGGGTTGAACGCGACCTGCTCGGTCTCGGCGAAATAGTTCGTCGGGTTCCGGTCAAGGGTCATGGTGCCGATGATCTGGACCGGGCACAGCTCCTCGGGGACGATCTTGGTCGGATCGAGCAAATCGATCCCTTCGAACGTCTCGTCCTCGGTGTCGGGCATCACCTGCACCCCGAAATCCCACTGCGGGTTGGCGCCGGCCTCGATGGCGTCGGCCAGGTCGCGCCGGTGGTAGTCCGGGTCGAGACCCCCGGTCAGCTGCGCCTCCTCCCAGGTGAGGGAGTGGACGCCTTGCTTGGGCTTCCAATGGAACTTGACCAGCGACGTCTGGCCGGCGGCGTTCATCAGCCGCCAGGTGTGGACGCCGAAGCCCTCCATCGTCCGAAACGAGCGGGGCAGTCCCCGGTCGGACATGTTCCAGATCGTGTGATGCTGAGCTTCGGTGTGCAGCGATACGAAATCCCAGAACGTGTCGTGCGCGCTCTGGGCCTGCGGGATCTCCCGGTCCGGGTGCGGCTTGCCGGCGTGGATGACGTCGGGGAACTTGATGCCGTCCTGGATGAAGAAGACCGGCATGTTGTTACCGACCAGGTCATAGTTGCCCTGCGAGGTGTAGAAGCGGGTGGCGAAGCCGCGCGTGTCGCGGGCGGTGTCCATCGAGCCGCGCGACCCCAGCACGGTGGAGAACCGGACGAACACCGGCGTCTCGACGCCGCTACGCAGGAAGTCGGCCTGGCAGACACCCTCCGCGGCCCCGTTGCCCACGAAGGTGCCGTGGGCGGCCGCGCCGCGGGCGTGCACCACTCGCTCGGGGATGCGCTCGTGGTCGAAGTGGCTGACCTTCTCCCGCAGGTGGTGATCCTGGAGCAGCGTCGGGCCGCGCCGACCCGCCTTGAGCGAGTGGTCGGAGTCGCGCAGCCGCGCCCCGTGCGCGGTGGTCAGGTAGGCACCCTGTTGCGCTACGTCCGACTGCGGGGTATCCGTCACCGCCCCGGTGGGCGTACGAGTCTCCGGCCCGGTCTGGTCAGGCTTAGGTGCCAACGGCTCACGCGGCGTCGTGGGCTCCTCCACCACGGGAGCCGACGAGGTCGGCACCCCGGGAATGGCGATGTCGGCAGTCCTGCTCTTCTTGCCCGGTGCCATGAGTGGTCCTCTGCTCGTCGGTGCCCTTACCTCAGCAACAGTTTGCTACCCCCTGCGCTGACGCGACCACCACCCCCCATTTCCGCGGCAGCCGATTCAGAGGTTCGGGGCGGTCGCCCGACCAGAGCACGTGAGGTCATGGCGGGATTCCTTCCGGACTGGGGTCAGCGGGAGGGAAGCGGCGTGCCCGTGCGGACCGAGGAGACGACCTCGGCGCTGGCGCGGGCCGACTCCGCCGCCGGCCGGCCGTCCTCGAGCAGTCCGGTGTGGGTCGAGTCGACGTGCGCTGGACGGAGTTGGGGACAGCGCGGTGAGCTGGCTCTGGGCACCGACCCGGCCGTCGGTCCCGGTGGCGGTCAGCACAGCGAGCGGTCGGTCACCGAACGTGGCGAGTGCCTGGGCCTGGGCGAAGAGCTCGGACCTCCAGTCGCGGGTATCGGTGGTGGGGCGACCGTGGTCGACGTCGGGCGCCCGTTATCGACGAGCGGGCGGCCGGGGTGGGTGTGGGCGGGCGTTTCTCGACCGGCGGTGACGTGGGTTCGGCCGGGGTGGGTTTTGGCGTGCGTTTGCCGACCGGCGGCGACTTTCGTAGCGCCGTGCCGTGCCGTGCCGCGCCGCGCCGCCCCGCGCTGTGCCGCCCCGTGCTGTGCCGCCCCGCCCCGTGCCGCGCCGCCCCGTGCTGTGCGCGCGCTGTGCGCGGCACGGGAAGCCGGGCGATCACCTGTGGCGTGTTGCCGTGGCAGCGGCTCGGCCGGCGTGTTGGACGGCCGCAAAAGCCCTGTCTTGCACCCGTCCGGACCCGATCAGGGGTGGGCCGCAACCGGTCCCCAAGATCGATCTCCCGCGCGACGACCTCAATGGCCGCTTAAGGAATCGGCGGGGTCAGAGCTGGAGGCCGACGTGGACGACAGCCTCGGCGACCGCTCTGACCGTGGCGTTATGGGTTCGAGCATGGGTACGAATCCGGCTGAAGGCGTCGTCGACGCTGACACCATGACAGTTGGCGATGACTCCTTTCGCCTGTTCGATGACGATCCGGGTCTGGAGGGCCTGCTGGAGTTGCTCGTTGAGCTGTTCCAACTGTCTTACGTTCGAACCGTTGACGAGGTAGCTCGTGGCCACGTCGGCCAGGACCTGTGCGGCCTCCAAGTCGGCCTCCGGCCAGACGCCTGCCTCAGCGGTGTAGAGGTTCAGTGCGCCGAAGGTCCGGTCGCCCAGCTTCATGGGGATGCCCGCGACACTCGCGATCCCGATCCGTTGTGCGGCCGCCACATAGTCCGGCCATTGGACGGCGCGCGCCGCGAGGTCAGACACGGTGACGATCTGGCCGGACGCAAACGCCTTCCGGCACGGTCCCTGCTGATGCTGCTCCTGCGTACGTTCCAACTCCGCCAGACCTGGCCCGGCCGCGGTGAAGAACACCAGCCGCCCGTCCTGCGCAAGAGTCACCCCGCTGCCGGCCAGCCCCAGAACGCGAACAACGCTCTCGACGAGGTCGGTGAGCACGGTTTCCAGGTCATAGGGGAGCGGAAGCGCCTGCGCGAACCGAGACAGCGTCTTCAGCAACTGGTTTTGATCGACCATGCCTCGGACGCCTTCCGGTCACGCCGCCGGTCGACAGCTACCGCAGCGTCAACCCCGAGACCTCACCACCTGAGGAACGAAACGAACACTAGTGGCTACCGTCCACGATACGCGCCTCGGCCTCATCCTCCATCGACGACGACGGCTGGGGGATCCGGGAGGTTCTCCGTGACCCGGACCGGTACTGATTCGGCTGCTGTGTAAGGCGGGTACACTTACGACACCTTCCCCCCGGACCCCGGGGAAGTCCGCACGTCCGCCGCTCCTGATCCTGGTGGCGAGGTTGCACCCATGCCGGTATCACCAGGGGGTCCTTCAGTGACGAATGACGACTGCAACGGGTTCGTATCCCGCCGTGATCCCGATTCGACCACGCCGAGCGGCGACACCGCCCACGGCCCTCCGGTCGAGACGAGCACTCCCCCAGAGGTGGTGCGTGGGGTTCGCTCGCATCCGCGGTGGCGGCGATGGGATCGGTGCGCTGGAGACGCGGGTGCCCTGTGCATCCACCGCTGAGGTCGCGGCAGAGCTACCGTCACGAGGCGTTCCTCTGGCGTGACGAGGCCGACTTCACCGCCTCGATGGCGTCCTTCGTCGAACAGGGTGTGGAAGCCGGCGAGCCGGTGATGGTCGCCGTCACTCCCTTGCACACCCGTTGGCTCCGCGAGGTGCTGAGTCGGGACGCGGTTGAGCACGTGCGCTTCGTGGATATGGTCCGGCTCGGTCGGAACCCGGCCCGCATCATTCCGGCCTGGAAGGACTTCGTCAGCGATCAGGCGTCTCCGGTCCGGGGGATCGGTGAACCCATCTGGCCCGAGCGGCACGCCCAGGAGTTGCTGGAGTGTCAGCTGCACGAAGCACTTCTGAACGTCGCCATCGACCCTGAGACACCGCTCTGGCTCATCTGTCCCTACGACGCCCGGGCGCTGAGCCCGGCGGTGATGGAAGAAGCCTACCGAAGCCATCCGGCCCTCATCGAGGACGGCTCCTACCGGGGAAGCCCGCTCTACGGCGGCCGCGCCTACGTCGACAGGCTGTTCGCCGCGGAACTGGGCCAGCCGGAAACGGCGTCGCAGGAAGCCGTCTTCACCGCCGGTACGGTCCATCTGCTTGCCAGATACGCCGAGCTCGAACTGTACGTATCGGGCCTCGACCTGGATCAAGCCACAACGCTTGCCGCGGCCACTCACCGGCTCGCGTTGGACAGTCTCGCCCGCAGCGCATCTCACCTCGTGGTTCGCGTCTGGCGCGAGCCCTTCGCCTGGATCTGCGAGGTGGTCGACGACGTCCCGGTCACCGACCCGCTCGCGGGTCGTTCGCTACCCAACGGGGTGCACGGGGGGCTCTGGGAGACGAATCAAGCCTCCGATCTGGTTCAGCTTCGGTCCGGCCCGGCCGGAACGGTCGCCCGGATCTTCCACTGGCGGTGACGACCTGAAGGTTTCCAGGGCCGGGACCTACCTTGACCCGGATGGTCATGAATCCGATCGGCGGGGCGACCCCCGTTGCCGCGAAGGGACGGAATGAGCACGCAGAGCGATCGGGTGGCCGTGTTCCGCGACCTGCACGCGTCGGGATGCTTTCTGGTGGCGAATCCCTGGGACGTCGGCAGTGCGCGGGCACTGGAGCAGATCGGGTTCCAGGCGCTCGCCACGACGAGCGCCGGTTTCGCGTGGACGCTGGGTCGGGCCGACTCCCAGGTCAGCCTCGATGAGGTCATCGCCCATCTCCGCATGATCGTCGATGCTGTGACGGTTCCGGTGAACGCCGATTTCGAGGATGGGTACGCGGTCGAACCGGCAGCCGTCGCCGCCAACGTGCGGTTGGCGGTCACGACGGGCGTCGCCGGACTCTCGATCGAGGACTCGAGTGGAGATCGGATCAACCCGCTTTATCAGTTCGAGCTGGCCGTGGCGAGGGTGCGGGCCGCGCGTGAGGCCATTGACCAGACCGGGACCGGTGTCGTGCTGACGGCCCGGTCGGAGGGGTTCGTCTGCGGACGTCCCGACATCGAAGAGACGATCCGCCGGCTGCGTGCGTACGCCGAGGCGGGCGCCGACTGCCTCTACGCTCCCTGCATCGTGAGCGTCGAACACATCTCCTCGATCGTGGCGGCCGTGACACCGAAACCGGTGAACCTGTTGATCAACTCCCCGTTCATCTCCGCGGCGGAGGCGGCGGCGCTGGGAGTGCGCCGGGTGAGCGTGGGAGGCACGCTCGCGCGCGTCGCCTGGGATGGGTTCCTGCAAGCTGGGCGCGAGATCCTCGGCGCCGGAACCTTCACCCGGTTCGAGAACCTGCCTGACGTCGACGGAATGCTCGGGGGACAGCAGTGACTGAGCTCCGGACACTTCCCGCTCGTCTGCTCGGGGTGCAGCACGAAAAATCCGTTCGCTTCACGGCCACCATCAGAACCACCACAAGCCGTCAGCCCCGCCAGAACAGGTGGTGGACGACACCGCTGTCACTCGGCACTGCTTCGTGGTGGAACCGGTCGTCCAGTTCCTCGGGGTGCTGCCAGAGCCGGCTGCCGGCACCGAGCTGCACCGGGGAGACCGCGACGTGCAGGGTGTCGACCAGGTCGGCGTCGAGGAACCTCCGGATGGTCTGGGCACCGCCGCCGAGGCGTACGTCATGGCCGTCCGCGGCGGCGCGGGCCTGAGCGAGCACCTCGGTCAGATCGCCCGCGACGAAGTGAAAGGTGGTGTCGGCCAGCGTGAACGATGTGCGCGGGTGGTGAGTGAGCACGAACACCGGCGTGTGGAAGGGCGGTTCGTCACCCCACCACCCCTGCCACACGTGGTCGGTCCATGGCCCTCGCTGTGGTCCGAACTTGTTGCGTCCCATGATCTCCGCGCCGATGTTGGTGCTGAAGTCGCGGGTGAAGTAGTCGTCCAGCCCGCGCGTACCGCCTGGGTCGGTGCGGTTGGGCCAGCTCGCGGTGGCTCCCGCCCAGGCGAGAAGCTGGACCGGGTCGGCGTGGCCGAAGGGGCGTTCCCGTGTCTGGTGGGCGGCGGCGCCGTAGCCGTCGGACGAGACGGTGAAGTTCTGCCCGCGTAGCAGTTGGGGCACGTTCGCTTCTCGGTGGTGGTCAGCGCCAGGTATGAATCGGACAGCAGAGAGTTCTCATCGATAGTTTGGATCAGGCGATCGTCTGCATCAGGTGGCTGAGCAGGCGGAGCCGTTCCGGCCCCGTCGAGGTCCTCAGCTGGTGCTGGGTCGCCACGGTTCGTGCTGGTGCGAGAGCCAGACCTCCGCAGGGTCGAGCGCGCGGACCAGCCGCTGGCCTTCGGTGCGCGGCTCGTCGAGCTCGGCGAAGAAGACCGCCATGTCGCCGCCGATCACTGCTGAGTGCCCGCCCGTCTCGACGACGACGACCTGCGAGCCCGGCGTGTGGCCTGGCGCCGGGACGAGCCGGATCCCCGGGAACAGCTCGAGCTCGCCGTCGACGGGAACGTACTGCACACCGGGCGCATCGACCCACTCGCGGATGGTGTAGTCGTCCTGGTTGCGCGCGTCGTCGAGCTCTTGGCGCTGGACGTAGATCGGCCTGCCGGTGAAGAGGTGGTTGCCGCCGCAATGGTCGAAGTGCAGATGTGTGTTGACGACGACGTCGATGCTGGTCAGGTCGACATCGGCCGACGCGCTCAGTGGAATCAGGCGCGGATCCATGTCGGCCACCGCCGGGTGCAGCTGCGTCATGCCGGTGTCGACCAGCACGCGCGCGTCGGGATGGTCGATGACGTGCACGTAGACCGGCATCCGCTCGCTCTCGGCGAGCAGGTCGGCCACGAGAACCGGGGTGATGGTGATGGAGGCGGGGTTGTTCATGGTGCTCGGGGCGGCGCGGTCTTGGTCGACATCGATGTCGACGTCGGCGCTGGCGTCGTGGAACCGGTCCAGATACTCATGGGTCATGCGTCCTCCGAAAGTGGTCGATGTCGTGTTGACTTCGTCGGGCCGCCGAAATCATCGGCCAGACGGCCCTTTTATGAGGCCCGCTGGTCGTGCCGCCGGGGTCAGGCTCCTGGTGTGTAGATCGTGAGCGTGGTCGGCCCTCGGCGCTCGGTGCTGACGAGGTCGAGGCGGCAGCCGTGGGGAAACAGCGGGCGGCCGGCCCCGGTGGCCGTCGGAAAGACGCGCAGTCGGTACTCGTCCACGGCCCCCGCGCCGACGAACAGATCGACGAGTGAGCCGCTGCCGATGATGACGACATCGCGCTCGGCGGATTCCCGGCGCGCCCAATCGAGCACGTCGCCCCGAACCACCTGCGAGTTCGCCCACCGGTGGAGGTCTACCCCCGAGCGGGTTGCGACGGCCTTGGCCGCCGCGTTGAGCCCCTGCGCGAACGCGTCGTCGCGCCCGGGCCAGAGCGTTGAGAAGTGCTCCCACGTGCTCCGCCCGAACAGGAAGACGCCGGTCTGCAGGATCGGACCGTAGGCGAACTTGTCGCCGGCGACCGCGTCGCGGCCGTGCCGGAACGCCCACCCGCCGAAGTCGGTCCCGTCGGACCCGTCGGGATCTTCGACGACGCCGTCGAGGGTGATGAACTGCGCAACGATGATGCGGGCCATGGTGTGCTCCTGTGTCGTATCAGACCGGTCGTGTCAGACCGGGATGCGCGCAGATCGTCGCGCCGCCCCCGCCCCGAAGATGCTTCACTTTGGTCTACGTCTGACGAGCAGAGAACTCATCGGTCCCCGCGAGGTCCTTCTCGAAAAGGAGGAACAGTCGCGGGTCCTGATAGACGAGAACCTGTCCGATCGCGGTGCCCGCGGTATTCGCCTCGAAAAGTTGCACCGTGTGCGGCTGCGGCCCGGCATCGGTGATGCGGGACAGCAGAATGCCGAGCTGCCCGTTCGCGGAGATCGGTCGAGTCGCCCACCGAGTGCCGCGCCACGCGAAGAGATGGGCCATGAAAGCGGCGTAGGTTTCGCGTCCACGTGACCACTGCGGCACCGGCGGCATCTCGAAGATGACGTCGGCGGCGACCAGCGCAGCCAGTGCGTCGACGTCTGCCTGCTCGATGGCGCGCGCATACCGCTCGACCGTCTCGCGCTGGAGTTGCTTCGGTCGCGATGTGCCGTCGCGCACCGTGGCCCGGGCGCGTTGCAACGCGGAGTTCACGGCGGCCACGCTCAACTCGAGAACGGCCGCGGTCTCGGCGGCGGAATGGCCGAGCACGTCACGGAGGATGAAGACACCACGTTGCCGCGGCGGTAGAGCCTGCAACACGGCCGTGACGGCGAGCCGTACGCCGTTCGCAGCGACCGCTGACCGCTCCGGCTCGGAGTCCGCCCACCACCTGGTGGGAGCCGGCATCAGCCACGGCACGTCCAGGGCTGCCACCAGGGGCGCTCCGACGTCGAGACCGGGGCCAGCAAGGTCACGCGGCAAAGCTCGACGTGGGGACTCGCGGAGCCGGTCGAAGCAGACGTTGCGGGCGATCCGGAACGTCCACGTCGAGAGCGACGCGACAGCCGGGTCGAAGGCCTCGCGAGCCCGCCAGGCGCGCTCCATCGTGTCCTGCACCACGTCTTCGGCGTCGAAGGGCGAGCCGAGCAACTGATAACAGAACGCGAGCAAGCCGCCGCGCAGCGCGGCAAGGTCATCAGCGCTCACGGCCACGATCGGATCGTACGGGTCGCTGGATCCGGTCTCCGTTTGTCGATCATCGCGGAACGCTGCTATCTTTCACCTCTGCTCATGTGGGGGTGACTTTTACCCACAGGCTTAGCTCGGGGTTTGTGTGACGGGACCGGTATCTGCCGCTTCTGACCCTTTCTCGTTTGGAGCTGAGCATGCCTAAGTCCCGCCGAAAAATTGTTGCTCTCGTGGCTGGTTTCGGCCTGGTGGTCGGCGGAGCCGGGGCGGCGTTCGCCTACTGGACGAATCAGGGGTCGGGGACCGGTACCGCCGAGACCGGAACCAACGAGGCGATCACCATCAACCAGGTCACCGACGTGACGGACATGGGTCCCGGGGTGGCTCCCCAGGCCTTGAGCGGAAACTTCGACAACCCCAATGACGGTCCGGTTTACGTCGCTGCCGTCACCGCGACGGTTACCGGGACCGACAAGACCGGTTGCGGCGTCACTGACTTCACGATCGCCGGCACCGCCCCGGTCGCCGCACAGGTGCCGGCGGGCACGGCCGTCGGTTCCTGGGCAGGTCTGACGATCCAGTTCAACAACAAGGTGGGCACGAACCAGGACGCTTGCAAGGGTGCCGTGGTCACTCTGACGTACGCCTCGAGCTGACCGGGTGGGCGGCGAACCGGTGCCCGCCGGGCCGCCCGCCCAGCCACCGTCCGGGCCGTCAGGGACATAGGAAGGCTCGATGGTGGACGACGCGACGTCACGTCTCCGGCTGGCTTCCGTCGGGCCCCGCGTCGTCGTCGCTGCCATCTCCGCTGCAGTGGGAGCCCTGCTTGTCCTGACCCTGGTGCCGGCCGACCACCGCGTGGTAGCAGGTGCCGGTGCCGGTGCCGGTTCCGGTCGCACGGAGACCGGGTCGCTCGGTCCGTTCACCATCGGCGGCGACCTCAGGCGGCCGATGGCTCCGGGCCGCCGCGTGCCGTTGAACCTGACCGTGGACAACCCCTACGACCGTGAGCTCATTGTCCACGCCGTGGCGGTGCGGATCGTTGGGGTGCGAGCACCCCGCGCCACCGGCGCGCTCCCGTGCACCGTCGACGACTTCGAGGTGACGCAGGTGCCGAGCAGCGTCGAGCTGACCGTGCCTGCGAGCCGTGCGGGGACCCTCGACAGCCTCGGTCTTCGTCGTGAGCTCTGGCCGACGGTGGGCATGGTCAATCGGGACGTGAACCAGAACGGCTGCGTCCACGCCACGCTGACCCTCGGGTTCAGCGCGGTCGGAAATGGGCGGCCGTGATCCGCCCGGCCCGCCGGCCCCCACAACCGCCCTCGGACAGCCGGGGCAGGCGATCGGGGGGGTGGACACGTACTCTGTCGGTGACCGTTTTCGGCGCCCTGACTCTGTTGATCATCGGGGTGTTGGCCGCGTGGGGGTATTGGAGCGCGGGAGGACACGGCCGCGCGGTGGCCCGGGCCGGAACCCTGACCGCCCCGGTCAACCCGGCGGCGTCAGCCCCGACGGACAGCAATACGGTGTCCGTGAGCTGGGGCGGAGCCGCCCTCGGTACCGGTGAACCCGCCCAGGGCTACTACGTGAACCGGATCCGGGTCAGCGACGGTACCCGGTTCCAAGCCTGTGGCAGCTCGCAGTCGGCGTTGATCGCGGTCGGGAGCTGCGATGACACGGGGGTCATCGACGGCACCTACCAGTACGTCGTCACGGCGGTCTTCGGCAGCTGGAGCGCAGCCAGCGCCCGGAGCAACCGCGTCACCGTCGTCAACGACTCGACGCTACCCAGTGTCATGGTGACCTCGATCTCACCCACTCCCAACGACGACAACCTCAACAACTCCAGCCCGGTGGTGGTGACCCTGGAGGCGTCGGCAGGGCGGGAAATCGCCTCCATCACTTACACCCTCGACGCGGAGCCGGCCGTCACGGCGAGCGAATCGACCGCCGTGGTGTCGGTCACCGGTGACGGCATCCACACGATCTCCTTCTCGGCCCGGGACAACGCCGGCAACGACAGCCCGACCGACAGCGTCCTGGTGCGCATCGACACGGTCGCGCCCGACGCGGCCACCGCTCCAACGCTGACGGCAGACAGCGACTCCGGGTCCTCGGTCAGCGACGGAATCACCAACGTGACCACGCCGACCGTCACCGGAACTGCCGAGGACGGTTCCGTGGTCACCTTGCTGGACGGCCCGACCCCGGTCGGCAGTGCCGTCGCGGTCGACGGGATCTACACCATCCTTGCCAGTGCACTGGACAGCGGCAGCCACGCACTGACGGCTCGGTCGACCGACACCGCGGGCAACACCGGCCCCGACTCGACCGCTACCACCATCATCATCGACACCACTGCCCCCGCAGCTCCGTCCGTGCCCACGCTGACCGGGGCCAGCGACAGCGGCTCGTCCTCGGTCGACGGGCTCACCAACGTGACGACGCCGACGTTGACCGGGACAGCGGAGGACGCGACCACGGTGACCCTTTTGCGCGGATCGACGGTGCTCGGCACCGCTGAGGTCGACACCGGGACCTACCGGGTGACGTCGGAGGTCCTGACCAACGGCATCAAGACGCTGACGGTCGACGCCACGGACGTCGCGGGCAACGTCGGCCCGGCTTCGGCCAGCTCCGTGATCACGATCGACATCATCGCACCGGGCAAACCGGGGAAGCCGAAGCTGACCGCCGACAGCGACACCGGACGGTCGGCCTCCGACCGGGACACGATGATCACGACGCCGACCATCACCGGCTCCGCCCCAGCCAACACGACGGTCGAGGTCTACGACGGTAGTAATCCGATCGGCACGGTCGTTGCGACGAACACGTACTCGCTGATCCCGGCACCACTCGCCAACGGCACCCACGACGTGACCGCCCGGGCGACCGACGCCGCCGGGAACACCGGCGCCAGCTCGGGCACGGCAATGGTGATCATCGACACCGTCGCGCCCGCCGCCCCGTCAGCCCCGGTGCTCAGCGCCGCCAGCGACACCGGCTCGTCGAGCACCGACCGCATCACCAAGACGACGACACCGACCTTCACCGGAACCAACGAGACCAAGATGATCATCACGTTGGCCGACGGCGCCACCCCGGTGGGGACCGAGACCACCAGCCGCACCAAATACTCTGTGGTCTCCAGCCGTTTGACGAGTGGCAGCCATCGGCTCTCAGCGACCGCCACCGACATCGCCGGCAACGTCGGCCCGAGCTCGGTCGGCACGACCATCATCATCGACACCACGGCGCCGGCCGCACCGTCTGCACCCACCCTGACGGCGGCGTCGGACACCGGCGCCTCTGCCACCGACAGGTTGACCAGGCTGACGACACCCACTTTCACGGGAACGGCGGAGGACGGTGCTACCGCCGCCCTCTTCGACGACACGATGGCCTCCGGCACGGGCGTCGCCGTCACCGGAAGCGCGTACACCGCCACGACGGCGACCCTCACCAGCGCACGCCACGCCATCACCGCGAAGGCGACCGACCTCGCCGGCAACGTCAGTGCGGCCTCGGCGGCCACCACCATCACCGTGGACGCGATAGCACCGACGGTTACCGTGAACCAGGCGGCTGACCAGTCCGATCCGAGCTCCGGTCCGACCATCGACTTCACGGTCATCTTCAGCGAACCGGTGACGGGTTTCGCCGGCGCCGACCTCACCCTGGGTGGCGGCGCCGGAGCCACCGCGGCCACCGTCACCGGCAACGGCGCCACGTACCGGGCAGTTGTCGGGGGCATGACGAAGACCGGCAGCGTGCAGTCCAGCATTGCTGCGGGCAAGGCGCAGGACGACGCCGGGAACACCAACCTCGCCTCGACCGCGATCGACAACACCGTCACCTACACCGACACGACCGCTCCCACCGTCGAGATCTCCAGCTTCGCCGCAAGTACCGGACAGACCCACCGAGTCACCGTCGCCGGCACTGCCGGCCACGATCTCGGTGACGATACGCATCTCATCGTGGTCCTGTGTACCCAGGACAACTACCCCTGCGCGGCCGGCGACACGACGGCGACCCTCACCGGCGTCTCCGTCGACGCGACGACCGGAGCCTGGACCGTGACGTCGGCCGCACTCGGGACCGTGCCCGAGCTGTACGCACGCGCCACCCAGACCGACGCCTCCGCCAACACCACCAACAGCGCGGTCGTCGGTCCGGTCGCGGTTCCCTGACGCGTGGTCCAGCTTCGCGGCGACCGTCGGGGGCCCGGAAGCAGGGCCGAGCAGCACCTGATCACCGTGCGATGTCTAGGTTGGGGTTCCGGAGCGCACCGCTGACGGAGAGGTTTCACGTGTCCTACAGGGATCCCGCCACTATCGACCCCGGAGCCGTCGCCGCTCTCGCCGACCTGCGCGTGAGCTGGGCGGACAAGGGCATGCCCCCCATGACCTGGGGTCAAACGGTTCGAGCCGTGGCTCAGGCGGGACTGCGGCTGAGCGATTTTCCCACCCCGTTGCTCGCCTTGTCGGCCCCAGGTATGAAGAACAACCTGCAGGTGCTGGGTGACTGGTGCGCACAACGCGGGCTGGATCTGGCCCCGCACGGCAAGACCACGATGGCCCCGCGGCTGTGGGCCGATCAGCTCGCCGCAGGTGCGTGGGCGATCACCGTGGCCAACCTGCCCCAGCTGGCGGTCGCCCGCGCTTTCGGGGTCTCCCGGGTCATGATCGCCAACGCGATCATTTCGCCCTTGACGCTGCGCTGGATCAGCGACGAGCAAGCTGCCGACTCCGGGTTTCAGCTGCTGTGCTGGGCCGATGCGGTCCGCACGGTGGAGCTGATGGAGTCGGCCCTTGCCGCGCATGCATCGGTCGCCGACGCTCCGACGGGCGGCGCCAACTACCGGCCGGTCGACGTGTTGGTCGAGGTCGGCGCAGCCGGCGGACGCACCGGCGCTCGCGACGTCGAGACCGCGGTCCACGTCGGCCGCGCCATCGCCGCCGCGCCGCATCTGCGGCTGGCCGGGGTCGCCGGCTACGAGGGAGCGCTGAGCCACGCCAGCGATCCGGAAAGCTTGGCGGTGATCCGCGGCTACCTCCGATCGATTTGCGAGGTGCATCGGATCCTCGTTGCCGAAGCCGTGTATCCCGAGGGACTCGAACCGGTCGTCACCGCGGGGGGCAGCGCCTACTTCGACGTGGTTGCCGAGGTGCTTGGACCACTCGTTGACGACGGTGCCCGCGTGGTGCTGCGTTCGGGGGCCTACCTGGCCCACGACGACGGCTTCTACCGCCACCTCAGCCCCCTCGGCGACGAACCGCGAACCGGCGGCCGCGGTCTGCGCAGCGCGATGCACGGGTGGGTCCGGGTCAGCAGCCAGCCGGAGCCGGGCCTGGCCCTGTTCGACGCCGGTAAGCGGGACCTGCCGTTCGACGAGGGTCTCCCGGAGGTCCAGCTCCGCCGCGGGCGCCACGACGGAGAGGCGCCAGTGCCGCTGGTCGGATTGACAGTCACTGCGCTCAACGACCAGCACGGCTTCCTCCGGTTCGATCCACAGGCCCCGCCGCCGGTGCAGATCGGCGATGAGCTCCGGTTGGGTCTCTCCCACCCCTGCACGGCGTTCGACAAGTGGCGTCTGATCCCCGTGATCGACGACCCGGACGCCGCCGACCCGGTCGTGGTCGACCTGGTCCGGACCTACTTCTGAGAAGGCGCACGACCTGCTCGTCCCCGGACGCTCGCGCCACCACGATCCTGCACCGTGGTGGACACGAGGACAACGTCGCGACGATCAGGCGACCACCACTGGAAGGGCGTTGAGGGGAGGCTCTGCTGGACTGATGTGCTCGCCGCCAGGCATCACTGCTTCCTTTCTCGTGCTCGCAGCTGAATGTCCTGCACGTCGATGCGTGCCTCGAGATCGAGGACCATCCCGATCCCAGCAAGGTTCAGCCCGGCGTCGAGGAGGTCCCCGATCCGCCGCAGCCGCTCCAGGTCGTCGGCGCTGTAGCGCCGAGTGCCGCCTGCGGTACGCGCGGGTTCGAGCAGCCCGCGTGCCTCGTAGGCCCGCAGGTTCTGCACACCCATGCCGACCAGCTCCGCCGCGACCGCGATGCCGTACACGCCTCGCTGTCGCTCCGGCCTGGGCACTCCGACCACCGCAGACGTCCCTTCCCGAAAATTTTGTGACGCACGTGTTGCATCCAGCATGACACCCGTGCTAAAAAATATCTATAGCGCATACCACAGATCGCAACCCGCGGTCGGTGGTCAACCAGGAGCATCACAACAACAGATGGAGGTGACACGATGCTAATGCGCACTGACCCCTTCCGTGATCTGGACCGACTCAGCCAGCAGGTGTTCGGCACCGACGGCACCCTCGCCCGCCCGTCGGTGATGCCGATGGACGCTTGGCGTGACGGGGATACCTTTCACGTCGAGTTCGATCTGCCCGGCGTCAACCCCGACTCGATCGACCTCGACGTCGAACGCAACGTCGTCACCGTTAAGGCCGAACGCCCGGCCCGGGCCAGCGATGCCGAGCTGCTGGCCGCTGAACGACCCCGTGGGGTCTTCAGCCGACAGCTGATCTTGGGGGACAACCTCGACACCGACCACATCACCGCCGACTACGGCGGTGGGGTGCTCACCCTGATCATTCCGGTCGCCGAGCGAGCCAAGCCCCGCAAGATCTCGATCGGTCAGCGCGACGACCGACAGGTTATCGACGCGTGACCCATCGGTGAGCAGGCGGGCCGACGCCGAGAGGCGGCGGCCCAGCCGGACGACGGTGAGGCAGGCGAGACAGCCTGACACCGCGTGGTCCCCGGCCAGCCAGCAGGCCGGGGACCACGCTCACCCCGAGTGATGGTCGTCCTGGCCGCAACTCCGGTGGGCAACGCCGCATCCGGTCAGCGCCTGACGGTCACCGTCGACTGAACTCCGTCTCCGTCCGTGCCGCCGAGGTGGTGGGAGATGCCACTACCTCGCCTGTCACCCACGAGGCGCCCGCGAGGACGTAGCACGACTGGTGCTGGGCGAGCACGCTCGGCCAGGTGATCGTTGGCGGGTGGGATCGATTATGAGCCTGCATGCGACGCAGTTGATCACGGTCGCCGAGCAGCTGGGCGGCTTGTGCGACGAGGTGCGCATCGGAATCGACGAGGAATCCGTCGAGGCCGTCGTGCACGAACTCCCCGATCCCGCCACGTGCCATCCCGATCACCGGCACGCCTGCGCTGCGCGCCTCTAACGCCGCGATACCGAACGATTCGAGGGTCGCCGGCGCGAGGTAGAGGTCCGCCCGATGAAGCAGGTCGCGCACCTCAGAACGTTGCCGGTTCCCGGCCAGGGTGACCCAGTTTCCCGAACCAGACGCCTGAAGCCTGCGGCGGACTGCGCTGTCGAGTGGTCCGCTTCCGATCAGAACGGCCCGAAGTCGCTGGGCTGCCGGAACGGACCGCCGAATCTGATCGAGCATGTGCAGCAGGGCAAAGGGGCGTTTGCGCCGAGCCATCCGGAGCACCGACACGATGGTCAGGGTCGAATTGCGTCGGATGCTCGTCGTCGCCCAGGTTGCCGGGTCGATACCGTTCGGCAGGACGTGAACTTCCCTCCCGCCGATGAGCGTGCGCAGCGAGGACGCCGCGGCCCGGCTCACCGCGGTCCACACCACACCGTCGGGAACGGCCGGGACGACGTGGCTCAGCAGGTTGCCGGTCACCCCGGTCGGCAGCATCGAGTGCAAGGTGAAGACGGTGGGTACCCCGAGGCGGGATCCAGCCCGGACCGCTGACCAGCTCAGAGGCGAGATCACCGACGAGTGAGCATGCACGACGTCGAAGCGGCCCGCCTCGATCAGCTGTGACAACGAGGCGTGGGCCGACGTAGGGAAGACCGCGGACCCAGGAACTCTGATCACCTCTGGAGCCGCGTGGCTCGCCTCGCTCGAGGTCGCGACGGACACCTGGTGGCCGGTGGCGCGCTGGCGCGCTGCGAGGTCTGCGACGTGGAGCTCGATCCCGCCGGTCTTGGGCAGGTAGGTGTCGCTGACGTGCAAGATCTTCATCGACCGGTGCCCTGCGCCGGGGCGAGCTGCGGATCTTGGCGTCGGTGGAACACCGTCCACAGCACCGCCAGGGCTCCCCCGACGGGAATCTCGGCCAGGTAGGTGAAACCACGGTAGATCAGCACGCCGGCCACGGCCGGTCCCGCATCGAAACCCAGGGCGCTCAGGACGGCCGCCATGCCACCCTCCACGATGCCCACACCGCCGGGGGTCAACGGCACCATCGTCAACACCCGGTCCGCAGCGAACGCACAGATCAGGGTCGTGAGATCGAGGTGCAGGCCGGCGGCTCGCAGACAGCCCCAGAGCAAGATGATCTGCAGGCCGGCGTACGACAAGCTGCCGAAGGTCATGTGGGCCCACCGTCGCCTGATCGCTGTCCTGGTGAGGTGCGCGATCTGAGGGATGCGTTCGGCCAGCCGGCTGCTGATCGGGCGTCGGATCAGGCGGCTGCCGACGCGGACGACGGAGTCAAGGGCACGTCCGACGGCGGTGCCGGTCGGTCGGCTGAACAGCAGAACCGCGAGACAGGGAACGACCAGGAAGAACTCCAAGACGGGCGCCACCCCACGATGGAAGAGGTGGATACGTCCCTCCAGCAACAAGATCAGGCTGGCTGCGGCAGCCACCAACAGTTTGGACGCGACGTCGAGGACGTTCGTCGTCGCCGTGTACGTGGCGAACTTCGTCCGGCTGAATCCCCATCGCCGGGTCATCACGTAGTTGAGCCCGACCCCGCCCGCTCCGCCCATCGGCAAGACGTTCGCGACAGCACTGCCCGTCAAGCTCAACGTGAGGGCCCGTCGCACCGTCAGCCCCGGCATACTGGCGGCCAACGCCACCGAGTTGCAGGTGAGACCCCCGATCCAGACGGCCCCGAGCCCGACGACGGTGAGCGCCGACAACCCGCCGAAGATCTCCGCGACGGAGGTCCAGGTCGTACCGGCGCTGAGGGGGACGAAGAACACGAGGGCAACCGCCAGCGCTCCGAGCAGGATCGGAGCACTCGCCTTGGTCAGTCGAGCGAACACGTCATCTCGACTTCACCGGTGCTCACCGGAACACCATGCCATCTCGAACCTGAGTTGAGACTGAACGCCCCGCCGGCGCCTGGCCTAGGCTCTCGAGGTGGGTTTTACCTTGGTCTCCTTCCATGCGCACCCCGACGATGAGGTGTTGTTCACCGGGGGCACACTCGCCCGGGTCGCAGCCGAAGGTCACCGCGTGATCTTAGCCGTGGCGACCGCTGGTGGGGCCGGACAAGCGAGCGAGCGCTACGACCGTCAGACGCTGGCCGCCCAGCGGATGCGTGAACTCGAAGAGTCGGCGACGGTTCTCGGCTGTGCTGATCTGGTCACCTTCGACTTCCCGGACTCAGGGTGGAGGGTGACGCCACCTCCGGGGTCCTTCAGCCAGCTCCCCGTGGCCGAGGCGGCGGCCCCACTCGCCGATCTACTGCGGCGCGAGCGGGCCGATGCCCTGACGGTCTACGACCAGGCCGGTGGCTACGGACATCCCGATCACCGACAGGTGCACGACGTCGGAACCTATGCGGCCGGCCTCGCCGGCACCCGCCTCGTGCTCGAGGCCACGATGGACCGGAGGTCGATGCAGACGGTGGCTCGGCTCGTGCAAGCCGTCCCGCGTGTTCTCCCCGAGATCAAAGCGGAAGACTTCGCGGACGCCTACACCGACCGCGCGGATCTCACGCATCGGGTGGATGTCCGGGCCTACCTCGACCACAAGCGACGGGCCCTGTTGGCGCACCTGAGCCAGGCCAGTGCCTCGCGCGGGACCCGCACCTTGGCGCTGCTGCTGCGTCTTCCACCCTTTTTGTTCAGCCGGGCGCTCGGCTACGAGCGGTTCGTCGAGCAGGGCCGAAACCCCGACCGCCGGCACCAGCTGGACGACGTGTTCGCCACGCTTCGGTGAGGTAGCGCCTCACCGGCGGTCGGCAGCTGACTCGCACCCGTCGCCAGGGTCGACGACCACAGGGCACCGCTGCGTCAGTCGGACCGCCCTCGATGTCTCAACAGTCAAGACACAGACCGGATCTCCTAGCGGTAATGCAGGTCTTGTCGCAGTATCAGACTGTCAGACAGTCTATTGAGAGGTCATCATGGTGCGGACGTTACGAGCGGGACTGGCCGGAGCCCTGCTGCTGGGGCTTGCGGCGTGCGGACGGACTCAACAGTTCTCCGAGCACAGACCAGACGGAGTCGGCGACATCCGCGGGCCCCGCCCAGCAGCAAGACGACCAGCTTGCGGCGCAGCTGCCACCCCAGATCAAAGAGGCTGGGGTGATCAAGATGGCGACGAACCCGAGCTACCCACCGTTCGAGTCCACCGCGAAGGACGGCAAGACCATCGTCGGTCTCGACCCGGACCTCGCGAACGCGGTCGGTCAGGTGCTCGGGGTCAGGATCGAGTTCGTCC
>JBPCRP010000045.1:0-35340 GCA_050996715.1 Propionibacteriaceae bacterium
GCCGGGGCCGCCCAGGTAAACCCCACCCAACCGTCGGACTGATCGCGGGTGCGGACCAGTGAAGGGGACCAGCACGATGTCGAACCCCCCGTGCCCACTGGGCACGGGTGCTTCGACGTCCCAGCACGATCAGATCGCGCTCACCTGGTCTGCCTGCGGTCCCTTCGGGCCCTGCGTGGTTTCGAACTCGACCCGCTGACCCTCGTCGAGAGACCGGAAGCCGGTCGTCTGGATCGCGCTGTAGTGCACGAATACGTCCGGTCCGCCGCCGTCCACGGCGATGAAGCCGTAGCCCTTCTCGGCGTTGAACCATTTGACGGTTCCCTGCGCCATGAAACATCTCCTAGCTGTTCTCGTCCCGGGACCACACCTCGCGGCCCCGGTGCTGCCGGGCGCATCCGAACCACCGGACGCCCACGCAAATTGTTCCGCAGACGCAGCGCAGAACCACGGCCCAGATCACCTTGCAACAGCAGCAGTAGCGTGTCACAACTCCTGCGACCTGGAAAGAGCGTGGCCAGATGTCGCCCCTGGTCAGGCGGACGACTCGGGCCAGTCCCACCGCGCCAGGTCGAGCCGGACCCGGTCGGCCCGGACCGGGGCACCCTCGGCGACGAGGTGTCGAAGAGCCTGACTCTGGTGCCCACGGGCCGGCCGGCCGTCGGCCCGGACCACCCGCCACCAGCAGACCGTGGCGCCGTGCTGGGCGAGCACGGCTCCTACCTGACGCGGACCACCCCGACCGAGCTGGGTGCCCACCAGGTCGGCCACGTCGCCGTAGGTGGTCACCCGTCCCGCCGGGACCGCCTCGACAGCCTGCAGCACTGCCTCCACGTACCGCTCGAGCCGGTCGGGGTCAGGGGCGGGGTCGGGGGCGGGGGCGGTCACCAACCCATGCTGCCCGGGACCCCCTTGAAGGGTCCGGCCACCTTGCTGGTGATCCAGCCACCGTAGAAGCCACCGGGCTGACCCTGGACGACCTCGCCCCCGACCCGGACCTCGTCGACCGCCTCCGGATAGAAGGCGACGTGGTCCAGCAGCGCGGCGAAGGGCCGGGTGGGGCTGGGGTAGTACCAGGCTTTCCGGGGGGACACCCGGTCACCCGCGACGAGGTCGAGATAGCTCGCCGCCCCCTTCCACTCGCACACCGAGTGCCCGGCCGCCGGGCGCAGCGCCCCCTCGACGAACGCGGAGCGCGGCAGGTAGTAGGTCGGGGGATGACTGGTCTCCAGGACCCGGAAGCTCTGGTCGGTGGCGGCGATCACCTGGGCGCCGAAGGTCACGGTGATGTGCTCGGTGGACGCGACCAGGGCCGGCGGCCGGGGGTAGTCCCAGACGGACTCCTGGCCGGGGCCGGCGGGATCGGGGGTGACGGGCAGTCGGGTGGGCATACCGGCAGCCTAGGCGCGGTGAGAGCCCGGTTAGGTTGGCCGGATGAGCGAGCGCATCCAGGTCGTTCCCGCCGCGACGCGGTTCCGGACCCGGACCGACTGGCTCGATTCACGCAGCAGCTTCTCCTTCGGTGAGCACTACGACCCCGACAACGTCGGTCACGGCGCCCTGGTGGTCAGCAACGACGACGTGGTGGCCACCGGTCGGGGGTTCGACGACCACCCGCACCGTGACGCCGAGATTCTCACCTGGGTGCTGGCGGGCTCGCTGCTGCACGAGGACTCAGCCGGCCACCGGGGCATCACCCACCGTGGGCTCGCCCAGCGGATGACCGCCGGGCGGGGCATCGTGCACGCCGAGCGCAACGACGCCTACCGGCTCGATCCCGACGCCCCCCTCGGGCCTGTCCGCTTCGTCCAGATGTGGGTGCTGCCCGACGCCCTGGGCACGGATCCGTCCTACGACCAGCACGAGGTCGACCTCGCCGAGCTCCGCCGGGACTGGCGGCCGGTCGCCTCCGGGTCGCATCCCGACGCTGCGGTCACGCTCGGCCGGGCCGGTGCGACGTTGTGGGTGACCGTGCTCGAGCCGGCGGTGGCCCGGACCCTGCCGGTCGCGCCCTGGGTGCACCTCTACGTGGCCGACGGGGCGGTCGAGGTCGAGTCCGTGGGTCGGCTCACCGCAGGCGACGCCGTCCGGCTGTGGGGAGAGCACCCGTTGCGGGTGACCGGTGTGCGGACCGCCGAGCTGCTCGTCTGGCAGCTCACGACCTGAGCCGGACCCTCGCCGCACCCCCTGCACACCGGAGACCGACGTCGTACGTGCAGAGCGCGTGCGATGTCGACGCGGCGGTGCGACGTCGACGCGGCGGTGCGAACCAGGGCGGGGCGGGGGTGAGGGTGGGGGAACGGCCCACGCGCTGTCGGTGGCGGGTGGTGGAATGACTGCCGTCCCGATCGGAGCGCCCGGCCGAGACCCGCAGGAGGTGGGGAATGCAGTTCGAGCTGGTCCGCACGCCGGTCGGCGGTCGGGAGGCCCCTGACCTCGACGCAGACCAGCGCGCTGTGGTCGACCACCCCGGCGGACCGCTGCTGGTGCTGGCCGGACCGGGCACGGGCAAGACCACGACGCTGGTGGAGGCGGTCGTCGACCGGATCACCGGGCGGGGTTCGCGCGGCGACCGGATCGTGGTGCTCACCTTCTCGCGCAAGGCGGCGGTCGACCTGCGGCAACGGATCACCGCCCGGCTGGGTCGGGCTGTCGTCACGCCGCAGGTCAGCACCTTCCACGCGTTCTGCTACGCCCTGCTGCAGCGGTTCGGGCTGCGTAGCGGGCTGCCGGGGTCAGGCCCCGAGTCCTACCAGGTGATGCCCCGGCTGCTGACCGCGCCCGAGCAGGAGTTCCGGGTCCGGGAGGTGCTGGCCGGGACGGCCGAGGAGGAGCGGGACGACTGGCCGGGGTCGGTGGCCCGGGCCTTCGGGACCCGGGGGTTCGCGACCGAGGTCCGCGCGGTGATCGCCAAGGCCCGCCAGCTCGGGCTCGACCCCGAGGACCTGGTCGAGGTCGGGGAGTCCGCCGACCGCCCCGAATGGGTGAGCGTGGGCCGGTTCTTCGACGAGTACCTCGACGTGCTCGACGCCGAGCAGGTGCTCGACTACGGCGAGCTGGTGCACCGGTGCCGGATCCTGCTCGCCGACCCCGAGGTGGTCGCCACCCTGCGGAGCGAGATCGACGCGGTCTTCGTCGACGAGTACCAGGACACCGACCCCGCCCAGGTCAACCTGCTGGCGGCCCTGGCCGGCGACGGTCGCGACCTGGTGGTCGTCGGCGACCCCGACCAGTCGATCTACGCCTTCCGCGGCGCCGAGGCCCGGGGCATCCTCGACTTCCCCGACCGGTTTCCCCGCGTCGACCAGACCCCGGCGAGGGTGCTCGCGCTGGGCCGTACGCGTCGGTTCGGGCCGCGGCTGCTCGCCGCGAGCCGGGGCATCGTGGGCCGGCTCGGGCTCCCGCGTTCGCTGCCGCCCGAGGTCCGCGACAAGTTCCGGAACCCGGTGTGCACGTCGGGGACCGAGCCCCGGAGCCGGGATCGGGGGAAGGTCGAGGTCCTCACCTATGCCTCGGTCGGCGCCGAGGCCGAGCACGTGGCCGAGCTGCTCCGCCGGGCCCACCTCGACGACGGGCTGGCCTGGTCGCGGATGGCCGTGCTGGTCCGGTCCGGTCGACGCAGCCTGCCGGGGCTGTGTCGTGCACTGGTCGCCGCCGGGGTTCCGGTGGAGGTGGCCGGAGACGAGATCGCGCTCTCAGCCGAGCTGGCGGTGCGGCCGATCCTGCTGGCCCTGCGGGCAGCCAGCGAGGGTCGGCGGGTGATCCCCGACGACGCCCGGACGCTGTTGATGTCCCCCTTAGGCGGCCTCGACGGGCTCGGGGTCCGCCGACTCGGCCGGGTGCTGCGCCAATCGGAGCGCGACGAGCTGGCTGGGACCGCCCTGCCGCGGCTGTCGGACGAGCTGCTCGCCGCGGCCCTGCACGACCCCGGTCTGCTGCAGGAGTGCCCCGACACCGCCGAGGTCGTGGCCGCCCGGACCGTGGCGCGGCTGCTGGCCGAGGTCGAGACGCTGATCGCGGCGGGGGGGTCAGCCGAGGAGGCACTGTGGACCGTGTGGTCAGCCACCTCCTGGCCGGACCGGATGCGGCGGACGGCGCTCGGGCTCGACGGCTCGCCTCGCGACGCCGCCCGGCGGGCCTCGCGCGACCTCGACGCGGTCTGCGCGCTGTTCGACATCGCCGCTCGGGCCGAGGACCTGGGAGGACGGCGCGGGGTGCTCGGCCTGCTGACCGAGGTCGAGGCGCAGGAGATCCCCGCCGACACCCGGACCGAGGGTGATCTGGCGGGGACCGGCGTCCGGGTGCTTACCGCCCACCGGTCAAAGGGTCTGGAGTGGGAGCTGGTGGTGGTGGCCTCCGTGCAGGAGGGGGTGTGGCCCGACCTGCGTCGCCGGGGTTCGCTGCTCGAGGCGGACCGGCTCGACCGGCTCGGCCCTGGGCGGGTCGGCTGGGGTGAGGTCGAGCCCACCGCCGCCCGGGTCGCCGAGGAACGACGGCTGTTCTACGTCGCCTGTACCCGGGCCCGGTCGCGGCTCGTGGTCACCGCCGTGGAGGGCACCGAGGGCGAGGGGGACCAGCCGTCACGGTTCCTCACCGAGCTCGGGGTCACGATCACGCCCGTCCGCGGACGGCCGCGACGACCCGCCTCGCTATCGGGGTTGGTGGGGGAGCTCCGGGCCACCGCGGTCGATCCGGCCGCGGCCCCGGCGCTCCGTCACGCCGCCGCCGTCCGGCTGGCCCGGTTGGCCGATGCCACCGACCGGGCGGGGCGTCCGCTGGTCCCCGCCGCCGACCCCGATCGCTGGTGGGGGATGCGGCTGCCGTCGGCGGCCGAGGTCCCGGTCGTCGGGGCGGACGAACCGGTACACCTGTCGGGGAGCCAGCTGAGCTCGGTGCTGGCCTGTCCGCGGCAATGGTTCCTTGCGCGCAAGGCGTACGGCGAGCGTCTCCGCGGGAGCGCCGCGACCTTCGGGTCGGTGATCCACGTGCTGGCCGAGCACGCCGCCGGCCTGCCGTCGGAGCCGGAGCAGTGGGCCGAGCATTTGGCCGCGGTCTGGGACTCACTCGACTTTGACGCCAAGTGGTTGTCGGGAGTGGAGCGGGCCGAGGCCGAGGCGGCGCTCGAGCGGTTTGCCGCCTGGCAGCACGCGCGTCCCCAGCAGGAGCTGCTCGGGGTCGAGGTCAGCTTCGCGACCGAGGTGGAGGCGGGCGGGCAGCGGATCCGGCTGACCGGCGTCGCCGACCGGGTCGAGCGCGACCCCGACGGACGGATCCGGATCGTCGACTTTAAGACCGGCCGTTCCCAGCCGAGCGGGCGCGACGTGGCCCAGCTCGAGCAACTCGGGGTCTACCAGCTGGCGGTTCAGACCGGAGCGTTTGCCGAGGTCACCGGCGACGACCGGGCGACCGCCGGGGCCGAGCTGGTCTACCTGCGGCACGACGACAGCGGACTGCCCAAGACCTTCTGGCAGGCCTCCCTCGACGACCAGCCGTTCCCCACCGAGGTCGACGTCGAACCTGCCCCCGGCGTTCCCAGCTGGGTGCACGGCCGGCTCGCCCAGGCGGCGACCATCATCCGCGAGGAGCGCTTTGACGCCACGGTCAACCCCGGCTGCCGGTGGTGCCCGTTCCGCTCCAGCTGCCCCGCCCAGAGCGCGGGCCGGCAGGTGGTTGCGTGAGCACCACGCCCACCATCGGGTCCCATTCCGGCGCCGAGGTCATCGCGCTCGCCGACCGGTTGCCCACTCATCGCCGGCTGCGCGGTCCCGACGATCTGGTGCAGGCCCTTGGCATCCGCTTCTCCGACCAGCAGCTGGCCGCGATCACCGCCCCGCTGCGGCCGGGGGTGATCATCGCCGGTGCCGGCTCGGGCAAGACCACCGTGATGGCGGCCCGGGTGGTCTGGCTGGTGGGGACCGGCGCCGTCGCCCCCGAGCAGGTGCTGGGCCTGACGTTCACCCGCAAGGCCGCCGCCGAGCTGTCGCAGCGGGTCCGCGCGGCGCTCGACACAGCGGGCGTGGTCCCGGCGTCGGGAGTAGATGAGTCCGGCGAACAGCTGATCATGACCTATGACGCGTTCGCGGCCCGGCTGGTCGCCGAGCACGGCCTGCGGCTGGGGATGGAGACCGACCCGACCATGATCAGCGGCGCCACCCGGTACCGGCTCGCGTCCCGGGTGGTCAACGCGGCGGCGGGACCGTTCGAGCAGATCTCTCGGCTTCGGCCCGGCACCGTAACCGACCGCGTCCTGCGGCTCGACGGCGACCTGCAGCAGCACCTGGTCGGCACCGGGACGCTCGGTCCGCACGCCCGGGGTTACGTCGCCGATCTGCAGAGCGCGCCTCGCAACCCGCGCGGCAACGTCTACGTCGAGATCGCCAAGGCCGAGATCGCCGCCCAGGAACGGCTCGAGCTGGCCAGCTTGGTGGCGGCCTACCAGCAGCTCAAGACCCGGCTCGGGCTCGTCGAGTTCGCCGATCAGATGGCCGTCGCCGCCCGGCTCGCCACCGAGCTGCCGGAGGTCTCGGCGGGCGTTCGAGACGCGTACCGGGTGGTGCTGCTCGACGAGTACCAGGACACGTCCGCCGCGCAGGCGATCATGCTGCGCGGACTGTTCTCGGGGGCGACCGAGGCCGACGGCCGGGGACATCCGGTGACGGCCGTGGGGGACCCGTTTCAGGCGATCTACGGCTGGCGGGGGGCTGCGGCCAGCAACATCTTGCAGTTCGCCACCGACTTCCCCGGGACGGACCAGCAGCCGGCCACCAGCTTCGCGCTGACGGTGAACCGGCGCAGCGGCACGACGGTGCTCGACGTGGCTAACGTGCTGGCCGCGCCGCTGCGTGCGGTGACCGGTTCGGTCCCCGGTGCCGAGGGTGAGCTGCTCGTCGCCCCGCCGGGTACCCCGCCGGCGTCGGTCCGGGGCGCGACGTTCCACACCTGGCCCGAGGAGGTCAGCTGGGTGGCCGACACGGTGGCTGCGCTGCATGAGGAGGTCGACCACACCGGGGCCGTGGTGGTGCAGGACTGGGCCGACGTGGCGGTGCTGACCCGGCGCAACGCCGACATCGGACCGCTCTACGTCGAGCTGACCGGTCGGGACATCCCGGTGGAGATCGTCGGGCTCGGCGGACTGCTCACCCTGCCGGAGGTGATGGACGTGGTCTCCACCCTGCGGCTGGTTGACGACGTGACCGCCAACCCCGACCTGATCCGGTTGCTCGGCGGCCCGCGCTGGGCCATCGGTCCGCGCGACCTGGCCCTGCTCGGTCGGCGAGCCCGTGAGCTCGCCCAGACCCGAACCGGTCACGGCGCCGACCAGGAGCCGTCGGTGCTGCGCGCGCTCGAGGAGGCCGTGGCCGACGTCGACCCGACCGAGGTGATCTGCCTGCTCGACGCGCTCGACAACCCCGGTCCGCTGCCCTACTCCGCGGCGGCCCAGGACCGGTTCGCCCGGTGTGCCGCCGAGCTGGCCGGGCTGCGTCGGCACGGGGACGAACCGGTGCTCGACCTCACTCGCCGGGTGGTGGCGACCCTCGGGGTCGACGTCGAGCTGATGGCCACCCCGGAGTTCGCCACCGGGCAGCGGCGCGACCAGCTGGGAGCGTTCCTCGACGCCGTCGCGGGATACGTCGACGTCGACGGCTCCGCGGCGTTGAGCGGGCTGTTGTCCTACTTCGACGCCGAGGTGGAGCAGGGCAGCGGTCTCGACCAGGCGGTGCCCTCGGACCGGGACGCGGTCAAGCTGCTGACCGTCCACCGAGCGAAAGGTCTGGAGTGGAGTGCGGTGGTGCTCCCCGCGCTGATCGCCGGGGTGTTCCCCAGCGACCGGGTCAGCGACAACTGGGTCACCAACGCCGCCGTGCTGCCCGCCGACCTGCGCGGTGACGCTGACTCCATCCCGCAGCTGAGCGACGTTAGCAACGGCGGCCTGAAGGCCTACAAGGAAGCGCTCAAGAGGACCCAGAGCCTGGCCGAGGACCGGCTCGGTTACGTCGCCGTGACCCGAGCCAGGCGGGTCCTGGTCGGGTCGGGTCACACCTGGCGGCCCGAGGCGGTCCGGCCGCGGAGCCCGTCGGCGTACCTGAAGGCGATCCTGGCCGAGGCGGAACGGCAGGGTCAGGTGGCCGCGCGGGCCCCGGTCCCGGGGGACGACAACCCCCTGGAGGTCGGGATCGCGCCGCAGGCCTGGCCCCGGCCGTACGAGGCGGAGGCGTTCGCCGCCCGTACCGGGGCCGCAGCCCGGGTCGAGGCCGCCCGGAAGCGGTACGTCGCCACCGGCGACTACGACGACCCGGCCGCGCTGGACGACCTGCTGCTCGACCAGGCCGAGCAGGTGGCCCAATGGGACGACGAGGTCGGACGGCTGCTGGCCGAGGCGCGCGCCGACCGGTCCGAGCGCACCACGGTGGCGCTGCCGGCGACCCTGACCGCCACCCAGCTGCTGCGGTTGGCCGAGGAGCCCGCGACGCTCGCCGTCGACCTCGCCCGGCCGATGCCGCGGTCGCCGTCGCAAGCGGCCCGGTTCGGCACCCGCTTCCACCAGTGGGTGGAGCGCTACGTCGGCGGGACCCAGCTGGTCGACCCCGACGACCTGCCCGACCGTGCTGACGCCGACCTGGCCGGGGAGGCCGACCTGCGTGAGGTGTGCGACGCGTTCGCCCGCGGCCGCTTCGGGGCCCGCAACCCGGTAGCGACCGAGTCACCGTTCACGCTGTTGCTGGGCGGCCAGCTGGTCCGGGGCCGGATCGACGCGGTGTACGCCGACGCGTCGGAGGGCGGTCGGGCCCTGGTCGTGGACTGGAAGACCAGCCGGCACGAGACCGCCGACCCGCTGCAGCTGGCCATCTACCGCGTGGCGTGGGCCGAGCTCACCGGCGTTCCGCTCGACCGGGTGGAGGCCGCGTTCTACTACGTCCGCACCGACCGGCTGGTGCACCCGACCGAGCTGGCCGACCGCGCCGAGCTGGAGGAGCTGCTCTCCGGTGTCCCGGAGGCCGAACATGAGGGCAGCAGCGCTTAGGCTGGCCCGCGTGATCAGCTGGGACGGTCCGAGTTCCCTCGACCGGATGGACGCACACCGGGGGTCTCGGACGTGGGTCGCCAACCTGTGGGTGGACGAGCACGCGAAGCTGTTGAAGCTGGACGCGGACGTTCGTTACACGACCAACGCCGAGGGTGACCGGCTGCGGATGACCAAGCCGTTCGTGGAGTACGACGACCAGCGGCACATCCTGCTCGGTCTGGTCGACGACGTGCCCTACTTCAGCGTCGACGCCAAGGTCGAGGGCCCCGTGCACTCACTGCGCGAAAACGGCCACCGGTTGTCGGCGCTCGAGCTCGACCTGGCCGCCGAGGCGAGCGCCCTGGCCCAGTGGCACCGGACCGGCAAGTTCTGCAGCAACTGCGGACACCTCACCGAGGTCCGCAACGGCGGCATGCAGCGGGTCTGCCCGCACTGTCAGGCCCAGCACTTCCCCCGCACCGACCCCGCGGTGATCGTCGCCGTGATCGACGACCAGGACCGGATCCTGCTGGGTCGCCAACGGGTCTGGCCCGAGCGTCGGGTGTCGGTGCTGGCCGGGTTCGTCGAGGCCGGCGAGTCGCTGGAGCAGACCGTGCACCGAGAGATCGCCGAAGAGGTGGACATCCAGCTGTCGCAGGTGTCCTACGTGGCCAGCCAGCCCTGGCCGTTCCCGCGCTCGATCATGCTCGGCTTCGCCGCTCGCGCCTGCACCACGGCGATCTGCGTCGACGGGGCCGAGATCGAGTCTGCCGACTGGTACGACCGGGACCGGGTCCGCGCCGACGTCGCCTCGGAGAAGCTGTTCCTGCCGATGGAGAGCTCGATCGCCCGCCGGTTGATCGAGTCCTGGTTGGCCGGCGAGCTTCCCCTCTGACCCGATCAGCCAGCTGCGGTGCCTGGACCGTCGGGTCGACGGTGCCCGTGGACGCGAAGCGTCCACCCGGGCCCCGTGGGGCGTGCCGGGAGGCGGGCGTCCACCGTGGTCGGTCAGCGGAGGCGTTCGCGGAGACCGGTGGCACGGTTGGCGGGGCGGGTGACGGCGCGGCGGACCGCGCCTTCGCTGCCGTAGACGAACACCTGCTTCTCGGCCCGGGTGACGGCGGTGTAGAGGAGCTCCCGGGTCAGCAGCGGTGACTCCGGGGGCGGCAGCAGCAACGAGACGGCGCCGAACTGACTTCCCTGAGCCTTGTGCACCGTGGTCGCGTGCAGGGTCTGTACGGCCTCCAGCCGGACCGGGGCGACGGGCGGGGTCAACTCGCCACCACGTCCAAAGACGGCGCGCGGCCCGGCAGGACTGGCGACCACGACCCCGGTATCGCCGTTGTAGAGCTGCAGCTCGTAGTCGTTCGCCGTGATCATCAGGGGTCGACCCGGGTACCACTCCTCCCGACCGGTCTGTTCGGGGTCGATCCCCAGCGCGCGGGCGAGCCAGCGCTCGACCTCCCGGCTCCAGCGGGCCACGCCGTACGGTCCCTGCCGGTGGGCGCACAGCAATCGGTGCCGGTCCAGAGCCGAGATCGCACCCCGCGCGTCCCCGTCGTGGGCCGCGTCCCAGACGGCGCGGCCCGCCTCGACGGTCGCCCGAACCAGTGACGGCAGGTCAGCGGCCGTGACCAGGGCGAGGTCGGTCTCGACGAACACGACGTCGGGCTCGCCGTCACGACCTCGTTCGGGATGCCGCAGAGCGGCGACCGCAGCGTCCGCGTCCCCGGCGCGGATGGCGTTCGCCAGCGTGCTGATGGTGCCGCCGAACCGCCAGGTGTGCTGCAGGCGGGTCACCGACGTGCCCGTGGGCGGGGCGCCGACGTCGGCCACGGCGTCGGCCAGCGCGTGGTCGGCCGCGACTGGCGCGTTGACCACGTCGGCCAGCACCGCCCCCGCCTCGACCGAGGAGAGTTGGTCGGGGTCGCCGACGAAGACGATCCGCGCCTGAGGTCGGACCGCCTCCAGGAAGCGAGACATCATGGTCAACGACACCATCGACGTCTCGTCGACCACGATCACGTCATAGGGCAGGTGGTTGTCGGCGTGGTGGCGGTAGCGTCGGCCGGGAAGCCAGCCCAGCAGGCGATCCAGGGTCAGCGCCGGCAGGCCCGTCAGCCATTCCCGTTCGGTGGTGGAGAGCACCGCCGACTCGTCGCGGGCCTGTCCGCGGACGGCCTCCTGCAACCTGGCCGCGGCCTTGCCCGTCGGAGCAGCCAGGGCGATCCGGACACCGGGCTGCTGCTCCTGGAGCAGCACCAGCAGCCGCGCGACCGTCGTAGTCTTGCCTGTCCCCGGGCCACCCGCCAGCACACTGACCCAGCGCAGCACGCCGACGGCGGCGGCCAGCCGCTGCTGGTCGGGTACCCCAGCGGGAAGCCCGGCAGCGTCGGTGCTGCTGTCGGGGCTGTCGCCGGTGCTGCTGTCGGGGCTGTTGCCGGTGCCGCAGGCGCTGAGGTCGCGGGTGAACAGCCGGTCCAGTCCGGCGCGCAGTCGTTCCCGATCCACGGTCGGCGGCGGCAGGGCCCGTCGGTCGCGCAGCTGGGTCCGGACCGTCTCCTCTTGCTGCCAGTAACGCTCAAGATAAAGCCGGGTCGTCGGCACCTCGGCACCGCCGGCCGCCGGGGCACCTGGCGAGTCGCCCGGAGCCACCAGCCGCAGCGGCCGATCGCCGACCGCGTCGGGACCGACACCGACCAGTGGGCTCGCCCTGCACGCGGCTTGCCACGCCGTGGGGTCCGGCCACGGCAGGTCGCCAACGTCGACGGGCACCTCCTCGCCGCCGGTCCCCTCCAGCACCGTGTCGGGGGCCCGTTCGAGGTCGAGGCACACCGACCCGGTCCGCAGCGCTCGAACGACCAGGGCCAGCGCCAGCCGGACGGACTCGTCGGGCTCCCGCGCGATGTCGCCCACCCGGACAGCGGTGTGCACGTCGGCGGGACCGAGCACCCCCGCCCGGTTGAACGTCGCCAGCAGTCCCCGGGCGCTCCACACGATCTCCGCCGGATCGATCGTGGTCGCCGGTGCGGTCGGTGGGGCAGGCGCGCTCATGACGTTCCTCGATCCAGCAGGTCGGACAGCGCGACGATCAGGGCGGCGGGCGGACGCCAGGAGAAGACGCCGTAGGGGACCCCATCGTGGCGCGGAGGCTCGATCCCGACCATGCCGCGCAGGAACAGGTACAGCACTCCGCCCAGATGCCGCGCGGGGTCGTAACCGGGCTGCCGCCAGCGCAGGAACCTGTGCACCGCGACCTGATAGAGCAGGGCCTGCAGCGGGTAGTGCGCCCCGGCCATGGCCCCGGCCAGCCGGTCGGGTCGGTAACCGCTCAGGGTGAGCTGCTCGGCGCCGGACTCCAGCGCCGGCGTCCAGCCGACCACGTTGGTCTTGTAGTCGACCACGAGGTAGCGGGGGTCGGCCGTTCCGCCCACCCGGAGCACGGCGTCGATGCTGCCGGTGAGGTAGCCACGCAGGGTCTGCTCGGCCAGCAACGGGTGCCGCAGCAGATCGGGGTAGCCGGCCAGCAGGTCGTCGGCCGGCAGGTGGGCGGCGAGCAGGTCGGCCACCGCCTCCAGGGTCAGCGGGGGATCCGCGTCCCGGGCCAGGTCCCCACCGGACAAGGGCAGCTCGAAGTCGAGCTCGGGGAGCCGGTCACCGCTGTGCAGATCGACCAGCGTGAGGTCGTCGGCCAGGGGTCCGAGCGGCGTGGTCAGCGCCGGCAGCAGTCCGGCGGTCAGCCCGTCGACGGTGAGATCGGGACTGGGGGCTCGGGTCAGCTCGGCGGCGACCGCCGCGCGCAGCTCGGCGGCCGGCTCGGCGGCGTCGAGATCGAATCGCTCCAGCACCGCGTGCACCGTGCTGCCGAAACCGGTACCGCCGGGCAGGTCGGCCATCGGCGACACCACCCCGTCGGCCTCCCCGTCGGTGGCCGGTGGGCCGAACGGGGTCGCGTCGGTCGCGACCTGCTCGTCGTCCTCGGTCCCCATCGCCTCGCTGGCGCCTCCGCTGACGGCCGGTTCGAGCCCGTGGGCGGCGGCGGTCAGGCCGGAGTAGGAGGTGCGGCGCCACGCCGTGTCCAGCGTCCTGGTGGAGGTGCGCGCCGACAGCGCCCCCGCTGGTACGCCGGTGGGCGGGTCCCAGCGGAGGGCCTCGGCCGCCACCACCGGCTCCACCGAGAACCCCGGCCCGAGCGTCGGCAGGGTGGTCGGGTCGCTGTGCACCGATTGCGGCGCAGGCTCGGTGCCGGCCGTGCGGGAGGCGTACAGAAAACGCTGCAGCGCCGAATGCTCGGTGTTCTTCGACGGCGCCCACCAGGTGATGATCTGGCTCTCGGCCCGGGTCAACGCGACGTAGGCCAGCCGGAGATCCTCCGAGGCGTCCTCGGCGAGCTGCGCGGCGAACCGCTGCCGCCGGCCGGGCGCGTCGAGCCCCCCGACGTCGAGCACGCATTCGACGTCGTCGCCGGAACCACGCGTCGATGCGTGCGCTGCGATCCGTTCGTGCAGCTGGTGCACCGCCCCGTCGTCCTCGGTCCGGACGTAGCGGTCCCAGAGCTCGGGCACGTAGACGATCGGGAACTGCAGTCCTTTGCTCCGGTGCACCGTAAGCACCGCGACGGCATCCCTCTCGGTCTCCAGCCGCCGGGTGCGTTCACCGAGCCCGGTCGACCCGCCCTCGGCGACCCGGTCGCGCAACCACTCCAGCAGCGCCGCGGCTCCCAGCTGACCCCGGCTCGCCGCGGCGTGCAGGAGCTGGCCGACGTGGCGCACGTCGGTCAGCCGACGCTCACCGTGGGGCTGGGCGAGCAACCGGCCCGTCAGGTCGGTCCGACTGGTCACGGACTCGACGAGCGCCGCCACCCCACGCCGGGCGAGGACCCGTGACCAGGTGCGGAGGAGCTGGGTCAGGTCGGCCAGCTCCTGCTCGCTGGCCGCGGCCAGCCACGGCAGATCGCGCCCGACGAAGCAGGTGAGGGCCGCCTGCCGGATCGCCCCCGAGCGTGGTTGGTCGAGCGCCTGCAGCAGGGTCAGCCAGTCGCGCGCGGCGTCGCTGTCGAACACGCTGGCCGCGCCGATCATCACCGCGGGGACGCCGGCCGCCGCCAACGCGTCGCAGATGGTCTGGCCGGTCTTGTTCTTGTGCACCAGCACCGCGAGGTCACGGGGACCGACCAGCCGGGTGGCGTCACCGATGCCCAGGGTTGCGCCCGAGGCCAGCGTGCGGCCGACGTCGGCGACCAGGTCGGCCACCACGCGGGGACGCAGGGTGTCGACCTTGGGCAGCCGGTCGGAGGCCGGGTCGTACCCGATCACCCGCAGCCGGAACGGCGCCCCGGCACCGGCGTGGGCGGCCCCGGCGGGAACGCGCAGGCGGCCTTGTTGGTGGGCGGCTTGCACCGGACGCACCACGATGTCCTGGCCCAGCCGGGCGTCTGCGAACAGCGCGTCGAGGGCGGCCACGAGGTGGGCGTCGCTCCGACGGTTCACGTCGAGGGTCTGCACCGGCCTGTCGTGCGTCGCGTCGAGATAGCTGAACACATCGGCGCCGCGGAAGGCGTAGATCGCCTGCTTGGGATCGCCGATCAACACCAGCGCCCGGGCAGGGTCGGTCGTGGCGTCGCGATGGTCGTCGGTCGCCACGAACGCCCGCTGAAGGATCTCCCACTGCACGGGGTCGGTGTCTTGGAACTCGTCGATGAGCACGATGCGGTAGCGCTGTCGCAGCCGGCGGGCCGCCACGTCGCCGTGCTCGGGATCGGTCAACGAACGCAGCAGCCGGGTCAGCAGGTCGTCGTAGCTGTAGACCTGGCCGCGGACCTTGCGCCGGGCGACCTCCGCGCGGACCTCGTGGGCGAAGCCGACGCGGTCGACCCACTCCGAGACGCCACGTCGCTCGGACGCGTCGGCATCGGGCCGATCCGGCACGAGTCGGGTGTGGCCGAACTCGACCACCGTGCGGGCCAGTGCAAACGCCTCGTCGTAGGTCAACGGTGGTGGGGTCGCCCGGGTCGCGAACCGTTGCAGGAAGCAGTCGGTCGCGACCTCCTGGACCAGGTCGGTCATCGACTCGACGAACTGGGCCCCCGGCTCCTGGTCGCCCAGCACGCCGAGGCCGGCCAGCATCTGCCCGGCGAACTCGTGGGTGGTGCTCACCGTCGCACCGTCGAACTCGGCCAGCGCCGTGGCGGCTCGCTGGTGCACCAGGTCCAGGCGACCCGCGGTCGAGGCCTCCGTGACGACCAGCTGGGTCACCGCGTCGGTGTCGGCTGGTCGTCCGGCCAGCGCCGCTGCCAATCGCGCCTCCAGGTCGACCAGCCGCTCCCTGACCCGGCTGCGCAGCTCGTCGGTGGCCATCCGGCCGAACGTGGCGACCAGGATGGATCCAATCGGCACCCCGGCGGCGACGTAACGGGCGGCCAGCGCAGCGATGGCGTAGGTCTTGCCGGTGCCCGCACTGGCCTCCAGCACGGTGGTGCCCACCGGTAACGGGCCGCACAGGTCGAAGGCGTTCGGCTCGGTCGGGTCCGGGGCCGCGACGGCGCTCACGACAGCTCCTCAAGCCACAGCAGCCGTGACCAGACCCGGGTCGCAAGCATGCCGAACCGGCTCGGCTCGGCGATCGGCCCGCGCTGTTCTGTCGGCCGGACGGGGGTGGACAACAGGGTGTCGAGGTTGGCCGGCGGCTCCAGCACGTGCCGCCACGCATCGTCGACCTCGCGGTCCCAGACCTTCGCCAACGCGGGTCGGACGGGATCGACGGGCCAGTTCTTGGCCCGGATCCGGGCGTACTCTGCCGCGGTCGCGACCGGTAACGGCAGCACCTCATGCTGGCCGGCGGCGTAGAGCTCGAGCAGGTCACGGAGGGTCTCCACGGCGAGCCCCGGCAACTGCGGGGGCAGCGGCCCGAGTACCGAGCGCCCCCCCCTGCCGAGGGTGACGATCTGCCACGGTCGACCGGGCCTGGTGACGTCGAGGGTCAACAGCTGCAACCAGGCGGCCAGCCGGTGCTTGGCGGCCAACCGCGAGTAGCTCACCGTCACCCAGCGGTCACCGTAGAGCGGGTGAGCGGTGCCGGTCACCGTCAGGTCTCGGGTGACGTCGCCGACGCGGACGTCGGTGATCACGGCGTCGAGATCGAGCGTCGTCGCCTCGCCCTGCCGGTAGGAGCGGCTGGCCTCCTCCAAGGTGGCAACGGTCGTGAGCACCGGCTCGAGCGCCCGGTCTCCGAGGTTTCGCGGCGGCAGCTCGCCCCGGCGCCACTCGGCGGCCCGCAGGGCCTCGAGGTCGGCGCCGGCCAGTCGCCGATGGAGCATCCGGTCCCCGATCGCCCAGCCCTGAAGTGGATGCAGGCTCGTCGGGATCTGCTCGTCCGCCGGCTCGTCGTCGCCGCCGACCCAAAGCCCGGCGCGGGCCCGGAGCAGGGTGCGTGCCGGGTGCTGGAAGAACCGGACCAGCTCGGTGAGCGGCACGACAGCCGGCAGCTCCTCGCGCGCCAGCACCAACGGTCGGCGGACGACCGGTGCGGGTCGGTCAGCGGCCAACGCCCGGGCGCCGGCCAGGGCCTGCCGGTCGAAGCTACGGGGCCGACCCCGATCGGTTGTCGAAAAGTTGCGCGGATCGAACGCCTGCAGGGGATGCCGGGTCACCAGGTGCGTCCGCACCCGGGCGGTGTCGGGGCTCTGCACCGTCTGTTCCAGGGTGTCGAGCAGCTCGCCGATCGGCACGGCGGGTGGCCGCTCCCGGCCCGTCCGGGCGTCCGCGCCGGTGTAGAGGACGACGAGTCGTTCGGTGGCGGACGTGATCGCGTCGAGCAGCAGCTGGCGGTCCTCGCTCCGCCGGTCCCGGTCGCCCACCCACGGATCGGCGGCCAGCAGGTCGTCGCCGTCGACGGCCTCGGTCCGGGGGAAGACGCCGTCGTCGATCCCCAGCAGGCACACGACCCGGTGGGGTACCGAGCGCATCGGCGCCAGGGTGGCGAAGGTCAGCGTGCCGGTCCGGAAGTTCGAGCGGCTGGGTCGACCGCGCAGGGTGTCGTCGAGCAGCGTGCGGACGTCGGCGGGGGAGAGCAGGGTCCGGCTCCAATCATCGCCGTTCTGGTTTGGCGCAGCGTCCCCGTGGGCACCCTCCTGCTCGACCCGGCTGGCGGCGAGCAGGTCCCCGAGCGCGGCGTACGCGTGGCTCAGCTGCCAGCTGTCGGCTGCCGGCACCGCACCCAGGCCGTCGACGACATCGCGCATCGCGGACACCCACGCGGCCAGCGACTGCGGCTCCGCACAGCGTCGGAGCAGTCCGCCCACCCGGTCGACCGCCTCGGCCAGCCGACCGACCAGCTCGACGTCGGAGGAGTCGATGTCGGCCATCGGCAGCGCCGTGCCGATGAAGTGCTCGTCGCGGCCGCCCATGGTCACACCGAGCAGCAGCCGGTCCAGCCCCGCCGACCAGGTGTTCTGCCCGAACGCCGCCATGCCCCAGCCGCTGCGGTGGTCGGCGTCGAGCCCCCACCGAACTCCGGACCGCGGCACCAGGTCGTGGAGGCGAACCAGATCGTCGTCGCTCAGGGCGAACCTGCGCCGGACGGGCGGCGTCGCCAGCAGGTCGAGCAGGTCGGCCGCGGTGATCCGGGCGCCGGCGAGCCGGAGCACCCGCGACACCAGGGCCAACATCGGGTTGAGCTGACGCAACGACCGGTCGGCGAGTCTGACCCGCAGCCGGTGACCCGGATGGTCGGGGGTGTCGAGTCGCTCCGGGTCCAGGTCCCCAGCCTCGGTGCGGCCGGGATCGAGCCCGAACGCGGCCGAGATCAACGGCGCAAACGCCTCGATGTCGGGGCACATCACGATCACGTCGCGGGGCTCGAGGGTGGGGTCGTCAGCCAGCAGCCCCAGCAGCACCTCGCGCAGCACCTCGACCTGGCGGTCCGGGCCGTGGCAGGCGTGCAGGGTGATGCTGTCGTCGTCCGGCCGCAAGGTCGAAGTCGCCCGGATCGGCAGGGCGACGTCCTGGGCCAGGTCATGCTGCAACCGGCCCAGCAGCGTGTCGGGCCTCGGTGGCTCCGGCCAGGAGTCGTCGCTGACCTCCACGAGATCGCCGACCCCGGTGGCGGAACCCTCCCGACCGAGGGTCGCGACGCCACGCTCCAGCTCGACCAGGTCGCGTCCGAGGTAGCGCAGCAGCCGGTGGCGACCGACCGCTGCGGCGGGATCCTCACGCCGGGGTCCCCGGGCGCGAGGAGCGAGCGCGGCCACCGACGTCCAGAGCGCCGGCGAGGGGTGGCTCAGCCAGAGGTGGACGTCGCGGTGGGCCGCCAGCGCAGCCAGGGTGGGCAGGTGGTCGGGTTCCAACCGGGTGGGGCCGAAGATCGACAGCCGTTGCGGCAGATCGGCGCTCTCGGGGTGCGCACGCAGGTGCGCTCGCCCGGCCGCCAGCCGTTCGGCCGGGCTGGGGACACCGACCATCGCTCGCAACCGGCGCCAGATCTCGGCCTGCCAGGCTCGGTCGGGGGCCAGCGCTCGGCCCTGGCCGTCGACATCGGCACCGACGAGCCAGTGATTGATCATGGTGGGCCGCGCCGCGGCGTAGCGGGCGAACAGCTCGGCGAGGTGCTGGGCGGTGGCGAAGCGACGACCGCCGCGGGGGTCGACGGCAGCAGCACCGGCGGTCTCGGCGCCGCGGGTCAGGTAGCTCCACAACGGGGCGGCCCACGGCTCACCGCGGCACTGGTCGACCACGGTCAGGAGGGGCCAGACGGCTCGGTGGACAGCCCAGGGGTCGCTGGCGGGGTCCACCCGGGTGCCCGCGGCGAGCGCCTGGGCCAGCAGCCGGCGCGGGGAGGAGAAGACGACCCCCGCGCACACGCCGTCGGTCCGCCCGGCGGTCGCGCCCAGCCGATGGGACAGCGACTGCGCCAGCCACCGCTCCACGCCGGGGGTCGGTACGCCGACCACCTCAGTGGCGAACGGGTCGGGCAGCGGCCGACTCAGCAGGTCGGCGAGACCGGCGACGAGCTGGTCGCTGCGGACGGCCCGGTGGAGGTGCAGTGTCATGGCGGGCCCAACCCTAAGGCGAGCCGCCGACAGAACTGGCCGTCAGCCCTTGCTGGCCCCCAGCGTCAACCCGGCGACGAAGTGTCGCTGCAGCAGCAGATAGATCACCAACGTGGGGATGATCGTGAAGATGGCCCCGGCCGCGATCAGGTTGTAGTCGGAGAAGAACTGGCCCTGCAGGTTCTTGATGCCGGTGGTGATGGGCAGCCGGTCGCCGCTCTGGATGAACAACAGCGGCCAGAAGAAGTCGTTGTAGATGAAGATGACTTCCAGGGTGCCCAGGGCCGCCAGGGCGGGTCGACACAGCGGCATGATGATCGAGGTGTACTGCCGCCACACCCCCGCGCCGTCCACCTGAGCGGCCTCGGTCAGCTCGTGCGGCAGCGCCTTCATGTAGTTGGAGAGGACGAAGGTGCAGAACCCGATCTGGAACGCGGTGTTGACCGCGATCACTGCGTAGTAGGTGTTCAACAGACTGCCCGAGTCGCTGATCGACAGCGGGATCGGGACGAACTTGAACATCGTGAACAGCGGGGCGGCCAAGGCTTGGGGGGGTAGCAGGTTACCCGCGGTGAACATGATCAGCAGCGTCACGTTGAACCGCCACCTGAACCGACTGACCGCGAAGGCCATCATGGAGGCGAACAGCAGGGTCAGCAGCACCGTGGGCACAGTGATGATCACCGAGTTGACGAAGTACTTCGCCAACCCCGCCTGCCGCCAGGCGTCGGAGAAGTTGGCGAAGTTGTAGCTCCCGCCCACGCTGAAGTACCCGTACTTGTCGGTCTCGGCCTTCGGGCGCAACGAGGTGTAGAGGGTCCAGAGCAGCGGGATCAGCCACATCACCGACAGCGCCAGCAACACGATGTGGGTGCCGTAGTGCCGCGGCTTGCGGCGGCGCCTGGGGGAGGCGGGTGGGGTGGTGTCGGTGGTGCTCGAGGCGGCGATCGTGGCGGTCATCTCTCAGTCCTCCTTGGTGAAGGTGCGGGACAGGTAGATGATGATGGGGATCAGCGACACCACCAGCAGCATCACGGCCAGGGCCGATCCGACGCCGATGACCTGACCTTCGCCGACGAGGTTCTGCACCACCAGCGCCGAGATGAGCTCCAGGCCGTTGGTGCCCCGGTTGATGATGTAGACGATATCGAAGGCCCGCAGGGCCTCGATCACGGTGATCACCACGACCACGATGTTGATCGGTCGCATCGCCGGGAAGACCACGCGGACGAAGGTCTGGACCGCGGTTGCACCGTCGATCGCTGCCGCTTCGCGCAGGGAGGGGTCGACCCCCTTGAGACCGGCGAGGTAGAGCACCATGATGTAACCCGCGTGCCGCCAGGTGGCAGCGATCATTGCCGCCCAGATGTTCACGCTGGAGTCCCCGAACCAGTCGATCGCGCCCGGGGTGCCCGCCGTGCCGATCAGGTTGTTGATGAAGCCCTCGTTCCGGGCGTACATCAGCTGCCAGATGATCCCGATCAGCGGCAGCGACAACATCACGGGCACGAAGAAGATGCTTTGGTAGATCCGGCTGCCGCGGATGTTCTGGTCCAGCAGCACCGCCAGGAACAGACCCAGCGGGGTGCCGATCAGCGCCAGGAACAGCAGCCACAGCACGTTGTGCTCGATCGCTGGGAAGAACGGCGGATAGGTCTGCAGGACGAATGCGTAGTTCTGCAGACCGGCGGGCCGGATGTTGGACAGCGACAGGGCGTTCCAGAACGTGAAGGAGAGCACGATCGAGAGCAGCATCGGGATCCAGATCAAGACCAGCTGGATCAGGGTGGGGAGCCCGACCATGACCGCCAGGACACCCTTGTCCCGCCCGGAGAGCTGATGCGACTTCGACTTCTTCTTCGGAGGCGGCGCCGGGGTGGCCCCCGCGCGCGACGTGGTGCTCGAGGTGACGGCCATCTCCGTCCTCCTACTGAGTCGCGTAAAGCTGCTTGGCCTGGGCCTCGAGGTTGGCGGTGTCGATGGTGCCGCTCTTGATGAATCCCTGCAGGGCCGGGATCATCACGTTATTGGCCATCGCCGGCAGCGCGTCGCGGTCGAAGAACTGGCTGATGAACTTCGCGTCGGAGATGACCTGGGCCTCCTTCTTGTTGAGCGGGGTGAAGTCCGAGGTGTCCGCGCCCTTGGGGGCCGGGATGTTCGACGGGTCGACCTTCTGGTAGGCGTCCGCCCCCTCGGGAGTGCCGATGAAGGCCAGCAGGTCCTTTGCGGCCTGGTTGTCACCGCCCTTCTTGCTCAGCATGTAGCCGTCGATGGGCGCTTCGACCGCCTCGCGTCCTTCGACCGCCATCTCGGGGAACGGGAAGAAGTCGATATCGGCCAGCGTGGCCTTGTCGCTGAACTGCTGGGTGACGAAGGCGCCGAGCAGATACATCCCGGACTTCTTGTTGCCGAGCGTCTGGGCCGCCTCCTGCCAGGTGGCGCCGAGCGCCGAGGGGTCCTGGTACGGCAGCAGCGCCTTCCAGTTGTCGAAGACGTCCTTCACCTTCTGCTGGTCCCAGGACTCCTTGTGGGCGCACAGATCGATGTGGAACTGGTAACCGTTCAGACGCATGTCGAGATAGTCGAACGTGCCCATCGCCGGCCAGCCGTCCTTGTCGGCGAAGGCGATCGGGATCAGCTTGTCTTTCTTCATCTGCGCGGCGAGCGTCTTGAGCGCGTCGAAGGTGGTCGGCACCTGGTAGCCGTACTTCTGCCACACGCTCTTGCGGTAGAAGAAGCCCCACGGATAGTTGTAGATCGGCACGAAGTACTTCTTGCCGTCGTCACCGGTGGACGCCTTCGCGAAGCCCTCGGAGAAGTTGCCTCCGATCTTGTCCCAGACGTCGTCGATCGGGGCGCACAACCCTTTGGCGGCGAAGTAGCGCATCCGGTACCCGGCGAACCAGGTGAAGGCGTCGTCGGCACTGCCCTGCAGGTAGGAGTTGATGTTGTTCTGGAAATCGTTGTGGGGCACGGTGTTGATGGTGATCTTGTCACCGGACTTGCTCTCGAACGCCTTGACCATGGCGGCAATGGCCCGCTTGGGCACGTCGTCGGAGCCGGACGAGCCGAGGGTGGCGGTGGTCGAGGCCGAGGCGTTGGCGCTGGGGGTCGACGCGCCGGTGCACGCGCTCAGCATTGAAGCCCCCCCGACGGCCACGCCGGCACCGACCAGGCCCTTGAGCAGGGTGCGGCGGCCGAGTGCGGGCGCGGTGAAGGCGCTCAGGGGAGCGGACGGGTCAGGCATAGAGAGACTCCTCGTCGAGTTCGCTGGTGATCGATCCACGCGTTCGGGGGAGCGGCAGATGCGAGCCAACCATCTGACGTGCAACCCCGCATGTCAAGCAACCCGGCGGTCAGGATCGTGCAACGATTTCGACGTCACGTGTCGGCGGCCACAGCGCCAGCAGAGCGGCCGGTGTGGACACCAGGTGGTCGGCGCCGGCGTCGATGAGCTCGTTCCTGCTGCCGTAACCCCAGGTCACCCCCACGCTGCGGACCCCGCACACCGCCGCCCCGGTGAGGTCGGAGTGCCGGTCGCCGATCATGATCACGGTCCGGGGATCGGGGTCGCCCAGCCGCACGAGGGTGGTAGCGATGATCTCGGCCTTCTGCTGACCCCCGTCGGCCGACCCGCCGATCACCTCGAAGTAGTGGTCGAGGCCGTGCCGGGCCAAGAAGATCTCCGCGGTGCTCACCAGCTTGGCGGTCGCGGTCGCCAACCGGACCCTCGCGTGGAGGGTGTCCAGCAGCTCGAGCACGCCGGGGTAGACCTCGGCCTGGTGCACGCCGTGGGCTCGGTAGTGCTCACGGTAGGCGGCGTACGCCGCAGGGATCAGCTCGGGTGGCACCCCGAGTCCCGCGAGCAGGTACGGCGCGGGCGGGCCCAGGTCACCGCGGATCGACTCCGCCGACGGCGTGGGGAGGCCGACCGCGGTGACCGCGTGCCGAAAGCCGTCGACGATGCCCGGGGCGGAGTCCAGCAGGGTGCCGTCGACGTCGAAGATCACGACCTCGACGGCGGTCTGGTGGTTCGGCGCGGCGCTCACGCCAACGCGGCGAGCTTCTCGCTCACCTGACGCACCGACGGGTTGGTCAGGGCGGATCCGTCGCCGAAGACCAGCGTCGGAACGGTCCGGTTGCCGCGGTTGGCCGCGGCCACCACGTCGGCGGCCTCGGGGGTGCGCTCGATGTCGACCTCGCGGAAGTCGATGCCCTCCCGGCCGAGCTGGGTCTTCAACCGGTGGCAGTAGCCGCACCAGGAGGTGGTGTACATGGTGAACGCAGGATCAGTCACCCCCCTGAAAACCACGTCGCCTGGCGGGCTATTCCTGTCCCCACCCGGCCGCTCGTCGGCTCGATCCTGTCGGTCCTGTCGGTCCTGCTGTCTAGGGTGTGGTCTGTGTCCGTGTCCTCGCGTCTGGCCGATCCCGACCAGCTCCTCGCGGGGTTGGATCCTGAGCAGCGCGAGGTGGCGACCAGTCTGGGTGGACCCGTGGCCGTGATCGCCGGCGCCGGCACCGGCAAGACCCGGGCCATCACCCACCGGATCGCCTACGGGGTCGCCGCCGGCATCTACCGTCCCACCTCCGTGCTGGCCGTCACCTTCACCACCCGGGCGGCCGGCGAGATGCGCGGCCGGCTGGCGCGGCTGGGCGCCCACGGCGTGCAGGCCCGCACCTTCCACTCCGCGGCGCTGCGTCAGGCCCAGTACTTCTGGCCCCGGGCCTACGGCACCGACCTGCCCTCGGTGCTCGACCACCGGATGTCGCTGGTGGCCGAGACCGCGTCCCGGCTGCGGTTGCAGGTCGACACCGGCCGGCTGCGCGACCTCGTGGGCGAGATCGCCTGGGCCAAGGTCAGCAACGTCACCACCGAGGATTACCCGCGGATCGCCGTCCAGCACCAACGACAACTCGCATCGTTTGACCCCGAGACTGTCGCTCGGGTCTTCGCCGGCTACGAGGACGCCAAGCGCGAGCGGGGCCGGATCGACTTCGAGGACATCTTGCTGTGCGCCGCCGCCCTGATCAGCGAGCACCCGCAGGTGGCGGCGGAGATCCGCGGCACCTACCGGCACCTGGTGGTCGACGAGTACCAGGACGTCAGCCCGCTGCAGCAGGCGCTGCTCGACCTGTGGCGCGGCCCGTCGCAGGACGTCTGCGTGGTCGGCGACCCGGCCCAGACGATCCACTCGTTCGCCGGTGCCCGCTCGAGCTACCTGCGGCAGTTCGCTGCTCGACATCAGGACGCGACGGTGATCCGGCTGGTCCGCGACTACCGCTCCACCCCACAGGTGGTGAAGGTCGCCAACGCGGTGATGTCCCGCGCCCGGGTCGTCGGGCCGGTGGGAAACGCCGCGACGAGCTCCATCGCGGCGGTCACCCTGCAGGCTCAGCGTCCGTCGGGTCCCGAACCCGATTTCGTCGAGGCGGCCGACGAGGCCCGCGAAGCGGCCGGGGTCGCCGACTGGTTGGCGGCGCGGCACGCGGGTGGCACCAACTACCGCGAGATGGCCATTCTCTTCCGGATCAACGCACAGTCACCGGCGTACGAAGCGGCCCTGTCGGAGCGCAACATCCCCTACCTGGTCCGAGGCGCCGAACGGTTCTACGAGCGGGCCGAGGTCCGGCAGGCCCTGGTCACCCTCCGGGCCCAGGCCAAGTTCGCCGACGGCGAGGCTGGTGGCACCGCTGTCGACCAGGTACGCGCGATCTTCACCTCGTTGGGTTGGAGCACCGAGCCGCCGACCGGGGCCGGTGCCGTCCGCGAGCGCTGGGAGTCGCTGGCCGCCCTGGTGAGCGCGGTCGAGGAGACCGTCAAGGATCAGCCCGACCTCGACCTGGCCGGGGTCTCGGCCGAGCTCGACCGTCGCGCCGAGGCCCAGCACGTGCCTGCGGCCGACGGGGTCACCGTCTCTACCCTGCACTCGGCCAAGGGTTTGGAGTGGGACGCCGTCGCCCTGGTCGGGGTGCACGAGGGCACGCTGCCGTTCGTGCTCGCCAGTGGACCCGAGGAGGTCGAAGAGGAGCGTCGGCTGCTCTACGTCGGGGTCACCCGGGCTCGGGAGCACCTGAGGGTGTCCTGGTCGCGGACGCGCAACGGGGGTGGCAGCTCGCGCGCGCCGTCCCGTTTCCTGGACGGCGTCCGCCCCGGTGACGTCGGCCGCGGCCCGGGTCGGGTGGTCGGAGCCGAGAAGACCAAGGGGAGCCGCCGGCGCAGCTCGGTCCTGGCGGCGAACTGTCGGCAGTGCGGTCGGCCGCTGACCGACGCCGGGGAGCGCAAGCTCGGGCGCCACCACGGGTGCCCTGCGACCTACGACGAGCAGACCGTCGAGGCTCTGCGCGACTGGCGGCGGGCCAAGGCCAAGGAGCAGAGCCTGCCGGCGTTTTGCATCTTCACTGACGCCACCCTGATCGCCATCGCCGAGGCCCGTCCGAGCAGCGGGTCCGAGCTGACCCGGATCGGCGGTATCGGCACCGCCAAGATGGAGAAGTACGGCGCCGAGCTGATCGCGATCCTCGCCCAGGAGTGAGGACCAGAAAAGTTTCGGTCAATGGTGTTAATAGGGTTGCCGACCCCTACCCCAATCCCTAGGCTGAATGTCGTTGCCAGTGATCGCCGCAGCGTGCAGTCACGCCGCGACAGTCCCGTAGAGCGGTATCACCGGCTCATGATCAGCCAGACCCGAGAGGAGGGCAACGCGATGAACACCATCACCCGCGCAACCGACACGAACGCATCGGTTCGGTCGGCCATCACGGCTGCCCGCGTTCGGGTCGGCTGGTCGCAGACCGAGGTCAATCCGGCCGACTTCGCCCACGACGGGGAGAAGTGTGTCCAGCTGATGCCCATCGATCACGCCAACCCCGGCCAGGCATCCGTCGCCCAGGGCTTCGTCGCCCAGAGCTACGTCGTCCAGGGCTACGTCGCCCAGGATCGCGGTCTCGCCATCACCACGTTCCCCACTCGTTCAGGTCCACCTCTGTAGCCGGCTCGCACCGAGCCGAACGCCTCAGGCCGTGAACCCAGAACATCCGGGATTCACGGCCTTCGTGTTTCCCGGTCCGATCCGAAGAGATGGATCCGCCATGAGACACCTCACCGGTGGTCACCAGACCACCGCTCTCCTCGCCGAGAGACCCTCGCCTGAGAGGTTCGATGCGCTGCCGTGCCGGCGCACCGACCCCGAGCTGTTCTTCGCCGAGTCGCCCGCTGACGTCGAGGCCGCCAAGGCCCTCTGCCGGGACTGCCCGCTGCAGCAGGTCTGCCTCGACGGTGCGCTGGATCGCCACGAGCCGTGGGGCGTCTGGGGTGGGCAGCTGTTCGTCAACGGCGTCGTGGTCGCGCGGAAACGACCCCGGGGTCGGCCACGCAAGCACCCGCTGCCGAACGTTGCGGCAGCCGCATGAACGCGCCGACCAACCCGTTGGTGCGCTGCTTCCACACGGTCCGGCTCGGGCTGGGTCGGGTGCTGCGATGACGACCGTCGAACGCGCCGGACGTCCGGTAGCGGACGCGTGTCTCGTCCCGGCCGCCGTCGGCCCGTCGCTCGTCGGTACCCGTGGTGATCACTGGTGCCGACCCGCCCGGGACCACCGGGCCCGAACCGGACTGAGTGCCCCGCCCTGGTCCCGCACCGCGGGACCGGAGCAGGGCACTCAGTCCGGCTCCGACGCCCTCGGCGCGGCCGGGACCCGGATCCTCGACGACCTGCCCGTACGCGTGGAAGTGGACCGCATGACGCTCGGGGTCGGCGGGGAGAGTCTGAGGTCCTGGCGGGGCGGGCCCGCGAGTTCGGGTTCGGCGGCTGAGCCCTCGGCGAGCCCTCAGCGAGCCGTCAGCGAGCCGTCAACGAGGCCGAAAGGGTCCGCCCGACCGCGTCGGCTTCGCGCCCGATCTCCCGCAGCAGCCCCGACAGTTCCACGGTGATCCCGACGACGTGTAGGTCCGGAAGCCCCGGCGCCGACTGCGCCCCCTTGATCCTCGGTAGTCCCTCGTCGTCCAGCAGGCCGAGATGGCCGAGGAGGTCGCCGAGGGCGGGTCGGAACCCAGTGGCGGCGACGACCGCGTCCGGTCGGAGACGTCGGCCGTCCGCCAGCACCACGGCGTCGCCGTCCAACGCCGACACCGCTGCCACGACCTCGATCGCACCCGATCGGACCAGGTCGACGAACCCGTGGTCGAGCACGGGCACGGTCCGGGTGCGCAGGAACTGGGTGAACGCGTCCTTCGGGGCCGGCAGCCCGTACGCCGTCAGATCCGGCACGCTGACCCGACGGAGCAGCCCGGTCGCGAGGTTCAGCACCGGTTCCGGTGCCCAGGTCATCGACAGCCCGATCAGTTGGCTGGGAACACCGAGCGTGCTCCGACGCACAACGTTCGGTGGGGTCCGCACCGCGAGCTGCACCGGCGAACCTGATCCGGCCAGTTCGCTCGCGATCTCGGTCGCGGAGTTGCCCGAGCCGACCACCAGCACCGACCGCCCGCCGTACGCCACCGGGCTGCGGTACGCCGAGGAGTGCCGCAGCGGCACCGTCGAGCCGGCCCGCCCCGGCCAGTCCGGCACAACCGGCACGCGGGTGTAACCGGTCGCCACCACGACGGCGTCGGCCTCCCGGACGCCGCAATCGGTGCCGACCCGCCAGCCCGCCCCGGCCCGGTCGACCCGCGTCGCCGTCACCCCGAGCGCGGGTCGCAACCCGAACTGGTCGGCGTAGGAGCCGAGGTAGGCGGCGAAGTCGTCGCGGGTCACCCAGCGTCCGTAGCGGCGGGGGATCGGTGCTCCCGGCAGGCCTGAGAGCCAGCGCACGGTGTGCAGCCGGAGCCCGTCGTAGCGCTGCGACCAGGACGCCCCGATCCGCTCGGAGCTATCGACCAGCTCAACGGCACCGTCCCAGCCGTGACGACGCAGTGCGGCCCCGACGGCCAACCCCGCCGGACCCGCTCCGAGCACCAGCGCCCGCCGACTCATCGGCGAGTTGCCAACCGGCCAGCCATCGGCTCAGACCCGGACGTCACTCTCGGGCGCCTCGTCGGCGTACCCGGGCAGGAACTCCCGCAGCACCGACCCGAAGTCGGCGCGGCAGTCGAGCTGGGACAGCACAGCGATCCCGCCCAACCACACCCGATGGATCAGCAGGTAGCTCGGCGGCAGGTTGAGCTGCAGCCCCACTCCGCCGGAGGTCCGCGGGTCGCGGATGCGGACGAACTGCTCGCGCATCCAGTCCCGGTTGAAGTGGAACGACGGCACCGACGCCGGCTCGACGAACGGGGCCAGGTAGTCGAACAGCTGCTCGGGGTCGATGTCGCGGGTGACGAACCCCTCCTTGCGCAACTCGTCGGCGACCGCGCGGGCGTCGCCGTGCTGGGCGATCTGCAGCACCGTGCCCATCGCCCGTGGCAGACCCTCGGGCAGCCGGGCCACCAGGCCGAAGTCCACGATGCCGAGCCGTCCGTCCGGCATCACCTTGAAGTTGCCCGGGTGAGGGTCGGCGTGCAGCAGACCCACGCGATCCGGACCGGCGAACAGGAAGCGCACGTAGCGCAGCCCGATCTCGTTGCGCTGACGTTGGGAGGCCGTGGTCGCGCTGAGCAGCGAGGGGCCCTCAAGCCACTCGCTGACCATCACCTTGGAGGTCGACGCGAGCACCCCGGGCACCAGGAACTCGGGGTCACCGGCGAAGCCTTCGGCGCTGGTCTGCTGCGCCTGCGCCTCGAGGGTGTAGTCGAGCTCCTCGTCCACCCGCTCGGTGAGCTCGTGGATCAGACCTTTGACGTCCATCCCACTGGCCAGGGTGGCGAAGACCCGTGACATCCGGGCGATCTGGCGGAGGTCGGAGCGTAGCGCCTCGTCGGCTCCGGGGTACTGCACCTTGACCGCGACGGCGCGACCGTCGGACCACACGGCCCGGTGCACCTGGCCGATGGAGGCCGCCGCGGCGGGCATCGGCTCGAAGCTCTGGAAACTGGACCGCCAGTCCCGCCCGAGCTCGCGGGCCAGGACCGCGTGCACCCGCGACGTGGGCATCGGGGGCGCGGAGTCCTGCAGCCGGCTGAGCTGGTCTCGGTAGGGGGCCGCCATGTCCTCGGGCAGCACCGCCTCGAACAGGCTCATGGCCTGCCCGAACTTCATGGCGCCGCCCTTGAGCTCGCCCAGCACCTTGAACAGCTGCTCGGCGGCCCGCTGCTGCATCTGCGCGTTGACCGTCGCGGAGGAGGCACCGCCGATCCGCCGACCCAGGCCGACGGTCGCGCGCCCGGCGAACCCCAGGGGAAGTGACGCCAGGCGGGCCCCGCGTCGCAGGCTGGAGCGGGCGATCGCGGTGCGCGGGTCGGTTCCGGGGTCACCGTCGAGGGCGGCGTCGGCGTCGGAACTGGCGTTACCCCGACCGGGACGTCGTGGGGGGGCAGCCGGGCTCATGGGTCCATTCTGCCGCCTGCCCCCAATGGCATCCGCACATCGGGTGGGCCGCCCACCGGCGCTTCCTGACCAGGTGGTCGTCCGCGCTGAGCTCCAAGGTCGCTCCCAGGGTCTCCGCCGCAGTGTGGTCGAGCAGGGCCAGCGCCTGCGTCGTGGTGGTGGCCGCCGCCCACGCGATCGTCGCCCCGGTGGCCTCCCCTGTCCGCCCGACGAGCTGGGCGAGCAGCTGCGGCCACCTGGCGTCGAGGTCGCGGCGGGTCAGGTCGAGGCAGTGCACGCACGGCGACCGCCCCGGCCGTACGGCGGGGCCCACGACAGCGCCCCGGGCCGCCGGTCGGACCAGGAGATGGGTCTGGTCGGCTCGCAGCAGGCAGTCGGTCAGTCCCCGGTCGCACTCCAGGGTGTCGGTCGCGATCACCGTGAGGTCGCTCTCGGTCTCGGGTGTTGACCAGTGGTTGACCACCCTGACCACCGTGGCGGGATGGCGACGTCCCAACCGGTTCCGCACCGCGTGTGCCCGGGTCGGCGCCGTCGGGTCGACGTGCGCAGCGAGTCGGTCGTCGACCAGCACCAGCGTGCCGACTCCGGCGGCCGCCAGCTGATCCGCCACCCGGCCGGCCACCGGCCCAGCCCCGACCACCCGCACCTGTGCGCTCGACCATCGACGACGATCGTGACCGAGACCCTCGCCCACCAGGGCGTGGTCGGCCAGCGCACCCAGCAACCGGACGACGTGGGGCAGCGCGGACACGTCCGGCAACCGCCCCGCGGCCAGGCTCGTCAGCTCGTCGGTGGTGCGGGTGCCGTCGACCTGGCGCAGCCAGCAGGCCAGGGCCTCGGCGTCGACGGTGTCGAGGACTACCGCGCTGGGCGGGTCGGTTCCGACCTGGACCTCGGTCGGGCTTCGAAGCAGGACCGGCCCGCGCAGCCTCGGCCGGGAGGGGGTTCGGAAGCTGCGACCCGGCGTCGACCCCACGTTGTCCACGCCGTCATTGTCGGGGTGACCCGGCCGACCGGGGTGAAGTTGTCCACAGCCTCCGGGTGCCGTTCCGAAGGTCGACACGTCGGACCCCCACGCACGCGAGGCGGCCACCCGGGTGGGGTGACCGCCTCAGCAGCGTCAGGACGACGCGTTGAACCGTCTGACGAACGTGTCCGCTCGGCTGGACTCAGGCCTTGCCGAGAATCCGGTTCAGGTTGGTCCCGCAGACGGGGCACTTGGCCTTCGCCATCCGGGTGCCCTTGTCGTTCACGTGCACGTCACCTTCGGCCTCACGCTTGGCCTTGCACTTCACGCAGTAGAACTCGCCGCTGTAGGTCTCGGCAGCCATAGTGTGTCTCCTCCTGGTGCTGGTCGTCGCTCACTGTACGGCAGAGTCGCACGCTCAGACGCTCGGTAGTGGCGCCTCAGCCGTGCGTGTCGCTGCCGGCGTCGGCTCCCACAGCCGGACCCGTTTGAGCCCGGACGTGACGAAACCTCCAGTAGATCGGCGCCGCTCGCCTTCCCCTGCGAGCGGTCCGACCGTCTGGAGGTTTCGTGACCGGAAGGCTAGGCGTCCACAACGCGGACGTCAATCGCGTCCCCACCGCGCGCCGGGCGACGTCGTCCACCGTCTGTGGACAACACTGTGGACGGCGTGTGTACGGCGGACGCCGCCACCGCAGAACACGCCGTTCACCTTGTGGACAGTCCACGTTCGCCCGGTCGTCATCTGCTGGGCTGCGCCCTTGGTGCCTTAACCACCAGTTGGTCGTTTACGGTGTACATCGAAAGGGGAGCTTGTTGGACGCGACACCGGGCCTGGTCGAGATGCTCGACGCCGACCACGAGCTGCAGTCTGAGCTGCTCGCCGAGATGAGCGTCCGCTTCCGGCTGCGGGTGCTGCTGCTTCCCGTCCTGACCTCTCAGCTGATCGCCCACCTGGCCGCCGAACGGGCCGCACTGCATCCTGTCGCCAACGAGGTGGGCTCGGACCTGGAGCTGCTGACCGAGAGCGCGGCCGAGCACCGGCGAATGGACGGGGTCCTCGATCAGCTGGCCAAGGTGGAGCCGTCCGGCTTCGAGTTTGACCAGCACCTGCAGGAGCTGCGCGACCTGCACACCTCGCATCTGGCGCATGCCGCGACGCTTGCCGCGGACGTGAGCGAACTGGTCTCCGCCTCGCGGCTCCCGGGTATCGCCGCTCAGTTCCTCTCCACCCGCGCGCTCTGGTTGGCCCCCAAGCCGGGCTACCAGCACGTCTGGGAAGTTTGACCCGGTGGCGCTGTCGCGGACCGGCGTGGCGCAGCTGAGGACGGGCGCAGGTGGACGGCCGTAGGTTGGGCCCGTGACCGATCTGTCCGAGGCGCCGCGCATCGAGGTACGCCGCAGCGCGCGTCGACGGCGGACCGTCACGGCCTACCGCGACCAGGACACGATCGTGGTGCTGCTACCGCAGCGGATGACCAAGGCCCAGGAGCGGGTCTACGTTGAGGAGCTGGTGGCCAAGGTGCTGGCCCGCGAGGCGCGCACCCGGGCTCCCCGCACCGACGCCGACCTGAGCGTCCGGGCGGCTGACCTGTCGCAGCGCTACCTGGCGCCGGTCCTGGGTCACGCGCCGCAGCCGGCCAGCGTGGTCTGGGTCGGCAACCAGCAGCACCGCTGGGGGTCCTGCACCGTCTCGACCGGGACCATCCGGCTGTCGGACCGGCTCCGGCCGCTGCCGTCCTGGGTCGTGGACTACGTGCTGCTGCACGAGCTCGCGCACCTGATCGAGCCATCGCACTCGACCCGCTTCTGGTCGTTGCTGCGTCCCTACCCGCAGGCCGAGCGTGCCCGCGGGTTCCTCGACGGCTACCACGCGGCGCGGTCCGGTGACGCGCCGCCGCAGTGCTGACCGTGTCTGCCGCAGCAGAGATCGCCGACCGCGGGCCCGGCCGGGTAGCCCTGGTGCTGGCTCGGCACGCCGCGGTGGGCCCCCCGGGGATCGATCCGCTCGCCTTCGCCGACGCGGCGCTGGCCGACACCTACGAGGTGCTCTCCGAGCTCGTCGACGTCACCGCGGGGATCGTCGGTGGGGCGCCGGACGCGGTCGCCGACCTGCTGTGGCCGTCCGACCTGGGGTTCCCCGAGCTCGGTCCCGCGGCGGTCGTCCACCGCCTCGCAAAAGGGTCTGGGCCGGGCGGGGCCGACAACGCCGTCGGCCAGTGCGTGCTGGTGGCCGCCGACGTGCCGGATCTGCCCGGGCTCGTGCTGGCCAAGGTGTTCCGCGCACTCGGCCGAGCCGACGTCGTGCTCGCTCCGGCACGTGGCGAGCCTGGCCGCCTGGTCGCGCTGGGGGTGCGCGTGCCCTGGCCCGCGTGGGTGCCGGACGACCTCGACCTGGACGACGTCGACCCCGAGGCACTGGTCGCCCTCGCTCCGCGCCGGACGGCGATAGCGGTAGGCCCCGACTGGCACCGGCTGACCAGCCCCGGCCAGACCGACCGGCTCGACCCGGGCCTGGAGGGATGGGACAACGTGCGCCTGGTGCTGGCGGGAGCCAGACCGCGCCGGTCCTCCCCGGTTCCCGACGACGCCGGTTGATGGTCGCCTTCGACGCCGGGGCTTCGCTACCCGACCGGTTCCGCGCCCACGCCAGTTGATGGTCGCCTTCGACGCCGGGGCTTCGCTACCCGACCGGTTCCGCGCCCACGCCGGGCGGCAGGAGCACCTCTACGGCCACCTGCTGCGGGCCATGGCCGACGACTTTGACGCTGGCGGACCGGTCCACGAGATCTGCCGCGGGTATCAGGACGCTCGGCCCGGATCGGTGATCCAGCTGCGGTTGCTCGCGGGACTGTTCCGGATCGTGCTGACCGACCGAGCGCCTGAGCTGGTCCCGTACTACGCGTGCCTGGGCGGGACCGAGCCACCCGACCGGGCCTGGCCGGTCGTCCGACCGGTCCTCGCGGCGCATCTCGACGAGCTGCACGGTGCGCTGGCGATCCCGCCGCAGACCAACGAGGTCGGTCGCGCCGCGGCCCTGCTGGTCGGGTTGTTCGACCTGGTGGCGGCGACCGGAGTCACCAGGATCCGCCTGCTCGAACTCGGCGCGAGTGCCGGTCTGAACCTGCTGCTGCCGTGGTTCTGGTTCGCGGGTGGCCAGGATGCACCCCACGGTAGCGACGACGACACCCGCACGGCTGATTCCTGGACGTGGGGCCCGCGCAGCTCCCCGGTCCACCTGGCGGGGGCCATCGACGGTCTGGCGTCGGCCGGCCTCCGCCCGCACCCGATCGAACTGGTGCTGGCCCGAGGCTGTGACCCCGACCCGGTCGACCCGACCAGCCGTGCGGGCCGCTCGCTGTTGACATCGTTCGTCTGGCCGTTCGACCTCGAGCGTCACGCCAGGCTCGTGGGCGCCCTCGAGGTGGCGGTCGCACACCCGCCGACCGTGGAACGTGGGACGGCGGCCGAGTGGCTCGGTCGGACCCTGCCCGACCTCGCCCCCGATCCCCGGACCCTCGACGTGGTCTGGCACTCGATCAGCCAGCTCTACTGGCCGCCCGGTGAGGCCGACGCAGTGCAGACCATCCTCGAGGCACGCGTCGCAGGCGAAGAGGCGGGCGTCCGCGTGGCCCGGGTCGCGATGGAATACCTCACCCCCGGTGACCAGATCCGTCGCCCGGACCTGGTCACCACGCTGTGGACGCAGGGGGCGCCGGTCCGCGTCCGTCACCTCGGTACGGCTCACGACCACGGCATCCCGGTCCAGCTCACCCCCCGCTGACCAGCCAGGTCTTCCCGGCTTCGGTCGGCGTGTCGGCGAGGACATGACTGGTGACGGTCCGGCGCGGGGGTCCAGCTGAGGATCACGGTCGGTCCCGCTGCCGCCGCCCGGACGTCCGACGGTGGACCGGCACGGGTCCGCCCAGACGGTGATGTCGTCATTTCGTCGTCCGCGTCGGCATTTGCGCCTCACAGGCGCCGGTCCGCCCGCTCGCGACGAAATCGCGACAACGAGAGCGGAGCTCCGCGTCGCGGCTCGCGGCCTACGGCCGGAATCAGCCGCGGGCGCGGGTCCGGGCAGCGGAAATCAACGCGCGCACCGTGTCGTCGGTGTCGGGTAGATCTTCGACCGAGAACCAGCCGGCCGCGACCGACTCGGCGCTGGCGTGCGGGGCGACGACCTCGGCAACGGCGTGGAACTGGACGTCGAAGTGCCGGCAATCCGGTCGGCACGGCGCCGGGTGCTCCGAGAGCAGCACCGGCACCGAGTCCACGACCACCGACGGGAGCCCGCTTTCCTCCACCGCCTCCCGGCGCGCAGCGTCGGCCAGGTCGATGTCACCGGGTTCGAGGTGGCCGCCGGTCTGCAACCACCGCCCGACTTTCGCGTGCAACGCGAGGAGCACGCGGTCCGCTCCCGCGTCGGTGATCACCGCACTCGCGGTCAGGTGCGCCACGGGGGAGTTCCGGGACCAGCCGTCGGGCACGGCGGACAGGTGGGCCAGGTAGCGCAACCGCAGCGTCTCCTGCTCGGCGTCCGGCGCCGCCCACGTCCGCAACGCCTGCGCGCACGCGGCCGTCAGCGAGGCCGAACGTCCCGACGTCGACCGAGACGATGCGGTCAGCGCGAATCCTCGGCGCCGGGCTCGTTGGTACCTGACTCAGCCGGTCCCTCGGACCCAGCCGACCCTGCGGGGCCTGCCGACTCTTCGGACCTCTGGTCCGTCGAGCCCTGGTCCGTCGAGCCCTGGTCCGGCGAGCCCTGGTCCGGCGAGCCCTGGTCCGGCGAGCCCTGGTCCGGCGAGCCCTGGTCCGGCGAGCCCTCGTCCAGGAGCTTGGCCAGTGCGGCGTCGAAGTCCTCGTCGCCGCTTCCTGAGGTTGCCCGGTCACCGCTGACG